>CAUZIY010000121.1:0-9511 GCA_963579995.1 Phycisphaerae bacterium
GCAACAAGACAATCATAAAAAGAAAGGGGGTCATGTTCTATACGGATACCGAACCCAGATGCAGGTTGGGCAGATTATACTCGTTGTTGATCAAGACCTTCCCAAACATGTTGCTCAACTGCACTAATTACACGTTGTGCCACTTCGATGGCGGCGCAACCTGCTTCGCCATCGACTTCTGGCTGCGTACCCTGCGCAACGACCGTCAAAAAGCTAGCTAATTCGGCGGTCAATGGATCCTGCTCTCCTTTGTGTTCATCCATGGCCAACTGTTCAACATGAACAAGCTGGGAATAATCGAGATCAGTCAGATCTGCACCATCGGCAATCTGCTGGCGAACTTGAGCTAAAGCCTCAACATTTCCTGTCTTGCGGATCATGACACCGCGTCGTGCCTGATAGTCTAGGCTCACGTATGCCTGATCGCTAAATAGGCGTAGCTTGCGTTCTGTCTTCAGGGCTAATCGACTTGCCGTAAGGTTTGCCACACAACCCCCATCAAAAACTAATCTCGCATTGGCGATATCCTCGTGTTCACCGAGAACTGCAACACCCGTGGCATCAACCCGTTTCAACTGTGTACCGGCTAGCATCAGCACGATGTCAAGATCATGAATCATCAGATCCATTACAACACCTACGTCAAGCGACCGGAAGGTCATTGGGCTAATCCGATCAACTTGGATAAATCTTGGCGTCACCCCCAGCGCTGCCACTGCTCGCACCGCTGGATTAAAACGCTCCGTATGTCCAACCTGGAGAATCGCATCGTGCCGCATGGCAATATTTTGAAGCTCGCGAGCTTGACCAACCGTTGATGCCAATGGTTTTTCGACAAGGCATGCGACCCTCCGTTGCAGTAGTTCACCGGCAATATGCAAGTGATATTCTGTTGGCACAGCAACACTTACCGCTGCAACATCTGGGTGGGCCGAAAAAAGCTCCTGACATGTCGCATATGCATCGCATCCCAAATTGTCGGCTATTGCTTGCCGACTTTCCAGATCCGAATCCACCACCGCCACAAGGTTGGCGTCTGACAGCCGCTCGTAGGTGCGAGCATGCAAGCCACCCATTCGACCGACACCTATTACGGCCACATTTACTTTTGAGGTTGCCATATCCATATGGTAACCACGAATGCTGGCAAATCTGAAATAGGACACTACGAATGATCCCAAGGGGGCAGCGGGCCATTCCGATGCCAGTCATTAAGTGATAGTCGTTTCACCACGACCATTTGACCATATGGCACCCATTAATGACCGCGTAACGGGCAGGCTGCTAATCCAAATGTTTGACCCGCCACTAAATTTTAGCCGTTACCGGTTGTTTAAAGGTAAAATATATAACTCATACACACCGAATCCTGCTACTATTTATCAATGGGAAAGGCTCATCCCCAAACTCTGCCAGTCACACACCGACCCGTGATCGGCATCACAATGGGTGAACCGGCCGGCATTGGCCCGGAACTGGTGGTCAAAGCACTGGCCGACCCAGCAGTACGCAAACTCGGTCGATTCGTCGTGTTCGGCATGAACGAGTTGATCAGCTACGCTGCTGACCAGGCAGAGGTTGAGCCTTTCTGGTGGCGCCTTCAACATGACTCGGCACGAGCGCACTACGACCTTGTGCACGAGGTCGTAGTGCTCGACTATGATGAGTATTCCATGCTTGGACAGAATGTAGCCCGAGCCACCAAGCAAGGGGGTGAAGCCTCCTTGCGATTCGTCGATGATGCGATCAAAAACGCTCTCAAGTCTCCGGGCGAGCCTGGTAGCATCGATGCCATCGTCACTGGTCCCATCTGCAAACAATCCTGGCGGATGACCGGCTGTCGATTCCCCGGCCACACGGAGTTACTGGCCAACCGCACGCATTCTAAACGTGTTGCCATGATGTTCACTTCACCAAAATTGAATGTCGTACTCGCAACCGTCCACCTACCGTTAATGGATGTACGTAATATCTTCACCATCGGCCGCGTCTATGACCCTATTGATCTTGGCAACCAAGCCATGATTAACATGGGTATTGAGCGGCCTCGCATCGCAGCCTGTGCACTGAACCCACATGCTTCAGAAAATGGACAACTTGGAGATGAGGAACACCGCGTCATCAAACCGGCCATTGAGATGGCACGGCATGCTGGCATAGACGTTTGCGGCCCCTTCCCGGCAGACACGATCTTCCACGAATCCAACCGTCGAAAATACGACCTGATCGTCGCAATGTACCACGATCAGGGACTCATCCCACTCAAGATGCTGGCATTTGAAGATGCGGTGAACCTAACACTGGGGTTGCCAATTATTCGCACCAGTGTTGACCACGGTACAGCGTTCGACATTGTGGGCAAGAACATTGCCAACTCGCAAAGCATGAAAGCAGCCATTCATCTAGCCGCCACGCTAGCTTCAAATCGATCTGCACAACACATTCACCATGCCAAGCCGGGTGTCGGCTGACAACTACCGTCTACTAAGAATATTCATTTCAATGCATGCGTTAGCGCAATCAGCGCATAGGCCGTCACCAGATTGGGGTCATTTTCCATCCACCGTTCCGATGTATTCCGCCAGGATCCATCAGCACGCTGCATCGATAGCAATTTTATGGTCATATCTTTTGCCCAATCATGCCTGTAGCCGTCAGGTGTTTCAATATACCGTAATCCCCATGCGTCCAGCGCGCGAGACATCGTCATCAGATAGTAAAAGTAACCATCCAGTTTCAACCCCTCGGGCATGCCTGGATTGTGATCGACGGTGTAGTGGCGTCGGATCCAGTTGTAGGCATCTATTACACGCGGATCATCGTGGCTTAGCATCGCATAAACATAACTCTTGAACCCAGCATACGTCATTGAACCATATGTGCGCAATCCGGTCACGGGCTTACCCAGCATTGCTTCATCGCGAGCCTCGGGACTTGCAAGTGATTGGGGGATGCCGATGTGATTCTTGTCAATACTTGTCGAGTATACGAACCCACCATCCTGAACAATCTGATCACCACACTGCATATTGGCGGCAGTACCTTGGCATCGGGAGATAAATACGAGTGCTCTTTGAAATACCGGATCTGTCGGTGAAAGTCCGGCATCGTACAAACCCTGTAGCATGATCTGTGTATTCGAAAGATCCGGCCTGCCATGTTTACCGTAACCGGCACCGCCATAAAAGGGATGGTCCGGTCCGACTGACACACTCTTGGGGTCGACCTGATCGTACCACTGAAGCTGGCGCAGAAACTCGCAGCCTTTGTCAATAGCCTCGACCACCTGAGGGCTTTGTCTCGCACGGGCTAGAGCCGAAAGACAAATCGCCGTGTTGTAATTATGCAGAATTCCCTCGTGAATCCCGCCATCGTCTCGACATTTTCTCAAGATGAATGCCAATGCCCTATCCACAACCGAATCATCGTGTACGAGGTCCGGCCGATCGAGCATGACCGTAAGCACTATTGCGGTAACCGCCGGGCCAATCTGGGGTGACCAGCTGCCAAACTCACTTTGTGCTTGGCTTAGAAAGGCAATTCCACGCATGGCCGCGGCATCAGCCAATCTGTCATGATCCATATCAACCGCACGCACATCTGCACAGACAAAACTCAATGCCAGCACACCACAGACTAGGCGTCCAAAATGAGTTGACATGACTGCGCTCCGTATAAACTGTTCCTATTGGTGGTCTTTATATCTTCCATTCTATTTCTGCCTGCATCCAAACCATGGCAACCTATCAGTGGTGTCCCAGGTCCTTCTTTGGATCATAATCATAAGGCACCAGATTCAGCGCACCCGATGGAGGATTGGCCCGCACCTGCCGCAGTGCCGTAACCGTAAATGGAAGCAACACGAGTACCACCAAAACCATCAGGCCATTAACCACTCGGGCCGGCCAGGACGCCGAACCCCACCACAATCCATAGGCAGCCACTAACATCGCAATCAACAGGATACACACGCATATCACCGCCCCCCAGGCTGCTCGGGGCTTGTCCGTCTGCAAGCCCAAGCCAAACCCCAATAACCCCAACCCACCCACCGTTGAGGCCACAACGGTGGCCATAAGCCCAAACTTTCCTGGATCTGCGACAAGATCAGCAAGCCGTCCACGCGGTGGTGCAGGCTCAATGGATTCTGCTTCCAGCAATGTCCACTGTGGATCCCATTGAAAGGCCGTTGAGCACATACAGCAACAGACCATTAAAAATGCTCCGCCAACCACCTGCAATACGACACCCGTCCCTTGGGCAAAAGCGAGAGCAGGAAAGGGGCCAATCGTCTCCGAATCGTGGTTTTCTTCAGTACTTAGTGGCAAAGAAGACATCCAATCACCTGGACTATATTTGGCCGCCGACATGTCGAGCAAGATGAAGGTGCCGTGAAGCAACCACCAATACGGCTAGTGGCGTCCCAAGAATAAGTACAGACAAGGTTAACTGATCCGGGCTAGATGACGCCACCGCGTTGACTGCAGCCAGGGCCAATAACAAAGCAACGGCCAGACACTGTGCCAGTGTAAACAGGAGCGCAACTGTTGCTGACCACCGCCTCCTAGCGTGGATTGCAAAGCCTAAAAGCATCTGCGTCACCGCCAGCACCGTACCGAAAATCGCCAAAGTCATAACACGCGCGGCATGCGTATCGGCAGCCAGTTGCCATATCCCGTTCAGGTCCGAAAATCCGCCCGCTGGGGCCCTGACAAGCCCGAATACCCCAAACTGGCCTCCCGATAAAACAAGCCAGAATAAAAATCCACAAAAGACTACTTGGCATGCACCAATGAACCAGACAAATCTCGCCGCACATCGTGCTGGCGCAGCGTACAAGAAGATTGACGTAGTCATAATGATGAGCTTATCGCACCAATTGCACCTTGCAAACGACCCGCCATTCCATGCATCCAGCTAACCCTGCATCTAAGCCGATATCACTTGGCAATGAAAAAGTATCTACTGACATGCATACGGATTCTGATTGCCGCTGGAGGTATTGGCTATATCATCTTCAGCCTTACCTGGACGGATCATGTCCAATTGCCAGCAGGCACGAAAATACCTGATGGCTCCTTGCTCCTTGAGGTAACATCTTATCCAACCATCGCAGGAAATGAGAAAAGCTTCGATCGAGGCGAGTTGGTCACCATCAGGATCGGCGGCCAACAAAGGATGAATATCCCTGCTGATGACCGGGGGGCTGAGGACAATCAATTTCAGTTTAAACCCGGCATCACTCCCACCCTCCGTGGGGCGAAGACGCCATTGTTGGTCGCCGGATGGCTCATCATGGGTCTTATTTTCCCACTCCAAACAACTCGGTGGTTATTGTTACTACGCGCAAGAAAGATGCCAGTCAGTTTCCCCAAGGCATTCCGCCTGTATATGGTGGGGAATTTCTTCAACTACTGCATGCCGGGCTCAACCGGGGGGGATGTGGTCAAGGCATATTATGCTGCCAAAGGGAGCGGCCGTAATGCCGACGCTGTGATGAGTGTGGTAATGGATCGCATTGCCGGAGTAGTTGGCCTCATCATTGTGGGCGGAGTTGCCGGGCTGTTTATGCTTGACGATCTAATGGCCAGAAGGATCACTGGAATCATCTGGCTTCTTGCCGCAATAACCTTCATCGGCGGCGGCATCTTTTTATCCCCCATGCTGCGGCGAATGCTGGGGATCGATTACCTAATCTCTAAGCTGCCTGGCCAAAAGTTTTTTCAGAGTCTGGACCAGGCGGCAATGGCCTACCGTGATCATAAACCTACTATTTTGGCGACGGTCACCCTGTCTGTTGTCGTGCATTGCTGCCTGATCACCAGCACGACATTAGCGGGCTATGCCCTAGGCATCACGCAACCAGCAAACCTGATGGCAGTTGTCATTCCGGTCCTACTCTTCGGCGCTGCTATCCCAATCAGTTACCAGGGACTTGGCGTCCAAGAGGCGATCGGCATCCCTCTGCTCGTTACCGCGTCACTATGTACGTCCAATCAACTGATTGGCATGCTGATGCTATACCGTCTTTACATGGTTGCCTATTCCATGACCGGTTCATTGTTCTTGCTGCGTGGCGACATCCATATGCACCCACAGAATAATGGCGAAGCGACCGCAACAAGCCCTATTGAATAGGGAATGATGGCATGCCCATTCCACCGGCATCAAATCCCCGTGGGCGAAAATTGCGATTTCCTCCTAGGCCAACATCACCCTCCGTTTTGACGCGGGCAATTTCATTTTTCAATTGTATGCGCTTCTGGCTGTGTCGATCCTCATCCACTGCACGCTGCTTCATGCTTTGATTCTGGTTATGGTAGTAGATGAGGTAGGCATCGCCTTGGGCACCAGAGCCTTGGGAAACCACATCCACCGCAACACTATCTACGCGCATATCCACTCGCCTCATTCGACCCTCGTATTCCAAGTCAACAATGCCTCCCATCGGATCACCTGAACTGATGGTGAATGTACTTTCACGTAGTTGGCCGTTGAATACCCGGAAGAATTCCGCTTCGGCCCGGTCATGAGACCGGTCAGTGGAAACGACAAAAAACTGAACATCAGGATCGATGTCAATGGGGTCAGACCACGCAGTTGGGTGTGACGCAATTGCCAGGCGTTGACCGAACGCCTCTTTCTGTTGCTCATTAAGTTGTTTTTGGTCGAATAGCGGATTAAGTACGTGAACCCGCAACCGGTACCGGTAACTATTACCAGGCAGTGCGGTGATATCGTGCCCCCAGAGAGTCATCTTTGGTAGTTCCTGCGACTCAGGATCAACCCCAAGTGGAATATCCTGTCGATTCCGCCTACTGCTTACCGTACGACGCCCCATATTACGCGGCTGGGGAAAACCCGCCGGCGGCATCCTACCCATCTGCAACATCCCACGAGGCATCGCACCACGACCCTTGGCTGCTGCGCCCTTCACATCACGCCCCAGCAACTGATCGCGCTCCAATTCAGCCGCCATCAACTGCTGGGAGAGGGTCGCCGTCCTGCTCGCAGGTGTCTGGGACATGGCCTGCGTCAATGGTGTAGAAGATTTACGCTTTGACCTCTTTTTCCCACTGGTTGGTATAGACGGCATGCCGGAAGGCATATCCGGGAAACCACTGCGTGATTCGGACCGGCTGCGGGACGGAATATTGGCATCCGCTCTTTGCTTGCCCTTTAAACGACCACCTTCCTGCAATTGCTTAAGACGCCTCAAATCCCTCTTAATCCGATCGATCTGCTTGTTGATCCTAAATAACTTCTCCTGATCGGCCAGTGAAAGATCCTCACCTCGCTCATCGGGCCGCGGCACAAATCGCGCGGCGGTCATCGGCGGCATAAACCCCTGCATGATCAGTTCCTGACGATCACGGATCTCCAGCATCACTTGGCCGGGTTGGCCTTCAAACCATGGATCGGCCTTATAGGGCGTGTGCCACCGACGGAACCCCACGGAATGAGGTAGCGGATTAATCACATCTGCCTCTCCAGTTGCTGCAGACCAGCGTCCAGTCGACGGATCGAGCACTTGGCGCTCAATCGCCACATCCGTAACCAACATACGCGGACGCCACCAACCTTCTGGGATCTTGCGAGGACCTTGCTGTGCTTCTAATCTTTCCACCCATTTGTTTAGATCAAACTCGGCCTTGACGGTAACAAAACGAAAATCTCTCGGCGCCTTTTCACCGATCATTTTTGCGTATGCATCGGCGGCTTGCGTGGCCAATTTGTCCGCGCCAACCATTGCTTTAATGTCAGAAATCAATTCGCGACGTGATTGCAAAACACCAAAATCAGCCCACGCCTTGATTTGCGTTGGTGCGTCAAGAAAGGGGATGTCGTAGGCCTGTGAAACCAGCGATGGACGATCCTGAATATCCAATCCCGGCGTGCCAATGGGTCCGTCAAATTGCCCCATTGCCAGAATTGGCTGTTCCTTGCGAGTCTTGAAATGTTCTGTATAACCCTGCACCTGCACGGTATCTACATCGCGCAAGCCTTTCTTGGAATTAAGTTGCCCAGCCAGCTTTTCCAGTTCCTCTTGAACTTTTCCTTCCGCATCTTCAATGGCAAGACTCTGTTTTTCCCGCCCGACCTGCATCTCCACGCGATAAGGGCTTCGAACAAAATAAAACCATACCACACACAGAAAGAAAAGAGCTGCCCCCGCCAAAACAATTTTCTCAACATGCCTCTCGATGATGTTGATATTCTTAATCTTCATTACTGACACACTCCTAACGATGGGCCTCAACGGTTGCCATTTCCGCCATCGCCGATCATAAGGTCCTTAAGCTGACTCAACGGGGCCTGGCACCCATGCCAAATTCATCATCCTCATCCATGCTGCTGGGATTGACATAGCCGTCATCCCCTTCCTTGAGGATCCCTAATTCACTTTTAAGCAGGTTCGGCATCCACTGCGTTACCCATTGCCGTAACCAGATAGTTTCTATCAAAATTTCCACCTCAACTGCATCACTCTCACCGTAGACAAAGCCCTCCCGTAAAGCTTCGTATTCGTCCACGTCAATGATGGTCATCTTGAGTACGGTCATAAAATTAACTTCCGAAAGCGTTTCGAACAGTTTTGGAAGTTGCTGTGAATCCATGACCAGTGTCACCTGCACGTGGCGCACATCATAGATTTGATTGCTATTTCGCCCAGTATGGCTGATGGCAAAATCAGTAGTTGGATTGCTCACCGCGGTTGGCGTTCTGCTCGCCCTACCTCCCATCAACGTTGCACCGCCCCGCATCAAGGCTGCACTCATCGACATGCTGGACCGGCGGGTGCCGGCCAATGTACCCTTGGTGTGAACACCTATGTAACCATCGACAACCTCAATCCCAATAAGCCGTTTGATGGGTGCTGTTGTCACATTCTGATCGGGGTTCCAGACCTCGTTCATTCGGGCAATCACCTCGACGATATCCTGCTGCATCCAAAGGCCCATCTGGCCCTCCCAGATTTCATCCACCTTAGGCGCTTTGTCATCGGCACCGTCGTAACCTGACCAAAAGTCGACATCAAAGGGTCCTGCAGGAAATTGGATGTAAGCGAGATTCTCTAACGGCTGCTCGGCATAAATATGGATTGACCTTGCTCTCTGGGTCAACAGTTCAAGCACAGCATTCTGCTGCTCACTACGCAGGGCCTCTTGCTGACGATCATCCAAGTTTGAGGAGTTCAGCACGAACCGCCCCTTGAAATCATTCTGGGTCCTGTCGACCTCTGCCTGAATGGCCTGTCCATCAGGCGGCATACCCGAATTGAGGTTCGGGTAGGATGACTTTGAGGAATAGGAACCAAGCATTTCCGTAAACGCTTCGCGATAGGCTCGCTTGGCATCGTATGGTGTTGCGGGATTAGATGGAGTGGGAAACAAACCACTCATCATCGGGAAGTGGCCCTGGGGTTCACTTGCATGTTGCTGATGGTCAGACACACCAAATTGATTGCGTTCAACCGCAAGACCAAAAATCGCACTGTACTCACCCTTCA
>CAUZIY010000122.1:0-9469 GCA_963579995.1 Phycisphaerae bacterium
AAAGGCTGCGGGGTTGTTTTTTTGACGGGTCAGGTGGGGGGCTCATGAATGGTGATCCTTTGCTGTTTAGGATTCTTAAACAAAACGTACCGCGTCCGGGTTTGGTCTGGATGTTTACGCGCAATATTTGTCGGTTTATTGGGCATTGAAGTAGGATTTGGAAAGGTTTTCTGCTTATATCTTAGTGTTTGGGCGGGCTTGATTAATCAGCTTTTGTCAACAGGGGATCATGGCTTTTCCGGGAGTTTATGTAAGGGTTGTTGGTGATTGCTGTGTTTAGTCTAGGGTCCATATGGATTAAATTGGAACTGGGGCCTTTTGTCTTACGGTATATGTGGAGTGTGACGGATCATGAAATTTGCGATTTGTAACGAGATGTTTGAAGAGATGCCTTTTGAACATGTCTGTGATTTTATTGCCTCATGCGGGTACGACGGTATTGAGATTGCCCCGTTTACCTTTGATGAGGACCCAAGTCGGATAAGTAAATCGGCAGCCCGTGCGATCGGTAAGACGGCCCGGGATGCTGGACTTGATCTGGTCGCGATGCATTGGCTACTTGCCAAACCAACAGGGTCGATGGGGATGCATTTGACGACTGCCGACAAGATTGTACGCCAAAGAACAATTGTTTTTGCCCAACGTCTTGCGCGGCTGTGCAGCGCCATGGGTGGGAAGGTGATGGTGTGGGGCAGTCCCAAGCAACGTGACATTGCTGGTCATGATGACGTGGCAGATGCGACGGAACGTGCGATTGATGGTGTTCGTGCGGTGTGTGAGGTTGCCGGTCCGTTGGGTGTGACGGTGGCTATGGAGCCACTGGGGCCATCGGAGACTAATTTTCTTCAGTTTGCCAATGATACGGTCGAGTTTATTCGCCGGGTGGACCACCCTGCCTGCCAGCTTCATCTTGATGTCAAGGCAATGTGCCAGGAAGCGCAGCCAATTCCTCAAGTGATTCGGGATCATTCGGCACACTTGGCCTATTTCCATGCCAACGATGCGAACCTCAAAGGTCCCGGGTTTGGCCACACCGATTTTGTTCCGATTGCACAGGCATTGCGAGATGTCCATTATGATGGTTTTGTTTCGGTGGAAGTGTTTGATTACTCGCCGGATCCACAGACAATTGCCAGGGAAAGCATTAAATACCTTAAGCAGACATTCGGGGAGGTGGGAGCCCTTTAGTTGGGGTGGGTTAATCCGGTTGGCCCATGGTTTGCATATCTCTTGATGTCGGTGGCTTTGGGGTGGATGAATAAGCTCTAAAGCAATTAGTAGCCGGAGGCCGAATCCACCTGAATCATTAGTTGGTTGTAGTCGATGGCGGCATGTCCCTGCATGATCTGGTCAATCCACTCGCGTATGCCTGCCAGTTCGGTGTCGGTTACAACCGGCCCCAATGAGAGATGGGTTTGTTCGTTGAACTGTTGCCATTGATGGTCCGTGATTTGATCTGGTGTTGTCGTAACCATTGGTCAGTGTTCGTGATTCATCCTTGGCGGTTTGGTGCCCGCTCCGGGCAATGCAATGCCATATTGATTGCATCGTCAAGGTTTAATGTCATTTGGTCTTCACTGATCAACACGCGTTCACCAAGAATCTTCCGTGCCTTGGCCAATTCGCCGGCTCGGTCTGCAAGGATTGCTCGTCCATTGTGATAAAGGGCTAGGTAGCCAAACCGGCCTTGCTGTCTGGCAAGATGGTGGCATATGTCTTCAACCTTATGATGGCCAGTCTCCATCAGCAATAGGTCGCAGTCCCTGATAAGTGGGTCGAGCTCGCTGACATGCTTAACGTCCCCGGAAATGACAATTGTCCTGCAGTTAGTTTCAATCCTTAGCGAGTAGCTGTGCCAGTTGGTTCCGTCCGGGGTGTCACCCAGATGCTTGTTATGTTGGGCGGAGATCCGAATACATTTTTGATTATGAATCAGGCCGTCCTGGTAAGGCTTTATGGTGAATTTTGGTCCGTGGCCAAAAAGGTTGGACTCGCCTAGAAAACATTCAATGCCTGTCTGTAGTACTGGGTCGGGCAAATAGATCTCAATGGTTTTGTCCACAAGTGGGTGGTTCGGATGGCGGTTATTCAACTTTCGGATTGTCCAAAGCAGGTTGACCAGGCCGCCTACATGGTCGATATGGGGATGCGTGATCACAATGGCCCGTACGGATAAAAGGTTGATTCCCATGAGATGTGCAGTGCGCGAGCAGGTTTCACCGGCATCAACAAAGAATATTTGATCGTCGTGTTCGATCGCTAGCGAGGTGTGCAGCCGATCCGGCATCGGTTCTGTGCCGGCGCAGGTACCCAGGAAGGTCAGCTTCATGTTCTTGGTCCTTCACCCCTGCATTTAAACTGGGGCGGCATTGTGAAATCAGGGTAGTAAATCCCAAAATTCGTGGAGTGATCGCAATGTTTGCGCAAACACATTTCCATCCGGTATGACCAGGTGATATCGCCCGGTGAAATTACGCATTCGCATCGCGGATATAATTTCTCGCAACTGCGCATGTCCTGAGCCTAGGGTAACCTGTCCGTCCGGGTGGATTTCATCCAGGTAAGTCAGTGGTGGTGAACAGAACCCCCGCAGGCTGGTAATGCCATCACTGACAAAGATATCGGTCACCAAGTCACGGCAGCCTCCCTTGTACAGCATGTCATAGAATGGTTGGATTCCCTTCTGTGCTGCGGCTAGCGGTGAATAGGCAAGCCCCGTATAGCCTGCTGGCAAGGTTTTGAATTTATTTAGCTCCTCCGCCGCGGGTTGTAGAACCCAGCCATGGGTGTCGTCCGGCGGTGGTGGTGGCAGCTCACCTGGTTTTACGCGGACAATCTTTAAATCTATATCTGTCTGGATTTGTGGGGTGATGCCAAAACGTTGCACGATTTCCTTGAGTGCTTGTGGGTCCTTGGCCCGCTGAGGTAGCGTAATGCATAACTGGGCACCTAGATCTTGGAACTGCTGATTCCTTATTTTGCCCCGAAAGTTCACGCAGTCTGGGCAGTTATCGTTCTTACAAAGTGCTGCGGCTGGATCCTTGCGTAAGAAGTTGATCATCGCGTCGAGTGCAGGCCCCGCATCCAGAAGCATTGTTCTCGCCCGTCCAACCCGACCATCACGAATCACCCCTTGGATTCTCAGTGGTTTTTCAAAGCTGCGTACTCCACCACGGTGCCCGCCAGGTACTTGTCGCATTGCGACCTCCTGGATGTGACCGTCGTGATCCAAATAGCGGCCTTTCGTGGCTTTCAAGTAGGGTGAGTCGACCAATGCTTCGGCCGTGTGCAGTAGCGTAAGCGTATCGAGATCTACGCCTAGCAGTAAGATTTGGCCGCTGCTGCGAGCATGTTTTTCAAATGGTGTGCCAACGCCGCATGGACCTATTGCAGACTCATGGTCTGCCAGCAATCTTGTTGCCAATGGTCCTTGGCCCGCTACAGGATGACGTGGGTGGAGACTGCGAATGACCCCTGGCAGTTGCCGGAACGTTTCGGCAACTGCCCCCATCGTCGATGGTGTTTGACTGGGATCAAAGTGGGCTTCCTGGCGCGTGGGGAATGTGGGGAATAGTAATGTCCCCTCATCGCCGACTGCGGCCCGTAGTGCGGCGATGAGCTGTGAAGGGCTAAGATCATTGCCGATGGCCTTGATTGAACTGTGGACGAACAATGCGACGCCATGCCGGATGCCCAACTGTAATAGTTCCTTTACAATCATGTTGTGTTTATTGTCTTGCATTCAATCTTGAGTTTTGCCTGCTATTCGATGGAAAACAACTGGGGATCTGGGTGGGTGTATCGTGTTACTGTCTTGATTGGCATGGTGGTGCAATACCGTGGCAAACTAGATGCCGGGTCCGATTTGAATGGTTGTTGGATGGTTGTTAGTTTAGCATCATGACCGTGTTATATGTTCAAAAGGCGCCTGTAACGGCTTTTCTACAAGAAACAAGTGAGTGTCAATGACATCAGATTCCCCAGTAGTCCAATCTCATGGTAATCCAACGGTAATCGTGCGAGATCGGTCCTTTGCGGGCCGGTTGATGCTGGAGCGAGTTGGCGATCGTCAGGCAGTATGGGTTGGTTATCCGCTACCCGATCCGATAGATGCCGTCCGCGTGGATGTTTGGCACGGCGACTTCCGTGGTGATCTGTTGGGTGGTGCGGTTCTGCCCGTTGGGGATTATGAGGCAGTGATTCTGCATGAAAACGGCGAGCGTGCCGTTGTGGATCAGATTTCGGTTGTCGAACAGGCTCTATTCGATCTTGACTTGGTGTCCTTTGATGCGTCGCATTTAGAGGATACTCGCCAGTGGCAATGTGATGGGCAGTGGTCGGTTGGTCGCAATGGCTTGGTAAGTAAAAAGGGGGCGGCGCATCTACATGCTTATGGTGCGATGCACGGCACATTGCGCGGCCAATTCAGTTTTATTGAAAGCGATGGAAATGAAGATGCTGCATGGGGGCTGCTGACTCGGTTCTACAATTCAAGCAGCCATCTACGCCTGGAATGTCGTGGTACGGCAGGTGATTTTCATGTGCGCCTGTTGGTAACACGTCAAGCAGATGATCCGCCGTGGCAAGTTCTTGCGGAAGTTCGTCATTTGGGGTCAGTCAAAGATCCGACGCAGATTGAATGGGTTCTTAACAGTTTTATTCACCGGATTTATGTCGATGGGGACCTGGTCCTCGAAGCTAAGAATAATTACATGGGTGGCGTGACGGTTGTGGGGCTGTTTGCCGAACCTGACACGGTCAATTGGCAGCGATTTTCAATGGCGTCTACACAGCCGGTGCCGTGTCATGGTGTTAAACACGATCAATACCATGCGGTGATGCGGCCTGGGAACATCATGTCCCTGATGCTCACTGAAAGTGCTGCTCCAGATCAAAACCTTTGCTGGGAAAGTGGTATCCAATTGGGGCATATCGGTGGGTCGGAATTAAAATTTACACAAGGGTCCAAACTCCATCTTGAAGAAAAGGGCCCATTGACGACTGTGATGACGTGGCGAGGTCCGATGCCTAGCTTTTCGGATCAAACGCACGATGTTCGCGGTGAAGCATGTGGCAAGGCAAACTTTTATCCAGACCGGATTGTGATTGCAGATGATGTATTGACGTGGGTTCGACGTAGCGTGGGACCTGACTTTGATTTGCTAGGCAAGATCATGCCGGGCCCGGCGCTGATTGCACTGGCCGGGTCGCGCACCTTTGAGCCTTGGGAAATCAAGTTAACGGACAAGATGCTCCGTGTGCCTTCAGAAACTCATCACGACTATCCGGTGGCGGCAGCGTTCCCGTTTCAATTGGGTACGGAAACCTGGTGGTTGCAGGCGGTGATTACCCTGCGGTATCCAACCGGGGCGGATATCCCCACTTCAATGTTTGCCTGGCAGGATCCATTGGGCTTGACCGCCAGCCACGATTTCCGTGCAAGTCCCACCAAGCCTGGGATTGAGTACGCTCACGCGATCGTGATCACATGGTGCCAATCAGATGATCCTGAATTGGTGACGCAGGATGTCCTGAATCTCCGTGACGACTGGACGGCACCGATGAAGGTGAAGGCTGGTCACGGGAAACTGGTTGGGTACGATGATTCGCGGGAATTTCCTCGTGAAGCGGTTGATTTCAATGAATGTTTTGATCAATCCACGGGACGGTATGTGGTAATTGCTGAAGATAATCGGGTGGTTCTCCAGCTTAATCCGGGTGGAATTCGACGTCGAGCGGTTGGATTGACAATTCGCCAGTGGTCCGGCGGGGGAAATATTCAGTGTGTTTTGGATGGGCAAACGCTTCGGATGCCAGATCAGGTGTTGGCACAGCAAGCTCGCCGAGATGAATTGTGGTTATGGGTGTATATGCCAATTGAAAACCCGGTAGAGTTGGTGGTTCAGGGAGCATGAGCGATAGGATTATCGCGTACAACAAGATGCATGGCCGCCATGGTTATGACGCAAGCTTACCATTGGAAATAGGAGTGAAGGCAAGAGGGATGTGGTTGTAGAGGTTGGTGTTTTTTTCACAGGTTAAAGGCCGAATGTTACACTGACCGGTTTACTTTGGAGTTGTTTAATGATGAGTTCGCCTAGCCGTTCATTCCAGGTTGGTCCTGTGCCGGTGCATGTGTTTGATGATAAACGTGACATGGGTGGGGCCGCAGCCAGGCAGGCCGGTGAGATTGTTCGCAAGGCCATTGCTGAACGCGGAAGGGCTCGGGTTATTGTCGGTACGGGTAATTCTCAAGATGAGGTGATCGCTGCATTCATCCGGGAAGAGGGGGTTGATTGGAAGGCTGTCGAAGCATTCCACATGGACGAATATATCGGCTTGTCCGATGATCATTCAGCCAGTTTTCGCAGGTGGTTGCGAGTAAGGCTGGTTGATGAGGTACATATTGGCCAGGCGCACTACGTGTTTGGAGACGCCAACGATCCTGATGCTGAATGCCAGCGGTATGGAGACCTGTTGGCCGAAGCGCCAATAGATTTGTGTTTTATTGGTTTTGGCGAGAACGGGCATATCGCGTTTAATGACCCGCATGTTGCAGATTTTAATGATCCGGTAATGGTCAAGTGCGTGGAGATGGATGAGCCATGTCGTATGCAACAGGTGGGTGAGGGACACTTTGAAAGCTTGAAAACAGCGCCCAAGAAGGCTTTGACATTGACATGCTCGGCGCTGATGAGTGCTCGGAATATCGTTGGTTGTGTGCCTGATGAGCGGAAGGCCGAGGCGGTGAAAAATGCAATCGAAGGGTCTTTGTCAACGAACTGTCCGGCATCGGTGGTGTTTACCCATCCAGGGGCAACGGTTTATCTTGATACTCATTCCGCGTCACTCCTTGAAAACCATTAACTCAAGTGTCGTGAATCCCCAGTCAGGTGACTTTTTCAATCATGGATCAGCCATCAGGTTATTTTGATTTGCAAGTCAATGGATACGCCGGTGTCGACTTCAATCAGGACAATTTGACAGCCGAGGACCTGAATCAGGCCTGTGAATCGCTGGCTGCAGATGGTGTGGGCGGCGTATTGGTGACCATAATCACCGAGTCAATTGATCGAATGGCTCACCGCCTGGCACGGGTTGTGCAATTGAGAGAAAAGAATGCTTTGGCACAGAGCATGGTTGCGGGATTTCACATCGAAGGCCCCTTTATTTCTGACAAGCCGATTTATCATGGTGCCCATCCGGTAGAGGAGGTTGGCCCAGTAGATATTGATCAGATGAAACGTCTGCTTGATGCGGCTGGCGGTTTGGCTCGAATCGTCACCTATGCGCCCGAGCAGGATGCCAAATCTCAGCTGCCCCAATTTCTAGTTCGCCAGGCGGTCGTTGCCTCTGCCGGGCATACCGACGCAACGGTCGAAGAATTGCAAGCAGCGGTTGATGCTGGGTGTTCGATGGTCACGCATGTGGGCAATGGCATGCCGATGGAACTGGATCGGCACGATAATATTACCCAGCGGGTGCTAAGTCTTTCCGGTGATCTATGGATGACGTTTATTGCCGACGGTGCTCATATTCCGCTATTTGCGCTTGGTAATTATTTGCGGTTGGCAGGTGATGATCGCGCGATTATTGTCACTGATGCCACGGCTCCGGCGGGGTTGGGCCCGGGACGATATACCTTTGGGCGTTGGAAAGTGGAAATTGATGAAGATCTCATCATGTGGGCGCCCGGGCGTAAGCACTTCCTTGGGTCGGTGATGCCGATGCGCGATGCTGCGAAGAATATTTCAGACCAGCTTCATTTGCCGCCCCCAGTTGTGAAGAAACTGATGGTCAGCAATCCGCGTGTCGCCACTGGTCTGTCTGGCGCTTAGCCGTCTGCGGTCAGATCGGGTATCCTCAAACAATGTCAACTTCCTTGCGAGACATGTTGGGTCGTGGCAAGCCACCGGTCATCGGTACGGTTAACGTTCTGGGTAGTATTGAAGCAATCGAGTTGGCCTGCCATGCCGGTTTTGATTTTGTGCTCGTCGACTGGCAGCATGGCAGTTTTGACCGCAATTTAATGCGTGAAGCGGTAAGGGCTATTGATGCGGCCGGCTGTATTGCCATGGCACGGCCGCCAGCCTCGGTGGGGGTTGACCTGGGTTCAATTGAATGGTTGTTGGACATGGGGTATCGGACGCTGCTTATGCCCATGGTCAATACTGCCGACGAGGCGAGGGCCATTGTGGAGGCTGCATATTACGCGCCGTGTGGCAAGCGATCTGTTGCGTCATGTCGGGCAAACATTCACTTTGGCAAGAGGTATCGTCAAACGATAAACGATGAACTGGTTGTCCTGGCCATGATTGAGACGGTACAGGCCATACAGAATGCTGAGCAAATCGCAGCTGTCAAAGGCATTACGGGTTGCTTCGTTGGCGGAGGGGATCTGGGAGTGGATATGGCGGGGATCGATGGTAAGGTCGATTCGCAGGAATTTGAACAGGCTATTGAAAGGGTGCGGCAAGTTACCGTGGCTGCAGGCAAGGTTCCGGCAATTGCGATGAATGATCCTGGGGGCGTTTGCCGAAGGATTGAACAGGGGTTTGAATTGCTGACCTACGCAACGGACCTGCGGTTTATGAATGGTGCTCTGAATCATGCGCACGACGAGGTGCGTCCCGTATAGAGTCCGGCGGAACAGTCAATCATATTTTCCATTCCATAATTTCAACCAGATTTAGGAATATATTGTGCCCCGTTTTACCCCTCACGACCTGTCGAACATCGGTATTGAAATATTTCAGGCTGCAGGCTGTTCGCCTGAAGATGCAAAGGTGGTTGTAGATCACCTGGTTGAATCCAATCTTTTTGGTCATGATTCGCACGGTGCGATTCGTTTCCATCAATATGCTCGAGATATACGCGAGGGAAGATATCAAGTTGATGCCAAGCCACGAATTGACCGGGATCGGCCGTGCGTTGCGGTGGTTGATGGTTGTGGCGCATTGGGGCCAATTGCAGCAACATTTGCAACCCGGCTGGCAATTGATAAAGCCAGGCAACAGGGCGTTGCCACGGTGGCCTTGCATAATTCGAGCCACATTGGTCGTGTGGGAGCCTACCCTCTTATGGCTGCGAGAGATGGCCTCATTGGCCAGGCTTTTGTCAATGCAGGGAAGCTGGGTTTTGAAGTGGCGCCCTTCGGGGGAATTGACGGGCGATTAAGCACGGATCCGATTGCATTCGCAGGTCCTCGGCGTGATAGTGATCCAATCATGCTGGATATGACAACGGCTGTTGCGGCCGTGGGTAAGATCTGGGTTGCACAGAATCGTCAGGAGAAATTGCCGCCGGGCTGGATCGTTGATGCCAATGGGGAACCAAGCCAGGATCCCCATGCATTTACCGGTGATCCGCCAGGCGCCATCCTGCCGCTTGGTGGTAATGTTGGGTACAAAGGTTTCGGTTTAGCCGTGATGGTGGAACTGTTAGGTGGCGCTCTATCTGGTCACGGTTG
>CAUZIY010000123.1:0-9429 GCA_963579995.1 Phycisphaerae bacterium
CAGTGCAGGTAAACCGGTTTACGACGAGGCCAAGTACGACGATACAAACATAGACAGACGATGCCTTGAAGAGGTCAAGCTCCTTTTAGGGCATGGACTGACCTGCGATGGACAACCGCTTCTAAGAGAAGCACGTGTTGCCGATTTGGCTCCGCGACGGTTGGACGACTTGCAGCAATACATGGGACAGCTTCGTGCGCTTGTGGAACATCGTGCGAAATCAGAACCCATTATCACTGGCTCACTATTACACAGCCAGGCAGTTGAGATGAAACATGATCGTGAGATGGGCCCATCGATATCCGGTGCATGTAGGATCCTGCGCGAGAATCAGATTCTGATGGAATTGATTACCGAGGAGGATCTTTCTGCCACCATGACGGAGCAGCGTCCATTGATCGTTGTGCCCGAGTACGGGTCAATGGGCATGAAAGTTGAGCATCGGCTTGTCGATTATATTGGGGCGGGTGGTAATGCAGTGGTAGTTTTGGGTGATTTTGATCATGGCAGTGCGATCAATATTCAACAACGCCCGCTCATGAAAATGTTGGGCATGCGATATCTCGGTCTTGGCGGCACGCGCTCGGTTGGCGGCTGTCCAAGTTTGCGTAGCGTTGGGCCAATTCCATCCTGGTCGAAGCGATATTTGAACTATGGACAGATCACTGACGCAGCACCGTTGACTGAGGACATTGACCAAACCAATTTCACCTTTCTTACGCCGTATCTTGAAGCTCAGTACAACGATGCATGTCGTGTTCTGGTCAATGCGTTGGATTTTGATCATGAAAAGGCTAATGCACGGCATTTCAACCGACGGGCTTTTTGGCCCGGAGATGTGATTTGTCCCATTGCGGTTGCCTATGAAGGTTCGGGGCGTGTGGTTTTCGTCTCCACATCAGCATTTGATATGGAGTTTCGGCGACGTGCTGTAGAGATGGACACGTTGCTGGCAAGGGCCATGCGCTGGGCGGCAGGGAAAGGTCAGGAGATTGAGATGATTCAAGGTCCTGCAACGATCCGAATAGCGGGTTATGTTAATGAGAAAGAAAGGGAATACACGATTCTTCTGGCCAATCTAGCGACCAATGATCTCAAGGAGGGTGCCATACGGCAGGTACACGCTTCAGGTGAGATTGTCTTGCGCATTGCGGCACGATTTCCAGTTCAAACCGCCACGGCGTTCATTGGTGGCCGCTGTGTCGTGGAACCATCAGGTGAGGGGGTGACGTTGCGTGTTCCATCGGTCCGGTTTCTCGAAGGCATTGTTTTGAAATAATTGATGTTTTGTGTGTCTGCAATGCGTTTCCCTGAATATCTATTGGCTTTTGGATCTTCGTGTAAGCCAGTTCCTGGCAAAATAAATAAATGCCAGGCAAGTTCCATGGTGCTCTCATGACTGATCCAAGAACATCATGAATCTGAATCGCTTGGCGAAGAAGCCATGTTCACGGTTAGATATCACAAACCTGAAAGGCGAACAGGTCGCCTCGCATCCAGCTGAATCGTAAGCTCACTCGATGGTCGCCAACGGCTTGGGCCAGGCTTTTGCTTGCACCATTGCATTGCCATTCAACTCGGTAGCGCAACGCATTATGCCGTTGTAAACGACAGGCAGTTTTATCCAGGCCGTTAAGAATAGAACCGTTTTCATCGACCACTTCTACAACCAGGTCTGTATCATTGTCCAGGTTGGCATTGACCAGCAATTCCTTGCCACTGAATGAGAAACTCTTGGTCTGCAGTACGGCCTGTTCAGCTTGATTGTCGCATTGCATTGCTTCGAATCGATCTGCCTGCAGCGTTGCCAGGCCAATTCCGCAGCGCAGTTCCGCCTCATGCACCTTGCCCAATGGGGTCTTTGATTCGCCATGTCGACCATTGTTGCCGGAATAGTAAATGCGGATTTCATCTTCAATGCACATCAATGTACTGCTGGGATAACAGCTGTTATCCCACGTCCTGTCTTTGATGGGGCCGCCATGGCTTGGGTCAAAAATGACTGCACGGTCACCCACACGATGCCAATTACGTGCATCACGACTAACCATTAACTGTGTTTCCATATCCCCAACTGAGTTGTTGCCTTGTGCGGGCTCAAGCCGCAGTAGGGGTAGCAGGCCGATGAGTAGATCACCATAAGTCGACACACACAGGCCGTAGGGTTGTGACCACGGATAGCCATCCTGTTCGTCTGCCGTCCAGGTCAATTCTTTTTCGGTCCACTGTTGGAAGTCACTGCTTTTCGTGATGCCCACTGCACGCTGTAGATTTCCCTCAGGTCGATTATCCCACTCTTGCTTTCGTACAAAACCCAGCCACTGATCATTCCATCGTACGACTGATGTGCCGGTATCATTTTTCCCTACGGCGTCCCTCCACCCGTTCATATCCCACTCGATTCCATCCGGCGAAGTGCCATACACGCCACCACCGGCAGCCTTGAAACGCCTTTTGGGGTTGGGGTCATCGGGTGTGTCAATCACGCAAATACTGTGAGTTTTGGGAATCACCACGTTATGGGGTTCAAAACCAGCAAACGAACCTCGCCCCACCATGGGTTTCGTCCATTGGATCCCATCCGGGGATTCGGCATAACAGGTGTAATATTTTGATAGCGTGGATCCTTCTGGTGTATCGGGGACATCTGGTTTGCCCCGGCTGGCGAGGTACCAGCAGCGAAACCGCCCGGTTTTTGAGTCGTGTAATACCGTTCCATATGTTGATATCATCTTCGCTTCCCACGGGAAATCCTGTTTAATGAGCGGATTGGCGGGGTGCTTGGATGGCTTCTGAAGAGACCTGCGGATGTTTTGCAGGCGATCGATCAAATAATCATCAAGAAAGAGCTGGGGATTTTTGGAAATAGCAAGCATGTAAGCACAGTCCTATGATTGGAAGGATTTATTTGATTTCATTCATGTTTTTCTTCGCTCGGCACATCTTCTGATTGCCACCGTGGTATGTGATACAGTTCCAAACTGCTCCATGGTTGTCAAATATTAACCATGGCAAGACGAATCCGCTTGGGTGCCCAGCGTTAAGGTCATGCTAGGGCACGTCGGCATAGCCTCGATATAAACCGTATGAACCTTGCCATGATGATGGTAATCGGCATAGGCAACAGGCTTCCGACGGCGGCACCAAAGCAGGATGGATAAGCGTCAGCAACACGAGGCGCCGGGTGCGGGTACTGGATCCGGCTTAAGTTGACTTCGTGTGGAAACTCATAAATGCCAGCACCATAATCTTCATTCCGTCATTGTCCGCGCTGGCAAGGGCCAAAACTTTTTTTTGAATCCAATTGGACCCTATTTTTTAAGCGGTGATTGTGATTTCCTAGTTTCCCAGATTGCTCTTAACCATTGCTTCACCGAATCTCCATAAGATGGTTGTCAGAAGATCACTAACAAAAAGTCCAACAAAAAATGGGCGCAATACCCGGCGCACCAGTTCCACGCCACCGAAGCGGAGAGCCATTGCCTTGACGCCCCAAGCCACCGCAACACAGGCCCACATGCCATACATGGCGGTTGTCATGGCGACCGCCAGCCCGATCGGGTGCAGTGGGAAGCCCAGCCAGATAACCCGGGCCAGCGCGATCAAACTTGTGAGAAGGAAAGAAATGCCGACGATGCCAAATACCGGCCAACGTGGTTCCTTGATTTCACCGGCAATCTGTGGCGTGATGATTTGGTCCTGATCTGGGCGGCTCAGAAAATACTGGTCCATGAGCTGATTGTCATGTTCGATCATCGGTGTCATGATGTTAAATTCACCGCGTTTCTGCATTACGCTGTGATGCATATTTTGAGCGCCTGCAGTGTATCGCCAGGACATCGAGGTGATGCCGCCTGCTACAACTGCGATCACGAAACCGACAATCAGGCATCGTCCCATCTTGCGAAGGGGGACACCTACCCGTGATGCAGCGGCCATTGCTTCGACAAGAATTGCACCGATTAACAGGAAGTTTCCAGCTTGAAGAAATAGTGCATGGCTGGTGAAAATTGATTCTTTCAATCCCCAAAACAGTGCTCCGCCTGCAGCAATCATGATCCATTGTGGCCAGGCCACTATCAATGCAGTGGTGGGAAGCCCCGTTTCAGCACGGATTCTCGCAGCTGCAATACAGTACAACAGCAAGATGGCCAGATAGCACCAGACGAACCAAACATTTAGCTCAGCCCACTGGGAAAAAATATAAATCATCCCGGCAGATGCAAGCAAACCAATCACCGCGCTGCGATAACTGATTGCCTCATCACGATCATTTAATGTTGACCGTTTTGTAAATGCAAAAGCCGTGGTCAAGACCCCAAGTAGATGCTTGCGTGCCGCAATAACTGTCATCATGGCGATGCTCAACAGTCCGCCAGCAGAGACCAAGACACCGTACGGCCATTGTGAGTTGATCCGATTAAATGTACGCATTGGTGTGAAGTAGGAAATATATCGATAGACAAGTCCAAGAAGGAAAAAGACCGTCAAGCTTCGTAACATCTCCCGACTCATGAAGAAGGCCGCTGCAATAACTGCAAGGCGGATGTTGATTTCTAGGGATGGTCCGGATGAGCCATAAGGTTGCTTTTCAAAAGCCTCTCTTGCTGGGCCAGCCGGGAGCAGGTCTACCACTCGAATATTTTTGAGATTAATAAAAGGCAACTCTGGCCAGAATGCCGTGTTGGCATGTTGCAGCGATAGATGCACAAGGCTGACCAGGACGCCAATCCAAAATGGATGGCTTCGAAAGATGGAAAGGGCGCCTCTTTCATCACCTTTGGTGAGGTCAACAATGAAGTTGGTTAGCGGGAATGTGAGCCTGTCATGTCTTTCCCATTGCTGAAAGAAGATTGTCATGAGACAAAACATGGCCATAAACACTGCAATAACCAGCGTGCCCCAGATTAAAAATGGTTTGGCCCAATGACGCCAGGGCGCTTTACCAAAAAAGGTGTATTTGAGATAGGCGATTGGATCACTTCGGTCGGGCTTTAGCCGAACACGCGCTCGTTCGGCTTCACTGAGCTTGGCCCACACCTGTGGCGTTGCTTCCTCGTAGCCTTCGAGGTATCTGGGTACTTGCTCGGTATCGATAATCGAGAAATCCTTGGCCCATAGAGTCCCTTTTCCTGAGAATTGGAGCTTGACATAGAAATTGTCTTTAAGTGCAGCCGGAACAGAGTAGTCGATGCGTCCCTTCGTCATGAATCGGATTGGCGAGATTACTTCAACCTTGGTCTCGGCACGCAAGAGAGCAAGTTGTGCGCCCGGATTAGGGTTGACACCGGCGGTTAAAACAACTGACGATGAGGAGGAGGCGTTGTCCAGGCGAATCTTAGCCGAGATTGCATACCGTGTCGTGGGAATCAAAAACCGTTCGCCAACCCTTCTTTCCAGTTTAAGAAGAAGAACAGATACATCAGTGTCGGATTGGTGCACCATTTCGACACAGGATCCTGCGTTGTCAGGACCGTCTTTGACGGGGATTTGATCGGTTTGGTTATAGCTCCAGTGGATACCGGAGGTGGATGAATTATTGCCTTGATCTTCGGCGCTGGCTTCTTCGAGAAGATCTCCTAAATTTGGCCAAAGGTTCTTCGAGAACGTCATGACGCGGTCAAGGTCTCGTGAACGATGCATCTCGAGCAGGCTTGGCGGCAGTTGCCCCCACAAGGCGCCTGAATAGATCGGAATACCCAGTACGAGCATGCTGAAGATCACCACCAGTTCACCCCGGGTGACGGCCCATCGGCGGCGCATCGCTGGGATCATGCCCATGAGTAATAACACTGGGACAAACAGCCCCATGACGCCGGGTGCCGGCACATCGTTGATCTGCCCGGGTACGTTCGGGTAATCGGAAAAGGTGCCGATGTGCGACTGGGTGCCGCCATTGAGGTAAGCGTCGAGCACTTCGGTTGCAATAGCGCCAAGGACCAGAAGCGGAACTGCGATCATGATGATGCGAAGCATCGAGATGTTTTTGGGGTCATTGCCCCCAGCATTGGATGAAGATGGTTGCGTGTAGTCCGACACAGGCGGTAATTCTCAACTGTTCATGGTACCGCTTACTTGGGGCCGGATGTGGCCTAAGACAAAACGGTTAATGGTCTTTGATGATTGTAACCGTTTGGCTATTCGGGGTGCTCCTTGATCCGTGTTTGTTTACACCAAAAGAAGGGTTTGCAGAGGAATATTCTGTGATCAAATGGGCTAAACTTACGACCAATGTGAAGTTGTCAAGAAGAATTGATGCCGTTAATTGATGCTTCGTGGATCTAGAGATGGCGCCATAATTTTTATCCATCGATCACTTCAATACTACGATGATAACTGCCCCATCATTCGGTAGGAGCAACCGGTGCTCCGCATTGTTCAAGCATTTGGCGGGCTTGGGTTCGGTATTCATCACGCACATCGCGTGTCGGTGGTCTGCAGCGACTTGACGGCAGGCCAACCAATTCCAAGCAAAGTTTATCAAGATAGCCATCCCCACTCGTATGGGTGGCTTCGATATGCCGCCATAGGGCATAGAAGGGTACGACCACTCGGTTGATTTCTTCCTGTGCCTCGCGGTACTGTCCTGCGTTCATTAGCTTAAGCAGGTTCAATCCCCACTGTGGCCAGTAATTGATCGTATGGCACTCAAACGCACTCGCACCCATCATGTGGCTTTGTATATAGCGGATCTGGTTGTCAATAATGCTCAGGCGATTGTGATAAGCCATAATCATGCGCTCAAATTCAAGGTCAAATATGCGAGGTGATGACCACTTGATCGCCACAATGTTGTCGAATTCGATCATCCGTTGGGCGTGGTCGAGGGACAGACTGGTAGATGTCCAAAAGGTGTTGTAGATCACAATGCCAATGTCGACTGCCTCGCTAACCGCTTTGACATATTCGTAAAAGTCCTGCTCGGTATGGGAAAAGTAGTACGGGCAGGATACCTGGATGTATTGAGCCCCTACCCGCTTACCAGCTTTGGCAAGTTGGATAAGTTCGCGGGTGCTTGTGGTTTGAGCGCCCATGACCACCGGGATGCGTCCTGAAGATTGATCGACAACTGCTTCGGTTACTGCAACACGTTCGTCAAATGTCATTGTTGAAAAATCACCTGCCGCGCCACTGGCAAGGATCACGCCATTGCCAGTGTGCATTCCATTCTCAATGATATATTCCACCACCTTTCGGGTGGCATCAAGATCCAATTCCAGATCGGAATCTCGAAACATGGTTGGAATCGTGATGTAGAACCCCTTGATTTGATCGATTAATTGTTGATGGTTCATACCAATTCCTAGATAAATACACTTTGTTTTCAGTGGTTGGGTGTTGAACTGACCAGAATTTGTTCTCGTTCGATGGGTTGTTCCAAATAGCGCATGCGAGCTGGGGATGCAGTTTCACGTATCTGGTCAGAATGAACTTGGCCGCCTCCCTTGCGAAGGCAATGTCGTGGGATGTATTCATCAAGCTCCTTGATTTCATCGGGTGTTTCAGCCCGGCTTGATATATTCATGGCCACGTGGCGGCGTGCTGTTCCACCACCAAAGGTGGCGTGGTAGATATTGTGATTAAAAATCAGCACGTCACCAGGATTTGTTTCCACGGTGACGCAAGGTATGTCAGGTCCATTGATGGCCACGTCGTCCGCAGGTTCGAGTGTCTGGCGAAGCTGATCTCGCCACGTTCCGTGGAGATGGCTGCCTGGAATAACACGAATTGCCCCTGTGTGATGGGTCAGCGAGTCCAGGTAAATATGGAACTTGGCGTAAAGACCGACCTGGTGTCCACCGTCGGTGTGCCAAGCGGTATCTCCCGAGTGCATATTGCCATCACCTCCAAGATAGTTGAAATCATGTCCCAGCAGCGAACCAATTGTGCTAGTGACCTTTGGGTTGTCCAAAAGGGTACAGAGTTTCTGGCGTTGATCGATAAAGGGGACGACAACAGATCGCTGGTTGCCATCATGTTGGATTCCCTTGTCCTTGAACACGGCGTGAAACTCAGAGGTAATCCAATCAATTTCTTCAGAAAGTAGTCCGGGAATGACCACATATCCAAATGACTTAAATCCTAAGCATTGTCCAGTTGTCAATGGCATATTTATGTTTCCTCAACAGGTATCGCGGTAATGGTACACCTTTGCTCCCCGCGAAGGTTCAACTGCTTGCTTCAACTTGGATCGGACAGCATGCCGCCGTCCCTCCATCCACAGGTAATACGAGCCCGGTAATCATAGAGGATGCATCAGAAGCCAAAAACACAACTGGTCCAACAAGTTCGTTGGGTTTTCCTATCTTTCTCAGGGGGACCTTGTTATAAACCTGATCAACAAAATCAGGCATGGCAAAGATACTATTCGTATTCATCCCTGTTTCAAACCAGCTTGGCGCTACCGCGTTGACGCGAATTCCCTTTTCGGCCCACTCGGTTGCCAGGTCTCGCGTTAGGGCAGCAATGGCTCCCTTGGTTGCGCAGTAAGCTGCGTTACCCCGTCCCATTCCGAGTATCCCACCGCCTAGTGCTGACATGTTGACAATACTTGCCTTGCCATGATTCATCATGAGGCTGCCGAATTCCTTGCAGCACCAAAATGTGCCATGGTAGTTCACGTCGGTGAGTCGGCGCACCTGTTCCGCCGTAATCTCATGCGTTAACACTCGGTTTGTGATACCCGCAATGTTGACCAGAATATCAATCTGTCCAAAGTCATCAAGCACATGTTTAGATGCTTCGTGGACGGCATTTTCATCAGATACGTCACAGAGGTATGTTTTGCAGCGTACTCCAAATTTGGTGATGCGTTCCTTTGTTACACGCATCTCCTCGTCCAGCACATCAATAACCGCCACATCAGCTCCGAACTCCGCAAGACCTAATGCAACTTCATGGCCCAGTCCTCGTGCGGCCCCGGTAACTACTGCCACGCGGCTGTTCAGTTTGAAAATACCACGATTCATCATTTGGCTCCTCGCAATATCCTAACAACTGTCACTAGATCGATTTGGATTTCAACCAAGTGGTTCGAAACTCATTTGTTCTACGGCTGTTGTAGCAGGAAAAAGGTATATCAGGTGCATCTTATGGATACTGGCGTGTGGAATATAACAAGGTTTGATCACCGAAACGGTTTGACGACGTCCATACACACTTGCATGCATTCACGTCTTTCCAATCGTGTATTGTAAACACCTAAAGAACAATAACCTTCGTAACCAATTTGTTTTAAATTTTTAAAAAACGATCTGCAGTTCCAGTGGCCCTGACCAAGGATGTCCCGGTTGGTTTCCGATAAATGTACATGTTTTATTAGGTCCGAGATCCCAATGAAGCAGTCGGCCATGGATCGTTCTTCGATATTCATATGGAAGGTGTCAATCATCATCTGGACCCCGGGCAGGTTTAAGTTGTGAACAATCT
>CAUZIY010000124.1:0-9428 GCA_963579995.1 Phycisphaerae bacterium
ATCCATGCCAGACCGTTGTAGGGCTCAGGTGATTTGGCATTCAACTCGACGGCTCGACGGTAGTGATGGGCGGCTTTCTGCTGCTGGCCAGTCATGTCATACAGAATGCCGATCCGCGTCTGTAGCGTTGTGGAATTGGGTCTTTCTTGTAGGACCTGTTGGTAATAAAAGATCGCTTCCTTGGGCTTGCCGCTCATGTATAGGGCTTTGGCCAATTGCATCTGGATGCGATATTCGCCAGGTTTAACCTTATTGGCCTGGCGATAGTGGTTGATGGCCTCGTCCCATTTCTTCTGGTCTGCTAGGTGATTGGCAAGATTGGTATGCGCTTCGGAAAAATCCGGCGCCAGTTCAACCGCCAGGCGGTACCGATCAATGGCCAACTCTGTGTTACCCAACTCAGCAAGCTTGTGGGCAAGGTTGTAATTGACGGATGATATCTGCGCATCCCATGGCTTGACATCCTCGCCGGTTTGTTCTGCTCGCTGTCGGTGAAAGGCATATTGAGACAGGGCCATCTGGAGATATCGTACGTTGTCGTGACTGTAAATATCTCTAAATTCATGCGCGATCCTCTTGATATCCATATCCCCTTGCGGTGATAGAGACCTTCCGGGAATTGGTAGCGATGCGCGGCGCCATGTCTCGCGGTTACCCGAAAGGCCACGGACATCATTCAAGACCTGTTCAAGGTCAACCGACCCCCGATAAACTGCAGCGAGTTTGCCTTCACCGTCCAGCAGGTAACTGGCCGGCAGTTCGAATTCTGGGCGCCAACTGAAGAGTAGTTCATGCATGATTTCGATTTTGTCGAGCAATTCGGCTGTAGCGCTGCCACGGGTAAAGGGAAAGCTGATGCGATTGAGAAAAGACTGAGCATCGGCTGAATTAGTGCCCTTGTCGGTCAGGTCATCGACATTGAGGGCAAGGATGTTGAGCCCGGCGGATCGGATTTCTTGCTCGTTTTCTGTAAATGTGTTGAGTTCTTCGAGGCAAGACGGGCACCACATCGCCCAGAAATTAATCAACAACGGTTGTGAGTTGGTTTTAATCGTTCGGATGGTTGGGTCGTTGAATCGTTGATACGGCATTAATGGCATTGGGACCGGTGATGACACCATGCCCCGACTTCGGTCTACAGTTTTTCCAGCTGCCAGCGGGGCCGGCGATAAGGTGACGGTGCGAGTGGGTGGCGACCATTCTTTGGCGTTGGCCGCATCCTGAGTGAGCACGTAACGTTTGTTGGGTGTGATTTGGGTAAAGATTTGCTTGGTGCCACCCGGCCAATTCACGATGACATGATCAATCTTTGGGTTTTGTCCTAAACCAAAATGAAGCCATTTGCTGGATTGTGACACGAAGCTGTCGCCAGCGTAAAGGGTTTGTATGAGCTTGCCTGCTGATGCGTTTTCGAGCACAACCTCGACCCGGGCGCCAATACCGTCACGGTTGGACGTGGTGCCACGGAGCCTTAGGGAGACGAAGGCGTTGCGATTTTTGGCCTCACTGGTTTCGTTGCGCATGTAACGCACTCGAGGTGCCGTGCGGTTATGAAGCCAAATATCCAGGTCGCCGTCGTGATCCCAGTCGACAACGGCCATGGCTCTGCCATCGTCAAGAAAGTCCAGCCCGGTGGCAGCGGAGATGTTGGCGAATCGCTGCTGTGTGGTGTTCAGGTAAGCGCAGTTCCGTTCGTGTCCGCTCCAGCTACGCCCTTGGCGCATCAGCCGCATCGTGGCACGCCACGATGCCAGATATTCGCCATAGATCTTTTCGTTGCCTTTTGTGCTTGCTTTTGGTGATCGCGGCACGACCTGCCGCCAGAAAAAACTTCACAAGTCGCCTGTATCTTCGTGGGTCACAAAACCATTGGTGATCACAAGGTCTTGCCAGCCGTTGTTTGTTAGGTCAATGAACTTTGACGCCCAAGCCCAGCGTCCCATGGTCACATTGGCGGACACGCTTGCGTCAAAGAATGAGCCGTCACCTGCATTCTTAAACAGTGTGTTACCACGAGATACGCGCTGGATATCAGCCGCAGTGGTGGCGGCCATTCCTTGCTCAAACTTTCGTTGAAAAGTGATGCGGTTGCCGGCACCTGAAAACATGTTGCTGACGTACAAATCCATCCAGCCATCGCGGTCGTAATCACCCCAGGTAACACTCATGCCGGTGCCGATGTCTTCCACGCCCGCTTGGGGTGCTATGTCAACAAACTGCTTGCCGTCATTTCGATAGAGGTTGTTGCGTCCAAAGTCATTGGCGACATATAGATCCAGATCGCCGTCATTGTCATAGTCTTCCCATGCGGCAGCGAAGGTGTAGCGTGTGTTGTTCTGATTCATGCCCACTGCTTCGGTGACATCAGTAAATTGAAAGCCACCTTCATTTCGTAGTAGGGCATTGGTGCCGCCATTGTTGGCGTCCTGGAATGGCAGTGGTGCAGGGGTCTGTCGTGTGTCATCGCTCGAGAAATAACCCATGACATAAAGGTCCAGGTCGCCGTCTTCGTCGTAGTCGGCGGCTGCCAGGGATGCCGCATGGGATACTGCGTCGTGATGGCTGCGAGGTGTGAAACGTGCTTGACCATCGTTTTCGAGAAGTACGATCTGGGGCCACATCGACAGGGCAAGATCCTGGTCGCCGTCATTGTCCAAGTCGACCAGCAATGCTGCGGGGGTGTAATCGGTAAAATCTACACCTGCCTCAACAGAGATGTCACGCAATGAACCATCAGGGTTCTGCAAATAGAGCCTGTTGGGCAGGCCACCAACATCACAGACATAGAGGTCTTCGAGGTCATCGCCATTCACATCGCCAATCGTTATCCCCTGGTAGGCGGTGTGGAAGATGTTTTCGATCACACTGATTTGCCATGCCCAATCGCTCACACCGCGGCCGATCTGCTGTTCATAGTATGGCGTGTCGCCGATCGCCGACTCGGTACAGTCAACGAACAGTTTGCCTTGCTTGGTGTGAATGGTGATTTCCTCGTATTCCTCGAGATCTGTGCTCAGTGAAAGCAAGCGTGGCAAGCCATCAGCGTGATCAGTCGGGTTTGTCCAGTTCGCCAGCCACTGACCATTGACTTGAACCCCCCATTGATCCGACTGGCTGCTAGCCTCAAAATGAATCCGTGTTGTGAAATGGGTGTCGGTCCGGTTAATCTTGAAGATTTTCAGGTGGGCACGGATGCCTGTGGTCTGATCGAAGGCTTTGGTCAGTTCTCTTAGGCCAATGATCAGGCTGTTGGGGCCTGAAGATTGTTCATCTACGTCATTTTCGCCCGTTGGGACTTGGCCAACTGGACGTTGCAGAACAAATACGCCATCACTATAGACTTCAGTCATATCCGCCGGGCGAAGTGTCTGGCAGATAAAATTGTCAGCTACAAGAGGAGCTGTGTGTTCAAGGTCGATTAAGCCAGGGTTTTCAATCATCTTGCTGATGATTTTGATCTGCTTTTTGGCTGCGGCGGCGAGTACTTCTGTATCCCAACGGTCGACTGCGGGATTATAGTTGGCGGTTAGTTTCTCTTCGAGCGTTTCGGGACGATTAGCCTTGTAGTTGGCGGTATAGGTGGCGGGTTGTCCGCTGTTGGCAGATTTCGACTGCGGTGATGGTGATGTTTGGGTCGCGGGCGTTTCGGGATGCTGGGGGCCAGGCGGGGTTTGTACGACTTGTTGTCTGGATTTCGGGCCGAGGTAGGCGATCGTGCAGACCACGATGACGAGCAAACCAATCACGCTCCACCTGGTCAGCCGAATCATTGTGGAAAATGGTGGGGGCAACGGAGTTGATGAAGTTTGGGGACTCATGGTCGTATTAAAATAGCCTTACGGTTGCTGAATTAGGCATCTTTTACGTTGGTGGTTTGATTGGCCGGACATGACCATTGATGCCCCGGCATTTTGTGAAGTGCTCATTAGACTTCCGGGATGTCGGCGGCATTGGTGGCAAGTTCACCTTTCTCCAGGCGTTCCTTCTCAGCACTTACCCATGGAATCTTGCTGCTATTGCGTTGCATCCAAAGCGGCACGGCAGTGCGAAGGCCCTTCTTGTCCAGTTCGGCGAACTCGACGATCATGTCTTGGCGGCTATAGGCTGATAGATCGTGGTTTTTCCCCATGTGGATGCAGTCTGTAGGGCATGGTTCTGTACATAATGCGCAGAACATGCACTTTTGGTAGTCAATGGCGTACCGTAGCAGGTCACCCCCTTTGGGGTCCACCTTGCCGGTTTCCTTGTCAAGCTTGCGGGCGCCGCTTTTGTCAATGTAAATACAATCGACCGGACATGCTTTGGCACACATGTCGCAAGCGATGCATTTATCCGCCTCAAACTCGTGGATGCCCCGGTATCGGGGTGCAAAGGCCAGCTTTTCGTAAGGGTATTGAATCGTTACAGACTTGCAGAATAAGTACTTCAAGGTGATTCGCATGCCGATGCAGATGCTGCGCAGCGAGTTATAGATATTGGAGAAATATTCTTCGGCAGGACTGACTTGTGTCATAAAAATCACATCCTTTTGGCTGATCGCCCTGGGTGTCTTGGCTGTTATCGGTAAATCTTAGCCAACGGTGTGAGCGGTGTCATCCGAAGTCGATACGCTGGCGTTTGCCCGGGGTTTATAGGTGGGTACAGGGAGGTCAATGGTGCTGCATTGCGTTGAGGTGTTAAAATTGTGGAATGTCGCTTCAACTTCTTTTCTTGGGTACCGGGACCAGCGCCGGGGTGCCGATGATTGGTTGTGATTGCGAAGTATGCCGGTCTCCGGATCCACGCGACAAGCGAGATCGCCCGAGCGTGCTAATTAGTTACCCGGATCATTCGGATGCCGCCTACACGGGGCAACGACGCCTGCTGATCGATGCGACGGCGGAGATCCGGCCGGCCGCGGTTCGCCATGGTATTGATCGGGTCGATGGGGTGCTGATTACACATGCTCATGCAGATCATGTTTTCGGGCTTGATGATCTGAGGCGGTTTAACTTGGTAATGGGCGGGCCTCTTGATTTATATGGTGATGAGGCGACTCATCAAACGCTTGTTGCCATGTTTCACTATATCTTTCGTCCGCAGGACAATGTTAACAAAAGCTTTGTGCCCCAATTTGTGCAGAAAACAGTTGGGCCGGGTAAACCTTTCGATCTGTTTGGTGCCACTTGGACTCCGCTTCTTCTTCTTCATGGTCGTCAGCAGATCCTGGGTTTTCGGGTAGACATTGGAGGCTCTTCCCTAGCCTACTGTACAGATGTTTCCCGGTTCCCACCTGAGACATATCCCTTGCTTGAAGGGTTGGATGTGTTTGTGGTTGATGCTCTGCGTTATCGTCACCATCCAACACATCTAACAGTCGACCAGGCATTAGGTGTCATAGACCAGGTCAAGCCAGGCCGCGCTTATCTGACGCATATTGCTCATGATATCAAACATGCGGACCTGGAATTCAAGCTGCCGGAGGGTGTGTATCTGCCGCACGATGGGTTGGTTGTTGAATGTGACTGATTGATTGGTCTGTGAGAGTTGATGGGTTAGGTGCCCGCAGTTAATACTCGTAGTGCGGCACCGACATCCGGCTGTCGCATCAAGTGTTCGCCGACAAGAATGCAGTTGATACCTGCTTTGCGTAGCTTGCGGATGTCGTGCGGAGTGGTAATGCCTGATTCGCTGACAAGGATCTTGGTGTCATCAACCATCTCGACGAGCCGCAACGTGTGGTTTACGTCGGTGGTCATCGTCTTTAGGTTGCGGTTGTTGATGCCCAGCATCATATAACCAGGATGTGGGAAGCCGATATGTGTGCGTACCTTGAGCAGGTTCTCAACGTCGTGTACCTCGACCAGGGTAGTCATCTTGAGTTCGGTAGCCAGGATGAGCATGTCAATCAGCTTGGCCTCACTGAGGCATTCGGCGATGAGAAGTACTGCGTCGGCACCTGCAGCACGAGCTTCGTAGATCTGATAAGGGTCAATCAGGAAATCCTTACGCAATACAGGGAGGGGGACTGCCTTGCGAATCTGTTCGATGTACTCGAGTCGGCCTTGAAAGTAGGTTTTGTCGGTCAGGCAGCTAATGGCAGCTGCGCCATTCTCGTGATAAGCATGGGCAATGGCCACCAGATCAAAATCAGATCGTATGATTCCTGCGGAAGGACTGGCCTTTTTGATTTCGGTAATGACACGTAGTCGACCCTTGGGGCGAGTAGCAGCCACAAAGAAATTGCGCGGTGGTGGTTGGTCCAACGCGCGAGCCTTTACGTCATCGAGGCCGATATATTGCTTGGCTTGTGTGACCTCGAGTTGTTTGGCTTTGACAATCTGATCCAGAACGGGCTGCATGGTTCTATTGTGGTCTGCGCTACCGCGCTTGGCAATATCATGACAACATTGACTGTATGAACTGAGTTGGGAAAACAGGTACAATTCTCTTTGATTTTGGACATTATTTGAGGTGAAATGTGGCGAGGATTGGCCTATTATCGGATTCGCATGGTCAACTGGAGCAAACACGGCAGGCGGTCGAGATGTTAATCGGTCATGGCGTACAGCGGATTATTCATCTGGGTGATATCTGCGATAAAAAGGTTCTTGATGAACTGGTTGCTGGCCAAGTGGAAAACGTGTCGGTGCATGTGGTGTTTGGCAATATGGATTTCGATCCTGATGGGTTCGGCGGCCATGCAAAGGCAATTGGTATTCACGTAGATCATCCGATGGGGCACATCGACCTGGATGGTAAGGTGTTTGCGTTTACGCACGGTCATCTCGATAAGTTGATGGAGGCAGCGTTAGCTGAAAATGTGGATTATTTATTCCATGGACATACTCATGTAGCACGTGATTCTCGTGTCGGTGCTACGCGGATAATTAATCCGGGCGCCCTCTTCCGTGCCAGTAGGTATACTGTGGCGTTGCTTGAAAGTGAAATCGATGAATTGTCTTTTCATACGGTATCGTAACCTGTTTGTTGTTAATGCCTTTTTGGATTATTCGACGGGCAAGGCCGCAATTGGCGTATAGATGGGCCCGTCACAATGACTGGTGATCAGATGCAGCAAGAAACCATGGACAGTAAGACAATTCGGTCCTATCGGCCGAATGATCAGAAGGATGTATCGCGATTGTACATCGAAGGGTTATTGGCTGGTCAGATTGCGCCTAATGATACGGGTGAGGATATAGAAAATGTTGCGGAAGCCTACTTTGGTAATGAACGCAGTCATTTGTGGGTTGCAACGATAAACGATCGTACGGTGGGGATGATTGCAGTTGCTCAGGAATCCGGCCATACGGCTGAGATTCGACGTCTGCGCGTGGACCGGGTATATCAGCCCACGTCGATTGCTGCGGAGTTGGTTGAAACCGCGATTCGGCATTGTCAAGCGCATGGGTATCTGAAAGTCGTGTTCGATACTCGGATTGATCCCCAATCCGGTTCCGACGCAATTGTAGAGGTGTTTGATCGCTTCGGTTTTCAGCATACACGGACGAAGACCACCGCTGACAAAGAACTGCATGAGTTCTATCTCGACCTCTATCGTCAGCGGGGGTCGGAAGCGGATTCCTTGTGAGGTTGTACTCACACTCCTATGCCTGACGAATATTGTGAAAGCGAAGACCAGGAAGCTCGCCTTTTTCATGAGGGTATTGAGTTATTCAATAGTGGCCATTGGTTTGATGCACATGAAGTGTGGGAAGATATATGGCACATAGCCACAGGTGCGAGAAAGCGTTTTTACCAAGGGCTGATACAATGCGCGGTCACGCTTGAACACGTTCGTCGTGGAAATCCACGTGGTGTGCGAAGTGTGTGGAAGACCTGCCTTGCCAAGTTTGAAGGATTAGATCGCTGCTATATGGGTGTTGAGATCACGGCTTTATTGTCAGATTTGCAGCATGTGCTCAACCCCATTCTTGGTTTGCCCAAAGAGATGTTTGATCCAGCCCGCCCACGCGGACAGAAGTTGCCGATCAACTGGGATCAGGTTCCAAAGATCTCATTGCGTTATAACCCCTTCGATTAGGCCATTGCTCATTACGGGGTATTGGTGAAGGAAGCGGTTGTTATCCAATCGCCAGATGCGAGGTGCAGATGACGGTTCTTGCAATGAGAAACTAATGATAAACGATCGGAATCTCGGCGCATCAACAGATAATTCGGGACCCACGGTTGAATCGCCAGCCCCACGGTCGGTGATGGGCAGAAAACTGCAGCCTGGTCTGGGTATGTCCCGCCTCTGTTTTCGGCCATGCGGTATCGTGGCTTTGTCCTGTTCTGGGTCGCGGGCTTGATATCCCATACTGGCAATTGGATGTGCATGATGACCATCCAGTGGCTGGTTTTTGATTTGAGTCAAAGCGAAAGCATGTTTGGGCTCAATACATTGGCCATGGCTTTGCCGGCGTTTGTCATGTTGCCATTGGCAGGTGTTCTGGCGGATCACCTGGATCGCCGATTCCTTCTGGTGATTACCCGCCTGGGGCGTGCGCTGGCCTACCTGGCTGCGATATTCTTGGCGGTTACGGGAATGCTCGGTGTCTGGCACCTGATCGGTTTGTCCGTTTTGATTGGGATTGCAGGTGGTGTGGTGATGCCGGCATACAACGCGCTTATGGTAGGTGTCGTTGGACGGGATGATCAGGCTAATGCCGTAGCGCTCAATAGAGTTCAGTTTCAAATTGCGCATTTTCTGGGTCCGATGCTTGGCGAGGTGGTCTTTTATATTCTTGGTGCCGCGTGGAATTTTGCTGCGGGTACGGCCGGTTGTGTCCTGGGCGTCGTCATCCTCCTTGCCATGAAGAAACATCCCGGCTCAACTGACCCCTTCGGTCTCATTGGTGCGTAGTGGGATCCAGGGCGTTTCTTGCCTCCGCCAACGAATGGATCTGGTGATAATGCTTCTGGTGGTTTGCTTTAGTTCAATCCTGTGTCTGCCACTGGTTGTGTTATTGCCCGCATTTGTGCAGTAACAACTTGCTGGTGATGCGGCAATATATTTGCAATTGATCGGATGTTTTGGGTTGGGAGTGTTGATTGGCGCGTGTTTCCAGCTCCTTAGAACCCGTGGCGTGGCCGTGCCCAGGGCTACTGCTGCTGGTGGGAGGGGTGTTGTTAGCCGGATCTGAGTTGATGGCAGGCTATTGTACGGACGCGCCGATGATGGCGATGTTGCTGGTGCTCGCGGGGTTTGTAAATATCAGTCTGATAGTAGGTGTCAAGACCGAAATATTGACCACGACCTCTGATAGCATGCGTGGTAGGGCGAGTAGTTATTTGTCAATCTGTATGAATGCCTGTCAGCCAATGGGGGGTGTGATGGCGGGTGTGTTGGCGCAAAAGTTCAGTGTGCTGGCGGTTTTCAAATCATTTGCCATTGCCCTGGTGATTGTCATATCCGCGGTTCTGTTATGTGCGCATTTCCAAGG
>CAUZIY010000125.1:0-9234 GCA_963579995.1 Phycisphaerae bacterium
AGAAGATGGTGAGCGTGCGGTCCTGATTTCTGCAGAACACCATCCGCCCACTACTGCCACCAATCTCAACCTGGCATTGCGTATAGGCAATGAAGAATTCATCACCACCAGGCATCTGCGCATGGACACCATCGCCGCGCAGCTGGATATCGACGCCGACACGACCGCCTGGAATGGTCTTTCTGAATACGCCACCGGAATATGGATGTTGGTTACCCACAATTGGCGTGAGGGCGCAATACCCTGCTTACTTTGATGCCCTCAACCGTTGTTCAAGGGATTTAAGTTCGTCATTAAGTCCCTCTGGCAATCTTTCACCAAACTGGGCGTAGTGCTCTTGGATTGATTGAAGTTCACCAAGCCATTGGTCAACATCCACATGGAGCAGTTCCGCAAGATCTTCCGCTGGCATATCGAGACCGCTGACATCAAGCGCGTTCTCCGCGGGCATCTGACCAATCGGGGTGTCAACTGCATCCGCCTTGCCAGCACAACGCTCAACAACCCACTTGAGCACCCGCGAGTTTTCGCCAAACCCAGGCCACAACCATTTACCATCAGCATTCTTGCGAAACCAATTGACGTAAAAAATACGCGGCATGGCATCACTCTGGGCTCCCATGTCAAGCCAGTGCTGAAAGTAGTCAGCCATGTTGTAGCCACAGAACGGAAGCATGGCCATGGGATCGCGGCGAAGTTGCCCCAAGCCCCCCGCGGCCGCCGCCGTCTTTTCGCTCCCCATAATGGACCCGAGAAACGTTCCATGCTTCCAATCACGCGCCTCGATGACCAGGGGCACAACCGAAGCCCGCCTGCCACCAAAAAGAATCGCGTCAATAGGCACACCATTGGGATCCTCCCACTCCGGCGCAATGACCGGACATTGAGAGGCGGGCGCGGTAAATCGCCCATTGGGATTTGCTGCAGGCGTATCACTATCCGGCGTCCAGTCATTGCCACGCCAATCCTTGAGATGGGCTGGTGGATCCGACATGTCTTCCCACCAGATATCACCATCATCTGTCAACGCCACATTGGTGAAGATCGAATTGTTTTCAAACGTCTTCATCGCATTGGGATTTGAGCCATCGCTTGTACCGGGCGCAACACCAAAAAACCCAGCTTCAGGATTAATCGCGTACAGTCTCTTTGGATCCTGGCCTTTGCCTGAATCGCCAAACTTCATCCAAGCAATATCATCGCCAATACACTCAACCTGCCAGCCATCAATCGTAGGTTCGAGCATCGCAAGATTGGTTTTGCCGCATGCACTGGGGAACGCCGCCGCAACATACTTCACATCGCCGTCAGGACTGGTGAGTTTCAAGATAAGCATGTGCTCGGCCATCCACCCTTGCTCACGAGCCATGATCGAGGCAATACGCAGGGCAAAACACTTCTTGCCCAAAAGTGCATTGCCGCCATACCCCGAACCATAGGACCAAATCTCCTTGGTGGCCGGGAAATGCGTAATATATTTATTGTCGCCATCACAAGGCCAAGCCACATCGTCGCGAGCCTTGCCATCAGCGTCCACCAGCGGATAACCCACTGAATGCAGGCAGGGTACGAACTCACCATCGCCACCAAGCGTCTCCAGCACTTTCTGCCCCATGCGGGTCATGATCCGCATATTGCACACCACGTAGGGGCTGTCCGTACACTGCACACCGATATGGGCAATGCGGCTTCCCACCGGACCCATGGAAAACGGGATGACGTACATCGTGCGGCCGCGCATACACCCATCAAAAAAGCCGCCCAGCGTCTTCTTCATCTCGTCCGGAGCACCCCAATTATTGGTCGGGCCGGCATCCATTTCATCGTCCCAGCAGACGAAAGTTCGGTCCTCCACACGCGCAGTGTCCGCCGGATCAGACCAACACAGGTAGCTGTTGGGGCGTTTTGATTCGTTCAGTTTGAAAAATGCACCGGCATCCACCAGTTTCCTGGCCATGGTATCGTACTCAGCTTCAGAACCGTCACACCAATAGATATCCGCTGGCTTGGTCAACGCAGCCACCTCGTCCACCCATGATTTCAGTTTTGCATGATTCGTCATTTTATTTCCAAATTCCCTTGTTATGACACTTCAAACCAGATCCACATTGTCATCGTAATTCGTTTACCGACAGTTGCAAATAGCACCGACCACCCATACAGACTTGGCCTCATGAATAAAACACACTGACAAGCCAAACCCGGGGAGCCATCGTCACTGGTCACACATGCTCTTAACAGCACTGGCAAATAACATGGCGTCCAACACGCTCATGCGGCCCCCGCCATGCGTAACTGCGCCCCGGATCTGCTGGTCTGCAAAACTGCATGCATGGGGGTGCCGGACAAATGCATAAACTGCCCAAGGCCAGTTCACCAAGGAAGACGAACAAGTATGCTCAAAGTGATACGCAGCAATCTGGTCCACCCGCTGCATCCAGCGGGATGTGCCGGTCAGCAAAGACAATTCAACCAAAGCATGAAGACCACACAACTCGCGACAGGTCCAAACATCCAAACCAACCTTTTGCATATCGAACGGCTGCAATGACCCACCAGGACCCGGACGGCTAATGATTTGATGGACAACACCATCCACCCACTCCGCATCGATATCCCGGGCCAGCAGTTTCGCCTGCTTGAACACGCACAATGCCTGCCAGAGCACCGTATCCACAGATTGCGGTGGTGGCATGCGATCACTGAATGCCTCGCAGGCCCGCACCGGCGCCAGGGCGGCTGGAATCGCGGTTTCACAGGCACCCCAAAGGGATATCGGCAAGGTTTCGTACCGCAATCCAAAAGCCACCAGATGAAGATAGAGAACAAAAGGGTAATAGACATCGCGACACTGGCCGCCAGCATCAGATAACCGGGCCGCTTGGCCGTCAACTGCAACCACGCCAAGTCGGTTTAAACCCTCCACCAACCCCCGATACATGTCCGGTTGGTCTGCTAACAGCAACCTGGCTGCGGGGACACCGATCAAAATCGAGTCAGAGTCACAAGCCAGACCATCCGCATCGTCTAAACCTTGTTCAGCCAGTGATGCCAGTTGCTGGCGATATCGGATAAGCTTTTGCATAAATCAATCGCATCATGCCAGATAATCGGACCGACAAAACCGCCCCAGCTTGGAGCCAACCCTACTCAACGCCAAGACCTCATCGTATGTATTGAAGACCAACACTGGAAGGGCCGCAAATTGTTAAAGCCTGTACTTGAACAACTGGCGCACAATCACGACGAGGCTTTGACACGACTTGAAGCTTTTCTCGCCATTCCAAGCGTAAGCACAGACCCAAACCATGCCACGGATATTCGCCGCGCCGCTGACTGGCTTGGTGAAATACTGCCCCAGATCGGATTACAAACACGGATCCACACCACCAAGGGATGCCCTGTTTTGGTTGCCAAGAGTCATGGCGATGACGTCTTAAATCCCAACGCACCTCATGTACTGTTCTACGGACACTACGATGTCCAACCACCCGACCCCCTGGATCAATGGACCACCCCACCATTTGAACCAGTCATCCGAAATAACGCGATCTACGCTCGTGGCGCCAGCGACGACAAAGGCCAGCTTTGCACCATCCTCGAATCACTTCGCGCATGGAAGATGGCGCACGGCAAGTTTCCCGTGCACGTCACATGCCTCATCGAGGGTGAAGAGGAATGCGGAAGTGAACAGCTACCGGCATTCATTGACAGTCACCGAGATGAACTGGCCAGCGACATTGCCATCACCAGCGATACAACCATGTGGGACATCCAGACGATCGCAATCACCTACGGCCTACGCGGCATGGTCTACTTTGATGTGCAGTTGCACAATGCCACCCGCGATCTACACAGCGGAGTCTATGGCGGCGCACTGGCCAACCCGGCAACAATTTTGACTGGCGTTTTAGGCGGGCTGTTTGACAATAAACACCGAGTTACGATCCCCGGCTTTTACGATGATGTTTTACCTGTTACCGATGAAGAACACCGGCGATGGCTCACGCTCAACTTCGACGAAACTTCCGAATATTTTGATCCCATCGGGATAAAAGTCCCGTTTGGAGAAGAAGGCTATTCAACTCTCGAACGGCGTTGGGCTCGGCCTGCATGTGATATCAACGGGCTCTATGGCGGCTATGGTGGCGAAGGGAGCAAGACGGTCATTCCGTCATTCGCCGGCGCCAAAGTCAGCTTTCGGATCGCCCCCAATCAGGCGGCTGACAAAATTGCCGACCGTTTCACATCCTGGCTGACCAGCCATGACACCCATGGCTGCCAATGGAAGATCAAGCAGTTTGGGAGCTGTGACCCCATCGTGTTACCAACCGACTCAGCCTACATCACCGCAGCGCGTCGGGCCTGCAAGGTTACGAGTGGTCGCGAACCAGCCCTCGTTCGCGAAGGCGCTACGCTACCGATCGTGATCGACTTCAAAAAAACCCTGGGCGTGGACACCCTATTGATCGGATTCGGCTTGTCCGATGATTGCATCCACGCGCCAAACGAAAAACTGAACCTTGACTGCTTCGATCTTGGCTGCCGCACTCATGCCGCACTGCTGGGTGAATTGGCGACTTTCAATGGTTAAATGGCCGAAGCCTCCGCCAGGACTCACCAAACAAAATGACCGAACCGCAAGCTGCCAGATAGAAATTTCCAATCAGCAAGTACAAAAACGTTTGCTCTAAACACCACCCGGCGCCACGTGAGATCTTAGCGCCTCTTTCGCAACCCGTGCAATCAATTGATCCAGATCATCCTGCGGCGGCCCAAAAGCACGGACCATCCGCGTTGTATCAACCCAGATTGAATCTTCCAGCCCACCGCCATCTACCTCGAATTGGACTCGACCACGCCCAACTTCGCGTGTGACCCGTTCGGCAAGTTCGCGATAACTCCAATCCTGCGGATGGGTGACATTGATCACGGATGGGACAGATTGCCATGACTCGCCGGCGAGGGCGGTGCAACGCACAAAATCCAAAAGGCCCATGACCTGAACACGTAGATCCGGTTGATGACCAAAAGACCTTTCGGCCAGCACACTGTCGGCAATTCGCCTGATCCAGCCTTTATGCTCGTCATTCGCATGACAATAGCGGAGATGAATGGCATGCCCACCAGCCTGGGCGCAGAGAAAATCGATCAATCTTTCCTGAGCGAGCCGCGAAAGTGCATATTCATTATGGGGTCGAAGGGGATCATCCTCATGGCTTGGGCGGTCGCAGCGAGGACCGTACAAACTGGCCGTCGAGCCATTGATGATCGTTGCCGCACCGGCATAGCGATCGACAAGGCGACCAATTGCTTCATAGTTCAGCGCCCAGATGGCATCCCGGTCTGCCTGGTTCAAGAAGTGATCGCGGTTCCATACCTCAAGAAAGACGACGTCGGCATCAGGCAGATCCCTGGCCGCATCAGACTCAATGTCAAAACAGACCGTCGTCACACCAATCGATTCGAGTTGTTGGCGTTTTGCCAAATCGGCAAACCGAGCCACCCCGGCCACCTTCCAACCACGATCAACAAGAATATGACACAAGGGCTGACCAATCATCCCACTTGCACCGATCACGACTGCATGTTTGTCAAACGATTCAGACACCGTATGGCCAAGCGATGGGAATACCCTTTATCGCCCCCCCACTTTCACACGATCAAACATCCCGCTCTGGGCGAAGTACGTCAACGCCTCATCGGTAGAGGCAAATACCTTCGTTGCGGTCTTGGTAACAAATGGTGATGGATGACGCTCCGGCTTCCAGATGACATACACCTCTTTGCCATGTTCAAAGGCATGATGTAGTTCACGCTCGACACCGCTTGATAACCCGGGCGTTCCCCCTGGAAGTTGGGGCACCAATGACACGATCATGTCAGACTGGTCCACCATCTTGAAATCACGTGCATAGATCTGGCCATCAATATCGCCGGCAATGTCGAGCACCTGCTTGACGGCAACGCAAATCCTGTCCTGTCCACCACTTTCGGCGCCGGCGGGCGCTGAAATAAAATCCCTTCCATCCTTTGCCGCCGAAATGGCGGAGTCCAGCAACAGTTTCTCATCGACATCACCCGGATCAAAGGCAATAAACTGCTTGGCCAATTGGGCGCGAAATGCGTCGATTTCAGCGAGCACATCGGGCATATCAACCACGTGGGTCATTGGAAACGACAGATAGACCTTACGCATCTTCGGCCTGCTGATCAGCCGCCAACAAGTTTCGTGGGTCTCGACATGGCGACCTCGCGACAAAATGTAAAAGCGGGCCGAACACCCCAAGGCCTGTGCCAAAAGCTCGGTTGCCATAATCTCTTCTTCCCGCCAGACCATGAGGTCTTTGAATGTAGCATCGACCGTATGCTCACCGTGCAGGCGGTGGTGGACAACTTCAATATTGTCTAACAGGCAGATCAGACCATCGATCTGCAGCTTCTGGACCTGGTCAAAATCAAACGCACTAAACAGACCGTGTCGCCACCGAAATGTCGCGTGGGTATTGACCATGATGTGTTCTTGGCCAACCGATTCGCTGATGATGTCTTTAAAAACCGCCCTCCGAAGGGCATTGAGTCGAGATAACGGCAAATCGAGAATATGAGGCACCTTCACATCCGGCGCTTCGGCGTACATCCGGTCACCGACGTAATAGAGCCCCACCGTCTGCCCCTGCTGGGCGGCCAGTTGCTGAACTACCCCCAAATAGTCCTTCTTCCCTACGCCCACCTGGCCAGTAACCATCACGCGCATGGCTCTGCTCCTGATCCCCGCAAGGTCCAACCGACCCGAGGACCCCTGATTACCGTAAATCCCACATGACTACAGATCAAGTATAACACCACCCCGTAAAGCCACTTGTTTTCTATGTTGCCTAATGCCATCATACAGCAACATCAGATTATGACGATGGTTTTTTTGTCGTCGCCACCAACTCAAGGTAGACACATGGACATGGGCAACATCATACTAATCGTAGTTACGGTACTTGTCGGCGTGGCCACCCTCTTCATCCTGGCCTTGATCTTCAGAGAGTTCACCCTGTGGCTTCAGGCTTTTGCGGCCGGAGCAGGGGTTGGTTTCTGGGATCTGATCGCCATGCGATTCCGAAAAGTAAACTCGTCGGTCATTGTATTAACGCGGATCCAGTCGGTGAAAGCCGGACTGGACATCAGCACCAAGGAACTGGAAACACACTACATGGCCCGTGGCCGGGTACCCAATGTGGTCAACGCCATGATTGCCGCCGACCGAGCTGAAATCGAGTTGCCGTGGCGGATGGCTTGTGCCATCGATCTGGCTGGCCGTGACATCTTCGAAGCAGTCCAAACATCCGTCAATCCAAAAGTTATCGATTGCCCCAACCCGGACGGTGGTCGCGTGACCATTGATGCAGTTGCACAGGATGGCATTCAACTCAGAGCAAGGGCACGCGTGACGGTCCGGGCCAATATCGCCCGCCTCATCGGTGGTGCCACGGAAGAAACCATTGTTGCCCGTGTCGGCGAAGGTATTGTGACGACAATCGGATCCGCCACCAGCCATAAAGCTGTCCTTGAGAATCCCGACAAGATCTCCAAAAAAGTTTTAGAAAAAGGGCTGGATGCGGGGACCGCCTTCGAGATCCTTTCCGTTGATATCGCGGACATCGATGTTGGCGACAACATTGGAGCCAAAATCCAGGCTGATCAGGCAGAAGCGGATAAACGACGCTTCCAAGCGGAAGCGGAAAAACGCCGCGCCATGGCTGTGGCGCAAGAACAAGAGCACATCGCCGAGGAACAGAAGAACCGGGCCTTGGTCGTATTGGCAGAAGCCGAGGTTCCCAAGGCAATGGCCGAAGCATTCCGCAGTGGCAATCTGGGCATCATGGATTATTACAAAATGCGCAATATTCAGGCTGACACATCAATGCGTTCGAATATTGCGGGCGAGGAAGATGGGTCACCAAAATCGGACAGTTAGCCCAGGCCCGCATACCGCCGCATTCCCACGCGATCACCCGTTTCAATGAAGTTTCGCAACTGCGGCGAGAACGCCCACAGTCGGGGTCCTTTAACTGCGGACAAACCCAATTTCTCCACAACAGCAGCCTCCAACTTTTCGATACCCAATCCGGTTTTGGCGCTTATCGCCATTGCATCATCACAAGCCGCGGGATCCTTTAACATTTCATCATCTATCTTATTGACAACCCACAGGTCCGGTTTGCGTGGACAGTCAACTGACCACTGGGTCTGCGGATCGCGGATGGCAATCAACACATCCGCTTCAATCACAACCCGCCGTGCCATGTCGATGGCCCGTTGCTCAATGACATCCCCACTGGCTCGCAGACCGGGCGTGTCAAGCCAATTGACGGCAACCGGCTGCAAATTAGACCCTGAGCTTGGCCGAAGTTGCACCAACCCTCCCACCCAATCCCGTGTTGTACCCGGCAATTCACTGACATGACTGACCATTCGTCCAATCAAGCGGTTTGTCAAAGTGCTCTTACCGGCATTTGGCGGCCCCAAAAGGGCAACAGTCGCCGGAATAACGAGCCGATCAAGCCCACGGCTGCAGGCCACCAACGCCTGGACCTCAAACCCCGTATTGATCGCACGCTGCCACAGATCCGGCTGTGCAAGTAACAGGTCAACTGCAGCCGGGCTGGCTGCTTGGGCCAGCGTCTGCATCATGTCTGCTTCAAGTTCGCTGCGAGCTTCAGGATAGGCTTGGCGGGACGAAACGGTTTGGCACCATTGGCCACCCAGATCACAGAGTTGTTCGATCAGTTTTTGCACAACCCGGGGACCGCCATGTGGCATAAGCTGCGCCATGCCATGCGGTTCGCCCCGTAGCACCGTAGCACAACCATCATCAAGTTGACCAAATTGAACGTAACGAACCTGCGCCAATGGCCAAGACTGCACGCCGGTAAGCTCAGCTAGCAACCGGGTAATGCCAAAACCATGCAATTGTAAAATTGCAATTGGTCCTGGATTGGGGGTGGTCACAAGCGTTATTTTTGGCGCCGGCGGCCTATCACATGGCTTGTCAGCTTGTGCCATTGCCGGCATCACCCAGAAACAAGGATCGAATTAACCGTCAGCCAAGGAGCTCAAAAGATCTCACGATTCCCCACGATCAACGCCCGAGTTACTTCGGGGGAGGGCGGGGTGGGTGGGGGGGGGGGGGGGCGGGGGGGGGGGGGGGGGGTGGGGGGGGGGGGGGGGGGGGGGGCGGGT
>CAUZIY010000126.1:0-9152 GCA_963579995.1 Phycisphaerae bacterium
CAAGTTGACAATGAACGTGTACACCAAACTTAGCGTCCATGATCTGGTCAGCGCTCTGGACGGACTGCCCGCAATGGGACCGACGACGGCGGCACCGCAATCGCTGCGAGCCACTGGTACATACGACTCATCACCCACAAAAGACCCCCCGCAGATTCCCCAGCAGTCAGCACGCGAAACAGTGCAATCCGAAGCGACACGGCGCGATGCACATCACAGATCCGGTCATCAGGGCGAGAAGCGTAAGTCTTTTAAAATTGCAGAGAAGCGCGACGCAACGCGACACAACGCACCACCAAGCGTCAAAGCCACCTCAGGGATTCGAACCCTGGACCTGCGCTTTACGAAAGCGCCGCTCTACCACTGAGCTAAGGTGGCTGGGGATCAAGTAAGCCAGCGTATCTTACGGTAGACAGGATTTGATTTCTCGCTCTATGTCGGCCAACCGGCATGGACCCGGCAAAACAATTTCCACAGGTCACGAACCTCAGAAAATCCAGCAGAATACTCCTGCGGCTTCCAAGCCGGAACAACAATGCAACTTGAACTGATGAACCATGTCCTTATACACAGATCCCCTTTCCCAAACCCTGTGCCATGGATCATCAATCCAAAGGCCATCATAATCTTCCGGTAATCCCCAGGGGTAATAATTAAACTCATTTGACGAATGGCTTAAGATGGCCAACCATGGCCATAGGAAACGAGTAGGTCATTAATGGACATGGCCAGATTTTGACGCGGGTAACAGTAGGTTACACAAGATAAAACCCGAAATTCCGATGGAATTGGTTCCCATGAATGCAACAGAAAGAATGTACACGGCCGTCGCAGGCGGCGTTCCCGACCGGGTGCCGGTCTATCCGAAAATGTGGTTGGATGTTGCCGGCGTGATTACCAACACGGATTTCTGTGAAATGATCCGTAATCCGATCCTGATTCTCAGCACCATGATGGAAGCGGGCCTGATCGTGGGTGCCGATGCAGTTCGCCAGTTTCATCATCGGCCTCGGGATCTGGCCGTGGAGGACGGCAAGGTCTATGAAATTGACAAGTCTGGAAACAAAATCGGCAAGGTCGACATGGACGGCGGATGGGCGACCCATCTGAATGACCCGAAGACCTTCACCTTTGAAGATGACTACACGATGGCATTCTTTCGTGATTGGTGTTGTTTTCATGAACCGGTGATCAGGTCAGTCGACGAGGCCAGGCGAATCGCGGTTCCCGATAAATCTATTTACGAACAGATCGGCTGTGGTGATCTGCAACGAAAAGTTACGGAAATGGCCGATGGTCGAATCGAACTTATCGGGGATCTGAAAACAGCAACCATGTCGTTCATGGCGATCATACGGGGACTGGAAACTTCAATGTTGGATGTCCTAGACAATCCACAACTCACCCATGCCATCATGGAAAAAGGTGCTGCCATTGCAATCGAACGTGGCAAGTGGTGCTGTGACTTGGGTCATCGCGTCTTGCGGCTAAATGATTCGGCAGGAACGAATTCGCTGATCTCACCCAAGACGTGGCGGCAGTTCATTCTTCCCCACATGCGAACCGTGTGCCAGGAGATGCATGCTTATGAACCCGAATGCCGAATCTATGTGCACATCTGCGGCGATGTCAAGGCCATGATCGAGGATCTCATTGAGTTGGGAATGGACTGCATTGGACCACTTGATCCCATGGGCAAAATGGATCCTGCCCAGATCCGAGAGCAAGTCGCAGATCGCGCATCTTTGATGGGCGGTGTGGACACCCTTTCATTCCTCAACCACACACCCGAACAGGTTGAACAGGAAGCAGCCGATTGCATTCGAGGTGCTGGCATGAACGGTGGATATGTGCTCAGTTCAGGATGTGCAATCCCCCGCGCGTCGAATAAAGAGAACCTAATCGCGCTACGCACTGCCGCTGACAAGTACGGTGTCTACGAAAATGGCAGGTTGAAGGCGTCTTGAAGTGCCGGAATTACCCCAGGAACCCAATGCCACCACGGATACCGGCCAACAACGAACAACTGCATGAAACAGGTCCAAATGAACGCATACAAGGAAGTCACCCCCCATACCATTTGACCTTAAATTTATGGATCAATGCTATCACTGAAAACTGCAAATGATCGAAGCCCGCGCCGATCTGTTGGAGCCCCCAATGAACGCCACCGAACGAATGTACGCTGCAGTTGCCGGAGAGGTACCGGACAGGGTACCGGTCTATCCAAAAATCTGGTTCGATGTAGCCGCCAAGTACACGGATACACCTTTCCTGCAGGTCATTGAAGATCCCTTCACAGCACTACGCGTGATGATGGAAGCCGGCCTTGTCGTCGGTGCCGATGCAGTTCGCCAGTTTCATTCGCCCGCAAGACGTATCGAAAAGGAAGATGGCAAGGTCTATGAGATTGACAAGACAGGCCGTCGGCTGGGGAAGATCGATATGGACGGTGGCTGGGCAACACACCTAGACGATCCCAGAGACTTTCATTACGAAGACCCCTATACAATGGCCTACAACTGGGCGTGGGCCAGTTTCGAGGATCCCATCATCAGGAACATCGAGGAGGCCAGGCGAATTGCAGTTCCCGATAAATCCTTTTACGAGGAACTTGGATGCGGTGACCGCCAGCGCAAGGTCATGGAAATCGCAGGTGATCGTATCGAACTGATCGGGGACCTTAAATCAGCCACCATGTCCTTCAACGTCATCCTTCGCGGCTTGGAACAGTCCATGCTGGATTGCCTGGACGATCCTCCACTTATCCATGCGATCATGGAAAAGGGGGTAGCCCTTGCCATTGAACGCGGTAAATTCTGTGTTGACCTCGGGCACAGAATATTGCGGCTGAATGATTCGTCAGGCACCAACTCACTAGTTTCACCCAAAACATGGCGACAGTTCATTTATCCCCACATGAAGACGGTGTGCGATGAACTGCATGCATACCATAAAGATGTGCGAATCTATGTACATATCTGTGGTGATGTCATGGCAATGCTCAATGATCTGATTGAGGTTGGGATTGATTGCATTGGACCACTGGATCCGCTGGGTGACATGAAACCTGATCTGACCCGTGAACAGGTCGGCGATCGTGCTTCTCTAATGGGAGGTGTCAACACGCTTTCATTTTTGAACAACACGCCGGAGCAAGTCGAAGAAGAGTCAAAGAATTGCATCCTGGGCGCCGGAAAAAGAGGAGGGTACGTCCTGGCTTCAGGTTGTGCGATTCCACGAGAATCGAGCAAAGAAAACCTGCAGGCATTACGATCCGCAGCAGACAAATACGGCATCTATAAGAATGGAGAATTGGTGCCGGCTTAAACAAGCAATGGGATACCAACCCAAGGGCCGCTATCGCACACGCAGCGCTTCAAGATAACGAACCGATTCGATACGCACCCGGACACGATCCGCTTGCTCAATAATCTCTGCCTGACCTCCACATAAACACTCGACCTGTGACAATTCAAACCTGGGCTTGATCGTAATCTCGATCGGACCTGATGGATCCACGTAACGAACCGCCGTTCCACGCAGATCGTTGGTCGCATGATGTGTCAGAATGATCAGATATTGCCTGTCATCCTCATCCACATAACTGGCTGTTCGAAGTGCCCGCGGCGCATCAACGATTGATACTTCATCTTCTTCGCGTTTTGCCCAACTGATGGCACGGATAATCATGGGATCCAGATCAACCGCCCATCGCCGTAGTTCATCAGTGAATACCGGGGCCGCAAAGAACACGCACCGACCCGCGCCCTCGTAGGCAACTGCCATGGTACAAATATCCGCCCCGGGCCAGAACATACGCCGGCAAAACGGCTGCATACTCACTTTTGCAAAATCAATGCCCCGGGCAGTTAGAAGCGGTATACACTGCGAACCATATACTGCTTCAAGATACGGTTCCTTGAAGTTCATTACCGAACCGGCTAACCCCGTGCAGATCGGATCAAAAGAGCCGACCTGGGCATAATTAAAAGGGCGCCGCGTATGGGCGGGAATCTTTGCCGTCTCACTTAGACTTGGTGCCATATCGACACTCGTCCAACCGCCAAGTGATACATCAGACATCCCCAGCAGCCTGGCCAGCGGACGGTTTCCCATCTCGTCCAGGTCGACTCCTTCTGAACTACCAACCGTTGCAACGACCGAACCACCCGATGAAACATATTGAGCCAGAACCTGTTCGCTGGCCAATGACATATTTGCGTACTCGGGAACAACCACGACGTTGTAGTTTTTCAGATTGTCGACCGCCAACTCCTCTTCATCTACGACATCAACGTCAACCTGGTGTTGGCGAAGCAACTGGTAGCCATTGGAAAGTGACTGCCCCATGTCATTCACCGCCAGGCGATCAACCGCCGGACAATGCAGCAGCGCCGTACGACAAATGCGTACCGCGTTACGCCTCATCCCAAGGACTTGGCGAGCCTGATCTAAAGACGTTGCCAATTCAGCCTGATCGTGCTCTGCACCATCTGCAGAACGCAGTTCCCTTAACAGAGGATTACAACCAACAGTTAAACCGTTGGCCATTTCAAGCCTGACCTCTGCCATGGGCCGTCGCTCAATATTTGTATTGTCATACTTGTCGACGTCGAAACACACCTTGCCACCGCTGAACGTGCTACAAATCTGACGATGAAGCGCCAGATAATCAAGGTTCCACCCCACCGTCCACCACATTACCTCAGGCATCACATAGTCAATCTGCTTGCGGTGATGACGCAGTTGGGTACCCCAAATCTTCCCCTGGCCATATGCACAAACAGGACGATGCTGATCAACCAGGGCACGAACGTTTCGAACCCACCAGTCGGTGTTTTCCTGGGTGAACTTTTGTAACTGCTCGGTTTCATAGGCGAGCGAATGCCCCCCCCGCTCAGCCTCGACGGCAAAGGAAGACACCTCCCGAAATGGCTTCGCCGAGATTTCCTTTTCCAATGCCGTCATGTCAATCCCAAAACGCTTGCGGAATTTATCCCGGCAGTACGAGCAATAGCAAGCCACTGGCATCTGATCAAAGTAAATCGCGTCCACCTCGTAACGTTCAAGCACCTCGGACACCTGGCCAAGGGTGTGACGTCCAAACGGGCTTGTGTAGCACATGCAACCCGTGGTCGTCTGATCACGCTGACGCTGCTGCCAATCAGGATGTTCTCGTGCCTGCAAAGCACTGCTCGGAGTGGTCGCCAACCAATAGATACCCACCTTCATCTTCCGTTCATGAGCCAGATCAATGATGCGCCCCAGTAGATCCGACTCCAACCTGGGTGCCATTGGCGCAATGTCGGACGGATACACGGCGTAGCCCCCCACGTGAGCAGAAAACATCAGGAAATTCGTGTTGAATGATGCCTGCCTATCGACCTTGAAGGCCGCATAATCCTGTTCCCAATAAGGCTCACCACCATTTATCCAATCAAGGTTTGCAATTGCGGTTGGCAACCAGTCTTTTGTGTTGGCGTTATCCATGGCTGGCATGGTATCATCGAAGGTTGACATGGCAAAAGTATCCCACGATCAATGGCACGGCATATTCCCTGCATGCCTCACCATGTTCACCGCTGATGGTAAGATCAATGAACAAGGTCAGCGCAAACATGTAGATTATTTAGTGGAGTCGGGAGTCCACGGGATCATCGCTTGTGGCACCTCGGGTGAATTCATTTCCCTGACAAACGATGAGCGGATGGTGGTTACACGCATCATCATCGATGCCGTCGCTGGTCGCATACCGGTGATTGCGGGCACGGGGCACTACAGCACGCACCATACAATCCAATTGACACAACAGGCCCAGCAAGCCGGAGCAGATGGCGCGCTTGTCATTCTTCCCTATTTCCAAAAGCCGCCGAAACCAGCGATTCTCAACCACTATCGCACGCTCAAGCAACATACGGATCTACCCATATGGTTGTACAACAACCCCGCTTACGCCGCCTGTGATCCTGTAACGACACTTGAACTGGTACAACTGCACCAAGAAGGCGTTATCTGTGGCGTCAAATCAACGTTTGACTCCGTGGTACCCATCCATGAACTACTGAACATGTGTGATAAAAGTTTTCGTACGTTTTACGGCACTTTCCAGTCGCCACTGGAAGCACTAATGACCGGTGCCCACGGCTGGATCAGCGGGTTTCTTAACTTCCTGACCAAACCATGTGTACAACTGTACGAGGCGGTATCCAGTGGCCAGATGGACCAGGCCAAACAGATCTGGTCGCAATTGCTTCCATTCAAACAACTTTACAGCCACCAACATCTTGGCCCGACCAACGACCTGGCCATTTACCGCGCGGGGCTTGACCTGATGGGGCAGGATGGTGGATTTTCCCGCCTTCCATTTGAACCCCTGAACAGCGAGCAGAAACAGAAACTGCATGACCTGATGACCCAACAGGGAATGATCGCATGAAGATTACGGATGTGCGGGTCATTCTTACTTTGGTCGGGCCCAGGAACAGCATCTTTGTCTTCATTGACACCGATGAAGGTATCACGGGAATCTCTGAAACCGTCTACAAGCGTAGAAGCAAGTCAGTCGAAGCTACTATCCTTGATTTGAAACGTTCTTTAATCGGAAAAGACCCGACGCGAATCGAAGACATATTCGAAAAAATGTATCGCGATTCATTCTTCGTTGGCGGCCCTTTTCATACCACACCGATGAGTGCGATTGAGATCGCGTTGTGGGATATCGTGGGCAAATCACTTAACGCGCCGATCTACAAACTGCTTGGTGGCCCGACTCGAGATCAAATCCCCGTCTACTGCCACTGCCCTGCTGGCGCCACACCCGAAATATTTGCAGAAAATGCTACCGCCTGCGTCGCACGTGGATACCAGGCGATGAAGGTGACCTTGCCGATCTTCTACGGTGCGGCGACAAAGTTAGAACTGGGGGGTAAACAAACCGACCAGACGTTTGGCTATAGCGGATCACATGGCACCATTGATCCAAGCCACAAGGAAACTGAAATCCTAGAACCTGACATCTTCAAGCGGATCGCTGAATTCTTTGCCGCAGCCCGCCAGGCGGTTGGCCCGAAAGTACACCTGGCCGTTGATTGCCACGGCCGCTTAAGTACCGCCAATGCAAAATGCCTGGTTGAAGCCCTCGAACCTTATAACCTCCTATTCATTGAAGAACCTGTGCCTCCCGAAAATGTGGAGGCATTGTCTGAAGTCACCACATACAGCAAAACACCCATCGCCACGGGTGAGCGATGGTCTACCATTTACGATGCCAGACGGTTTCTTGGTCGCCGAGCCATGGCCATTGCCCAACCCGATGTAGTCAACTGCGGTGGATTGGCACAAGCCAAAAAGATCGCCGGCATGGCCGAAGCTGAATATGTTCCGCTCGCACCCCATAATCCTAATGGTCCGCTTGCCACCTTGGCTTCAATTCATCTCGCTGCGGCGATCCCCAACTTCTTGATTCTTGAAACAATTGGCTCAGAAGCCGACACCGCCCTGCAGGCTGAACTGATCCACCCTGCACTGGAATTTCGCAATGGCGCTATAGTGCTGCCCAAAGGTCCTGGCCTGGGCGTGGAACTCGACCTGGATGCTTGCGCCAAGTACCCGTATGAACCATTTAAGGGATGGCGATGAAAATCCAACTCAATCCCTACGATGCAAGTGATGCTCCCGAGAAGTTCTTGGAATCATGACAAATGAATATAAATATGGAACCCGAAACTTGCGAACAACTACTGTCTCAGATGGTCAGTTTTAATACGGTCAGTGCCCCAGGGTCTACCAGTACCAGCACAGAACAACCGTTTGGGGAGTACCTGGACTCAGTTGCACGCAATTGGGGGTTCAAGACTCATATCCTCCCCGTTGAAGGCCGTGCACCAAACGTCCTGATCACACACGAGGTAAAATTGGACGGCAAGTGGCTGATGTTCGATAGTCACATGGATACTGTGGATGTAGCGGGAATGACTGTTGATCCATTCAACGCCAAAACAGAAGACGGCAAGATTTTTGGCCGCGGCACCTGCGATACCAAAGGGACAGGTGCGGCAATGCTCTGGGCACTAAGGGAATATGCAAAGGAAAATACAGGGTCGATGAACATCGCGATCCTCTTCACTGTGGATGAGGAAATAGGAGGTCGCGGCGCCAAGGCATTTGCCAATGAACAGTGCCAAACCCTCGACTGGGAGCCGATCGGTATCATCGTGGGTGAACCAACCATGATGACCCCCATCGTCGCATGCAACGGGGCAGTTCGCTGGCAGATCCACACTAGGGGCATTGCCGTTCATTCAAGTGATCCCGGCCGCGGCCGCAGCGCCATCTCCGACATGATGCGTGTGGTTGACGCGATCGAAACGCACTACATACCTACGATCCAGGCCGAACATCCATTTACAGGCAAGGCCGCTTGCAGCATCAACATTATTCGGGGCGGTGTGCAGGCCAATGTCATCCCGGACCTTTGTACCATCGATATCGATCGCAGGCTCGTACCCGGAGAAGATGGCAAAAAGATTCTGCCGGTGGTGGAAAAAATACTTGACGATTTGCGACACCAACATGAGGGCCTGCAGGTCGAACAGGCGGAACCATTCATCATGAACGGTCTGGACCCAAAGAGCGGCAAGAACTTCTCAGCCAATGTACGGCAGATCCTTGAACGTTGCGGCTATGACAGCACGCCGTTAGGCGCAAGGTACGGAACCAACGGCAATGCTTACGGTGCGGTCGGCATCTCGTGCCTGATCCTCGGCCCGGGAAATATCGCCCAGGCACATATGAAAGACGAGTGGCTCAGCCTAGAACAGTTGGAATCCGGTATCCGGGGATACCACGCCTTGATGGCCGAGCCACCCAAATCATGGGAGTCATCCGTTAACTGATATGAATCGTAGGCCTTTCCAACCTGTACGCATAGGTGTGGCCGGTGCGGGAAATTTTGGTTCCCTGCATGCTGTGACCATGGCTGGCCTCGGCGAGGCTGAACTAGTCGCCCTTGTAGATCGCGACGAGGACACACTCGGCAAACTACCGCCGCAACTAAGTGAAGTCCCCAGATGGAACAACTTGGAAACCGCGTTGAAAAAAAGCGGGGCCGAAGCATGGGTTGTTGCCACCAGTACCGCGAGCCATATGCC
>CAUZIY010000127.1:0-9123 GCA_963579995.1 Phycisphaerae bacterium
AAGAAGTTGGTCACCTGTCTTGGTGTCAAGGTTTCCAGTAGGTTCATCCGTTAAGAGGATTGCCGGGTCATTAATCAATGCGCGGGCAATGGCGACTCGCTGGCGCTCGCCACCAGATAGCTTCGTCGACCGATGATGAATTCGGTGCGAAAGTCCAAGGTTCTCAAGTAAATCTGTGGCACGGCGGCGTACCGTGTTTCGCTCGCGAGACCAGCGAAGGATACCGCGTCCAATCATTGCTCCGATCAGTACATTTTCTAATGCAGTCAACTCCGGCAGAAGGTGATAGAATTGAAACACAAATCCGACACTCCAGCAGCGATACTGATTCAGCCCCCGATTCCCCAGGGAGAAGATCTCATTTCCGGCGAACTGTACACCGCCCTGATCGGGGCGATCCAGCCCACCTAACAGGTGCAAAAATGTGCTCTTGCCCGACCCAGAAGCGCCGCGTACCGCGAGCCATTCTCCCTTGCTGGTCTTGAGGTCTATGCCCCGAAGAACCTCAACGCGTCCACCTCCAATAGGATAGGACTTGCGGAGTCCGTGTATCTGAAGTAACGATTGTGGTGTGGCTGTTTGTCCCATCTTCATCTTATTCATAACGCAGCGCATCGACGGGATTGAGCCGGCTTGCCAAGAATGCGGGTATTAACGCCCCAAGCAAACCACTGAGGATGGCCATCACCATAATCGTGGCCACCTCCGTCCGATCTAAGCGAGCAGGGATCTGGTCGAAAAAATAAATTTTTGGATCCCACATCGTGAAGCCAAATTGCCGTGTGAGCCAATCCTGAATTTCGTTGATGTTGTAGACCACACCTGCGGCCAGTGCCAACCCGATGGCGGAGCCAATAATACCGATGGTTAATCCATAGCCCAGAAAAATTAATGCAATCCCGCTACGCGAGGCTCCCATCGCCCGCATGACACCAATGTCACGTGTTTTTTCTGAAACGATCATGTAGAACACCACCGCCACCATCACCACCGCTACGATGCTGATAATGGCAAACAGTACGGTGAGCATGATTTTCTCTTTTTCAACAGCACCGAGAAACGTGGCATAGCGTTCCTTCCATGTACGTATCCCGATATGGTTCGCCTCTGGATATTCTTGGATGAATGCAATGCTATGGTCCCAGACGGTTTGCTTGAGTTGATCAAGTGATATATCGGAGCTGCCACGCACGACAATTTGGTTTACCCGTGCCGGATCTACAAATAAAGTGCCGTCTTCACGGATTAGCTCAACTTGATCCATCGCCAATGTTTTTTGCAGAAAATCAAAGTCCGCAAAGACCCGGAGCTTGTCAATATCGTACAAGCCGCTTTTATATTCATTGACAACTTTCATCTGTTTTGGCACCGGACGAGGGATACCGCTTGATTTGATCGCCATGGCCGTCAATATGACGGGGGTATTTCTACTGACGATCGACTGGGAAAAGTCATAATGCCCATTCTCGTCCCTTGTATTCTCATGATTTACCTCGATACCAAGTACGATCCCCTCAAGGTCACTTTCTTTGTCAGGCACATCGAATGACATGCCCGCACTTATGAAATCTGTTTCTGGAACCAGCATGTTCGTTCGTTTGGGTTTCCAATAGAGTTGTTCTTTGTAGTCAATTACACGGTCAAAGTCTTCTGCTTTGATGCCCATGATTTGCACATGGGTTACATGCTCCGGTCCCAGATTGATCAGCCCGTAGTTATTAATTACGGCCGCTACCGCCTCAACTTCAGGAGCGTCAAGAAGGCGATCCATTAGCTTTTGGTAATAAGGGAAGCCCCGGAGTCCACCAGAAATCGTAATGTCACCGTCTAATGAATGGGCTGACTCAGTCATTAATGACAGGAATCCCCCCATCACACTGATCACGATGATGACCATTGCCGTACACAAAGTGACTGCCAGCATCGCAAATATCGGCGTGATCTTGCGACGAAGATACTTCAGGATTAACAGAAGCTTGTACATCGAGTGATGTTCGGCCTATCGCTATAGAAACTTACAGTTAACTCATGTTGTCGTCTGTGATGCTTGGGCCTATTCATCAGTCTGATCAAAATCATTGAGATGCAGGGGGGCGCATCAGGGGGAAGAGGATCACGTCACGGATGTGGCGGTGCCCGGTCATGAGCATGACAACGCGGTCAATTCCTATGCCCAGGCCACCTGCCGGTGGCATCCCGACACGCAAGGCATGGAGGAAATCTTCATCCAATGTACGAAAATTATTGAGCTCTTCATCAGCCCCTTCGAGTTGCTGACGAAATCGTTCGTCCTGAATATCAGGGTCATTCAGTTCAGTGTATGCCGGACCAATCTCCATTTCTCCAATAAATAGATCCCAGCGTTCGCACAGTGTTGGATCATCGGTACGTGGTCGGGTTAGCGGTGAAATAGCGCTGGGATAGTCCATGATGAATGTAGGCTGCACAAGGCCCTTTTCTGCGACTGCTTCAAAGACCTCGTTGACGACAATCCAGCTGTCTACCCCTTGTTCATGAATACCAAGTTCCCGTGCTTTATGACGTACCTGGTCAAAATTTGTCATTGAGAAGCCACATGTATTTTCGAATAGATTGCCATAATGAACGCGTCGGAAAGGGACGCTATAGTCGATGACTTCACCGCCCCATTCGATCTTACCGTCCGGGTTCGTATCCAATGCCACCTTCCTGATCATGGCTTCGGTTAACTCCATCATGGTCTGGTAGTCCCCGAAGGCGTGATAGGCCTCCAGCATCGTAAATTCAGGGTTATGACGGCGGTCAACCCCCTCATTTCTAAAGTTACGATTGATCTCGTAAACACGAGGTAGACCACCTACCAATAACCGCTTGAGGTAAAGTTCGGGAGCGATGCGCAGGAATAGATCAATATCTAATGCGTTGTGGTGCGTCACAAACGGTCTAGCGGCCGCACCGCCGGCGATCGACTGGAGCATCGGGGTTTCCACTTCCACGAAATCGTGCCCCTCCATAAAATGCCGGATGGTCCGTACGATTCGAGATCGAGCTTGGAAGGTACGGATTACATCCGGGTTGGTGTACATATCCACATATCGCTGGCGGTATCGTAATTCCGGATCCTTCAAGCCTTTCCATTTTTCCGGGGGTGGCACAAGCGACTTGCTCGCCAGTGCATAGGGAGGTTCATTTTCCTTGATTGGTTCAACCCACACCGTAATCTCCCCAGATTTGGTAATGCCCACGCGTCCCCGAACGACCACGATATCACCACGATCAGTCAACTTGGCCTGGCTGAATGTCTCGCGATCTACAGACTTTTTAGAGATGCCAATCTGGAGGTCGCCGCTCGAATCACGAAGTGTCATGAAAATGAGATTGCCGATGTTACGCAACAACACCACACGGCCAGAAATGCAGGTCGCAGCCCGGTCATCATCCGCCTTGTCTGAATCATAAAGGTTGCGGGCATCGGCCAAACCCATCAAGTCATCAACCCGTTGCCCGTAAGGTTCGGTATCGAGTTCGGTCCGTAGTCGGTCGAGTTTTACGCGGCGATCGGCGATAGGGTCGCCACCGCTTTTGGGACGATTGTTGGCCATGGCATCATCATCGTAACGTCGCGGCAAACGCGCACAAAAAAGGAGGACTCAACGGCAATCAACTGCGGCTGTTACGGCTATGTTGTGTCGTAAATGACAGGACGTCTAAGACTCGGTCTTCTCGCTTTGCGACTCGTCGGTCTTATCTTTCTCGGTTGCAGTTGACTTGGCCTCAACCACCTCGGATTTAGCCATATCGGCTGGATCATCTTTAAGTATATGCCCTAATCCACGGCGACGGTCGCGTAACCTTCGCTTTTTGCCCACCCGCTCACGTAGGTAGTAAAGCTTGGCGCGGCGTGTATGGCCCCTATGCTTGACCTCAATCTTGGCAATTCGGGGTGAATGTAGTGGGAACGTCCGTTCGACACCTTCATTGGCTACGATGCGGCGTACCATGATCGTCTCGCAGATTCCAGATCGCTGGCGCTTTATGATGACGCCATTAAAAACTTGGATACGTTCCTTGGACCCCTCAATGATTCTCACATGTACATCCACCGTGTCGCCAACAGACAACTGGGGCAGATCGGTCTTCAATTGGCCCTGTTCGATGGCTTGTATGATCGCCTGACTCATGAGAATCGCTCTGTGCGGACAAACGAGCGAAGTAACTTAGCGATTCGCCTTCTGAAAAGCAAGGCTGGGGTGAGGCCAAGGACTTGTCGCGAGATCGTGAAGACTGTCGATCGCAACGAGAGGCAAAAGGCAGGCCATTGGCATGGGGCCGGGTCTTGGCGATGGCCAGGAATCCGCCCCACCAAGGAACTTATGTATCTGAACTTGGGTCAATAAGGTCTGGCCGCTGTTGGCCGGTTCGTCGCAACGCCTGTTTGCGACGCCATCGTGCAATTTTCCGGTGATTACCTGATAGCAACACATCAGGCACCTTTAAATCCATCCATTCGGCCGGTCTCGTGTAGTGTGGATGTTCCAGGTACCGATCGTTAGCAACGGAAAAACTTTCATCTTCAGTCGACTCTGGATCACCCAATACCCCTGGGATAAGGCGAACAACTGAATCGATCAGGGTCATGGCTGCCAATTCGCCGCCACTGAGGACATAATCCCCCACGCTTAATAGCTCAATGGGTGCCAACTTTTCGATCACCCGCTCATCAATACCCTCATAATGCCCAGTCACGATGAGTAGGTGCTGGGATTGAGCCAGTTCCTCCACATGCTTTTGGTCCAACCTTCGACCTTGTGGAGTCATTAAGATCCGTTTTGGTCGACTCTGTACCGTTTTTTCAACGGCGGCCACGGCATCCCATACCGGCTGACATTGAATAATCATGCCAGGACCGCCTCCATATGGTGGCTGATCGACTTTGCCATGCTTATCCGTGGAATAGTCACGAATGTTTGTTAGGTGATATTCAACCAAGGCCGACTGCTGGCTACTATGCTGAGCCGCACGCCCCAAAATGCTTGATGACAGGACCCCGTCAAACATCTCGGGAAACAGCGTCACAACATCTATTCGCAACCGCGGCATGGAGGTGAATCGAAAAGAACTGCAGGTCAAAGGTTGAAAGCGGCGGAATCTTGACTTCCAACTGGTGAATTCGATGTTACTGGGTGCTTTTTGCTAAACAACACCGTTCTTTTTTAGCAGACTGCGCACGGTATTACTGGGTTGTGCGCCTACACCAATCCAGTACTTGGCCCGGTCTATATTGAGTTTGACGGCTTTCTGTTCATCTTGCTCAAGCGGATCATAGGTACCCAACTCCTCGATGGGTGAACTATCTCGTGCCGAGCGCTGATCCATTGCGCAGATCCGATAATAAGGTCGATGACGGCGACCAAATCGTTTAAGTCGAAGCTTTACCATACTGTTAACATCGAACCTTTTTATTAAGACTGGAAAAACATTCCAAGGATGAAACCGGCCCCAGTCATCCTGATGACCTCCCATCAGCACACTGAGGTATCGCCATGTTAACAATTAAGGGGGAAACGATCAAAGTCCCTCGTTGCGAAACCAACAGGCGGCACAGTGGCCAGCATTTTGTTCTACGGGCTCCAGTTGGGGGGCCTGATCCACACAACGTCGCATAACGCGAACCGGCTTGTCCTGAACCGTAATGGCAATGGTCTGGTTCGGTGGTGCCTGTTGGGCTAGATGACGAGCCAGATCGCATCGAGGATGAAAGGTGCAACCGCGGGGTGGATTTCTGGGGCTAGGTACCTCACCTGTCATCACGATACGTTTGTGGTGTCGATTTGGATCCGGATGTGGTGCTGCACTAAGTAGCGCCCGTGTATATGGGTGTGCCGGTTTGGCGTAGAGCGTGTTGCGGTCGGCTGTCTCCACAAGCCGTCCTAGATACATGACCGCCACGCGATCGCAGAAATGCTCAACCACAGCCAGATTGTGCGCTATAAAGAGATAGGAAAGACCAAGATCCTGTTGGAGTTGATCTAGAAGATTTAGGATTTGGGATTGAATGGATACATCTAATGCACTGACAGGCTCATCACATACAATGAACTTTGGTTCTAGTGACAACGCCCGAGCAATACCGATCCTCTGTCGTTGACCACCGGAAAACTCATGTGGATAACGTCCCGCGTGTTGCGGTAATAACCCAACTTTCTGCAGCAGGAATGCCACGCGTTCTCGAATTTTACTGCGTGGCACCAAGCGATGTACTGTGATTGGCTCCGCAATGATGCGGCCGACGGTCATGCGCGGGTTAAGCGACCCAACGGGGTCCTGGAAAATGATCTGCATCTGGCGGCGCATCGTTCGCAGTAAATTACGGTCTGCCGAAAATACGTCCACACCATCAAAATTCACCGAGCCATCTGTTGCCTCGATAAGTCGCAGAATAGACCGGCCAACGGTTGATTTTCCACATCCTGATTCGCCTACGAGGCCCAGCGTTTCCCCACAGTGAATCTGGAAAGTAACGTCGTCGACGGCTTTCAGGTGGCCCACCGTACGCTTCAGCAGCCCTCGTCTGACGGGGAAGTATGTCTTGAGACCGCGAACATCCAACAGTGGCGTATCTGATGCCGCAGCCGCCTCCATGCCAAGTTCCCCTGATACTTTGACAGACTGTTCATTCACCGCTGTGGACATGGGGTCAGTATGACTTGGTTGCTTGGGAATGCAACGCCATAGAGGAACCGTCACGGATGAGTTGAGTAGATTCAACGCATCTTCAGCAGGATGAAATCTTGTCTGCCACGGCGGTTGATAATACTTATTTTCACGACAGATCGTTTCTCATGACCCTTGAGCCCATTGGCCAACTCAGATGTATCATTGATCGGTGTACCCATCACATGCGTGATGATCTGGCCGACCTCCATGCCTTGGCGATCCGCAGGCGATCCGGATCGTATTTTGCGTACCAAGACGCCGGGCGTGAATTCAATGTTAAATCGACGCGCAATATCTTCCGTGAAGATCTGCGTTGCTTCCAGGCCAAGTTTACGAAGAAGCTTTGCTGCGCTATCGTCATCACTCTCGGTGGATTGGCTGCGTTCAGATTTGATAAAACCAAGGTCCCGAGATTTGTCGCCCAAGAGGACCTGCAATTCAGTCTTCTGCCCGGCACGAGAAACTTCAATCCTGACATTCGATCCAGGTTTTATCTTGGCAATCAATTTTCTTAGATGGCTTCCAACTTGAATGGGAGTTCCATCAATTGCCACGATGACATCTCCGCGTTGTATTCCGCCCTTTTCTGCCGGCCCATCCTTGAGGACATTCCATACGACCACGGCTTTGGCGTCATAGTCAAAGGTTTCCGCCTCTTCTGCTGACAATGATCGATATTCGATGCCGAGCCAACCACGCTCGACGCGGCCTTCGGTAAGGATGGCTTCCGCCACATCTTGAATCATGTCGACCGGAATTGCGAAACCCAGGCCAATCGATCCTCGATCGAATCTATTTGTCGCAATAGACGTGTTCATTCCCACCACTTCACCAAATAGATTTGTCAGGGGACCACCAGAATTTCCCTGGTTGATTGCGGCATCGGTCTGAATGAAGTTTTCGTATCCACCCACAAGCCCACGCCGTGAAGGCCGTTGGATGATATTAAGTTCTCGGTTCTTTGCGGAGACAATACCCTGACTCATCGAAAATTCGAATTGCAGTGGCGAGCCAAACGCAAATACGATTTCGCCTTGCTCGGCCGGTCGCTTGGCGATTTTCGCAGGGTGCAAATGATCACCATCGACCTGTAAGACGGCAATGTCGGTGTCCTGATCCAGTCCGACGATCTTGGCTTCACGATTGTCTCCGTTGGGAAAATGTACTTCGATTCGGTCCACTTCCATCCGTGTTCCGTTGGGCATCTCGACCGTTACCACATGGCTGTTGGTGATGATGTGTCCTTGCTCGTCATAGACCCAGCCTGAACCGGTGCCGACAATAATGGGGCCATCATCGTATTCTTCTTCTCGCTCGTACCGATCTGGTCTGTGATAGCGAAAGCGGTCATATAGGTCATCGGCCCGGTCGGGATTCAGGAAGTCGCGTAAATCACGCGGGCGGTTTTGACCGTGACTGCTTTGCGGCTGCGTTGCATAGGCTTGAATGCTTACGACGCTTGGCCGCACTGCTTCTGCAACGTTTCGAAATGCTTCACTGAATTCAGTAAGCAACTCGCTCTGGGCGAGACTTTGGCTGGCTAGATTGATCTTCGCTTTTTCTTGTGCGAAGACAATATTGGTTGCTAGTCGAGGACCGGCAAGAAAAACAAGAAGAACGGCAACGAGTAGCACAATTGTAGGCCCGTACCATCGGATTTTAGTCATCGGTCAAGTTCCTTGGCGGTTTAAAGTTCAGTCAATTGGCCAGTTGGGTTCGAGTAGAATCGGTTTGAGCCATGCTGGTATCGCGATAACAGGTGTTATGGTCGGTGTCACGGGTGGTGGGATTTCGGTTCCACAGATTTTTCGAATATCCCCATGATTTAGTTGTTCAATACTACGACACCCTCTTACATCGGTTCGAACGCCGGGGTATGAATATGAATGTGCAGGTGGCTTACTGCAGAATCTTACTGGATCTTATCCGAAGGGGAATTCATCTTGTAGGGATGGTCGTCGCGTAGGTAATCACCGCTACCGACAAGTTCAACCCATTGAGCAGCTTTATCTGCAAGCCAGGTGCCACCTTCAGTAATCGGCGGAGCAAATGACGGCTGCCACTGTGTCAACCCCAGCAGGTCGTGAAGGACAATCACATGACCGTGGCAGGCTGGCCCAGCACCGCAGCCAATGACTGGAATCGATACACGCTGCACGATTTGGTTACTGACCTCGGCGGTCGATTGTTCAATGAGGATCATTGAAACGCCTTGGTCTTGCATCTTCAGTGCCAAATCAACCAAGTCCGAGACCTGCGTTTCGGTGCGTCCAGCTACGAGAGGTATACCAACTTGTTGAAACCGTTGAGGTCGCCACCCGATATGGGCTACGATCGGAACATCAGCGCGTACCAGTTTTCTGATCAGGTCCACGTAGTCCGGTCCCACCTCGAGTTTTACTGCATCTGCGCCGCCTTGGGTCATAA
>CAUZIY010000128.1:0-9055 GCA_963579995.1 Phycisphaerae bacterium
ACCTAGTCATTTACGTCGTCCTTGATACCATCCACCCGCCGCCCATCGACCAACTGACGACCCAATTACAGCAGGCCATCAGAACTCACCTCAACCCCCTGTTTAAAATCCATCGAGTATATGTCTTGGATCAACTTCCACGAACAGTCTCCAACAAGGTCATGCGACGCAAGCTACGCCATGCAGCGCATTTAAATATTGATCCCACGATCTGAAAAATGATTTGCCTTTACCGATCACGATCACATAAGATGAAATACTCTAGCCAACCACCATCCCCTTCGGTTCCTGGAGGAAACATGCGGAAACAACAACTATTTCGCGGCTTCACACTCATCGAACTGCTGGTTGTCATCTCGATCATTTCACTGCTTATCGCCATGCTGCTACCCTCTGTCGAAAAGGCCCGTGCATCGGGCGAACAAGTCTTCTGCCAAGCCAACTTAAGGCAAATGGGCGTGGCCCTGAACAGCTATGTTGCCGAATGGGATGATTGGATTCCCGCATACGAGAATTGGTACGAGGACCACAACCGAACCAAGCTCAAGGTTTACGCTGATGGCTCGTGGGTATGGAAAAGGGGCTACGAAACAATTGGCGCAATGATGAATTCATACCTAGATGCAGCTGGCGACCCGAAAGCCGATATTCTTAATACAGAACAAGGGTTGATGTGCCCAACCTTTCCGGGACAGACCTCTCCCCAATCATGGCTCCCACCTATTCCGGATAATACAAGTGAGGCAACCCATCAACACCGTGGCGCTTACGCCTACAACTTTCGCTTTCTCGGAGCCCAATGGTTTTCAACTGCCGATGCCAATAACTGGTACTACCGAAAAATGTCGGACATCTCTTATCCAAGCAATATCATCTCCGATGCGGACAATGCCTTTTCCTTCCCAGAAACCAACACACCCTTCAACTATTGGACCGTGATTGACCGCAGTAGAGCGTTTGGGCCTGATCCATTGCCGGATTTTCGCGATGAGATCCGATTCCCGATTGGGGAACGACACTTCCAAGGGGCAAACGTGGTCTGCTTAGACGGACATAGTGAATGGGACACACAGGCCAAATGGCACCAAGGAACAAAGGCCGGAAGACCTGGAAACGATCACCGCTGGCGGGAACCCAACTCGAACTATTACAACTACCACATTGACGCAGAGTAGGCAGGTGACGCGCAACGCCCTAAGCGGCACCCTAATCAATCCAAAAGGCATAAAGTTTCGCATTTTCCATTTGAAACTCCAATCGAATATCTGCATCCGGCTGGGGCCTGATATCCGCTCCATCCTGCCAAGTGACCAAGTGATTGATACTACTTTTTGACATTGGAACGGCATCAGCAACCGCGTAGCCGCCAATCGCCTGCTGGTTATCCAACCCTCGAAGACCAACACGCAAGAAACCGCCCGCTTGGATCTCAGCATTCACGTGCAGCCGGCTTCCCGAAAAACCGAGCGGACGTGTTACCAGATGACCCTGGTGAATTGCCGCATTCAGAGAAACAAATCCATCACGCCGCAATTTCACAAGCCCGGCCGACCAGCCGTGATGGGTGTCGTGGTGCTTACGGTATTCCGGACCGCCCTTGGCCGTATAATAGATCCAGATTTCATCCCCAACTTCCAACATGGCGCTGGGCTTGGCGCTCCATCCATCCCAAGTGCCACGAAACGGCATGAATTTTTGGCCTGAACACACCCGGGTCCAGATTTGGGCGTCACGGCTGCAGTCCAACTCAACATCCATCGCATGGTTACAACGATGAATGTCCAAACCCGGCCGATACAGCCACCGTAAACCAATGTACATCCCCTGATAGGGATAACCACGGTGTCCGTAGATCTGGCTGTCCTGTGCCTTTGCAAACAGCGTGGGATGCGGCCGCGTCCAATGAATAAGATCATCACTTTCCATCATACCGCGACAGCGAAGTTTACCTGGCAAAACCCACTTCACATCCCCCATATACTTTTTGCGATAGGTATCCCACCAAAAGCGCGTGGTGTCACCGATCCCATTCGCAGGATAGCGATAGCGCTGCGCTTGCGGGATCACGCCGCGAGAAAGATTTCCCTGCCAATGAATACCATCGGGCGAGGTGTGCAGATAATAGGCCCGCGGAGCTGACCAGTGCATGGTCTTTCTATCTCGCCGCTCCACGCACACCAATGCCTTAAACCGTTTCTGCGGGTCAGACTCCCATGGCTCATAGAACAAGCCGTGCATGAATCCGTATGGCATGACAATATTCTTTTCCGGCCACCCATCAATGCGGTGAAGGTCCAGGTCGGGGCGCGACCATTCAATACCATCTTCACTGACCGCATAGCTTGTCGCCCACCGAATCTCTTCGTTTTCACCCCATGCATGCCAGTCGTCACCGGACCAATACCACATCCGAAAACGCGGTGACTCATCAAACTGCATGACGTGCAATACTTGAACACGTGGATCTTCATCACAGGCCGCCAGGACCGGATGATCCTGATGTGGACGCGGCTGATGCACCTGCTTGGTTAAGTTAGCAGTGGAAGCAATCAGTAAATTATCAACAAACAATTGCCGCTCGGGCCCAATCTTTAACGCCACATCATCCATTTTCATGGGAAACATGACCGTCTCATTGGCCAGCTGGCGCCAGATATCCGGTACAAGATCGCAATCAACCGGTTCCTGAAATACATCAGTCTCGTCCACCCGCATTGCATCATGTTGAGAATCAGAGTTCGGCATCACGGTATAATACAGTAAAAATCCAAGCAGGGTAGATACGCAACCCACCCAGCTTCACAGAACTTGCCCTTGAAAACCAACCAGCAAACACGCTACCAACCAGTGCCTAACGACCTGCTAGAATTGCCTGCGAGGCAAACCGACATGACCACCACAACCGACCAGCACGACAAAACAGGCATGGCACCTGATTCCAGCATCACTCTCGTTGATGCTGACGTCCACTGCCAGATCCGGTCCATTGAAGACCTCATGCCCTACCTGCCCAACGTCTGGCAGCATTACATTCACGAATCGGGACTGGAAAATCCAGGCAAGTCGTGGTACCCAAAGGTCAAGAGATCTGCATCGCGTGATGATGCTCATCCGCCCAATGGGGCACCACCCGGGTCAGACCTGGCCTTTACGCAAAAGCAACACCTCGACTATTGGAAGATTGATCGTGCAATCATGAACCCACTCTACGGCGCAGATTTTCTGTACAACGCCGACCTAGGTGCCGCGCTCTGCGCCGCATACAACGACTTCATGATTGAACACTGGTACGAGAAGGACAAACGCCTGTACGGTTCGATGATGATCCCCTGGCGTGATGCAGACCTTGCCGTGCGGGAAATTGAACGGATTGGATCACACCCCCGCATCCTGCAGATCATTTTGCACATGACGTCTGAAGTGCTATGGGGTCAACGCCCCTTCCATCCCATCTGGGCTGCAGCGGAGAAACACAACCTGGTCCTCGGCATCCATTGGGGTGGCTATGCCCCCCCCCGTGCAACTGGCGGTGCTGCACCGTCTTTCTATATGGAGTTCCATACCACCGAAGCCCTCGCCGCAATGGCCCACATCGCAAGTCTTGTGTGCGAAGGTGTCTTTCAGAAGTTCCCTGGACTAAAGGTTGCAATTATCGAAGGAGGCATGGCATGGCTGCCTGCCCTCATGTGGCGTTTGGACAAGGACTGGCGTGGCTGTCGCATGGAAGTGCCCTGGCTCACTGAATCGCCGAGCAAACTGATTCGCCGACATATTCGCCTGACCACGCAACCCATCGAGGAGCCCGAGAATCCCAAACACCTTCTGGAAACGATCGATCACATGGGCAGTGACAACATGCTGCTGTTTGCCACGGACTATCCGCACTGGGATTTTGACTCGCCGGCCAAGGCTCTTCCCCGACAGATCCCCAACACACTGCAGAAACGCATCTTTGCCGACAACGCCATCGATTTCTATGGATTGACATGAAAAAGAAAAAGATTGCCGCACTCGATCTTGACCAAATCCCAGATGGCACGATGCAAGCAGTACGTGTCGGCCGTCGCAATCTACTAATGGTTCGCCAAGGCCATCAAGTTTATGCCCTGCGTAACATATGTGCCCACCAGGGAGCCCGCATCTCCGATGGCGTGCTGACCTGCACGAGGCGCGGGGGGCACGTTGGTGAATACGTCGAGGAAAAAGCAGGCCGCATCATCCGCTGCCCATGGCATAACTGGGAATATGATGCAGTTGATGGTTCAGCACTGCATGACCCTAAACACACCCGGGTCGCCAGTTACCAAACCGTGGTGGAGGATGGAAAAGTCTGGGTAATGGTCTAGACCAACAGGCAACCAGGAGGTCCATTTGATAACACCAAACCAGCAAGACACGGCGAACAGTGCCTGGTTGATATTCTCCCTGTTAACCGTTGTGGCTTGGGGCCTGTATGGGATCATGCTGCACAAGGGCCAGGCCCAGATGGCCGACCCGACCAATGGACGCTACAAGGCATTTCTCTGGGTGGGCCTGGCGTATTTCATGGTTGCCGTCCTTGCCCCCCTTGCCGTACTGATCGCACGCGGAGCGACATGGCAGATGCCCGTCGGCGGGATTGCCTGGTCACTGGTGGCGGGGATTCTCGGCGCCACCGGAGCCTTCTGTGTCCTGCTGGCATTCGCCGCCAGAGGGGCCCCAAGCGTGGTCATGTCGATCGTATTTGCCGGCGCACCTGTCATCAACGCATGCGTGGCCATCTCGCTTTCAAATTCATGGGGCAAACTACGCTGGCAATTTATCGCCGGGATTCTACTGGCCGCAATTGGCGGAGGATTGGTGACGCTGTTTCGGCCCAGCTAGGGCGACGGCTCGTCATAGACCAGTTTCAATGCCGCTGAATTAATACAGTAACGTTGGCCGGTTGGTTGTGGCCCGTCATCAAAAACATGCCCTAAATGGGCTCCGCACCGGTTGCACACCACTTCCGTTCGCGCCATGCCATGAGACGCATCCGTAGACCTGCCGACTGATTCATCAGTCACTGGCTGGAAGAAACTTGGCCAACCCGTACCAGAATCAAATTTGGTTTCGGAACTGTACAACGGCTGACCACAGCAGATGCATTCATAAACACCCTTGGCCTTTATATCCCAATACTCCCCCGTAAAGGCAGGTTCCGTCCCCTTTTGTCGCGTGACGTGATATTGCTGGTCAGTCAGTTGGGCTTTCCATTGACTTTCTGTCTTCTCAATCCTGTTCACCGCCATGACGAGGTCTCCTTGAAGATCTGCAAATTATACCGGCACCAGACCGAAGACGCCGGATCCAACTCTTTGATCCGTTGCCAAACACAAATCCCTGCATGACCTCCATCAACCCCGAATGGATTCCGTCTAAACGGACACAGAAGCATGCATGACACATTACCCTCCCGAACAGTCAACAACCTCAAGATTGACTCTAGTCCCACGATCGCATAACACAGATCCAATGAACTCCAAACACGGCATTTCGATTCGACAGTTGCAGTGCGACACATTGCCAATGCTACACCACCAGGCCAGTAGCAGACGCATGGTCAACCTGGTTAAAAAGGTCCAAGATTCAGACCGCTGGAATTCTTTTGACCGATTCCAGGACACGACAAGAACGCTGGTCAATGCCTATGAAACCCACGGCGTACAGACCGAAATTCACCAGGCTCAAACTGGCGGATCCATCGGCTCGGGCCGCTGGATCATCCAACAAGCTGCAGATATTAAATCTGCAACCATGGATGTCGCCAGCCCTGTACGGCGACGTGTACTCGACTACCATCGCAACCCATGGCACGTGGTGCAATGGAGTGCAGCAACGCCCCCGGGCACCAATGGTTCCAAATGCGAGTTGATCATTATTGATTCCAGCAAGGCGTTGGCTGCATTACCCATCGGGTCTCTGCTGGGAAAGATGGTCTTGACTCGCATGGATCCACGAAACCACTTCGCCGAATTTGCCAACAAGGGAGCGGTGGGCATCGTCACGGATTGGCCTGTCCCCAACCACCCCCGGGACGCCAAATGGGTCAAGTTCGGCTGGGGCGGTATCCCCCTTAAGTGTGGGGCCACGCATCTAGTGGGGCTGGCCATCTCGACTGACCAAGGTGACATGCTGCGATCACTCGTAGCCCAACACAGGCAGGTTATTGTAAAAGTAAAAGTCGACATCCAGAAGTATATTGGATCGCATGACGTGGTCAGCGGGGTGGTGCAAGGCCAAGGGCAGCCGGACCAGGAAATCTGGGCGATGGCACACAGCAACGAACCGGGCGCACTGGATAACGCATCGGGTATCGCGGTATGCATTGAAGCAGCCCGAATACTTGAAAAGCTGATCCACAAGGGCGCACTGCAACGCCCGCATCGATCGATTCGCATGCTCCACGGCTACGAATGCTATGGCTTTTTTCACTACCTGGAATATACCAAACGCAACGAACTGCCCCTGGCGGGCGTAAACATCGACACCGTTGGCGCCAAACTGGAACACTGTCACGGCAGATTGGAATGGCACGCAACCATCCCCATGTCAGCAGGTTTTGTGAACCGGATCGGACGTACAGTTTTCCGCAAGACACTTGAACTGGCCAAACCCGGCTACCACTACCACGACGCGCCGTTCGTAGCCACAAGCGACACCCTGATTGGCGACCCGCAATATGGGTTCCCTTGCCCGTGGCTAACGACCACACGACGCGAAGGACAAGCTATGTTCTACGCGCCGTACAAGAAACCTGTTCGATCAATGTTCTACGACCAGTACCACAGTTCTGCTGACACGCCGGCATTGCTCAGCCGCCCCGGCCTGCGGGCATGCGCAACTGCCATCGCCGCATATCTCTATTTCCTGGCTGACGCGGATACCCAACAGGCCTCTGAACTCGCATCATCCGAAACGAGATATTTCATCAACCGAATGAATCGCATCAAGGGGCGCAACCGTTCGGCCATGACAGAATATTTACGTGATGCCCACCGAACCTCCATCATGCAACTAAAACGCTGGATCCCGCCAACCCAAAACGCCAAATCCAGGGAGGCCGTGGCCCATTTCGATTACTGCTTGAATGAAATTGACCAACACCTTAAGCCACCACAAAAAACCAAGGGACGCCAACGAGCAACCAAGGAACTGAAACGTGTACCAAGACGGACCGCACTTTTGTCACCAACCCTTGAGAACACCCCGCCTCCAATTGCTGACCGTATCGAGGCCAGTGGACTGGAGCCATGGGCATTATTCTGGGCCGATGGCGTGCGAACACTTGCACAGATCACTCAATGTTTAACCTGCGAGTACAAGAAACCGGTTGATTCCAAGAAGGTTTGCCAGTTCTTCGATGCTCATTATGACCTCGGCTACATCACGTGGAACAAATAACTACCATAGCTCGCCGCCTGGGCCACGTGGCCTGTCGCGTAGCCTATAATGCTGAAATGACCAGACGATCAGCGGTTTTTTGCTACAGGCCGATTTGGCTTATTGCGGTAATGCTGTGTACCCAGGTCGCCGCACAGGACGTGTCGTCACCCAATCACGATCCTGCCCCCAATCAATCACCCACCATTGGCCAAGCCCAACCCAATGAGCAGTTGCCCCCGCCCGAGGCCGGCGAAGAACTCGAGGCATCAACAGGAAAAAGTGATCCTGATGCCATTGCCGCCGTGATCCGCATAGAGGGAATGATCTATGACTTCGTCTTGGACAGCCTTCAGCGACGCGTCGACCGAGCCCTTGAAGCTGGCGCAACGATGATTGTCATTGAACTGGATACACCTGGTGGCATGGTGACATCCGCGCTCAAGATTGGCAAATATATCAAGGCTTTACCTGCACGAACCATCGCATGGGTGAATAACGAAGCCTATTCCGCCGGCATTATGATTGGTTCTGCATGCGATGAACTGATCATGTCTGCGTCATCAGCCACCGGAGACAGCGCACCAATATCAATGAACAAAGAATTGGCGCCAACTGAACGCGCCAAAGCCTTATCACCCATCATTGAGGAATTCCGTGATTCAGCGACCCAGAATGACTATGACTACGCCATGTTTCATGCCATGTGCGTCCTGGGCGTCGAGGTCTACCAGATTGAACACATCGAAAGCGGTAGAAAACAACTGGTTAACCAGGCCGATTACCAGATGATGGTCCTGGCCAAATCACGTGAAGAGGCCCTGGCAGCGGTCAAACCCGAAGGAGAACAAGTCAGCGCACTGACGGTCGGCAGGGTCAGCGTTGATGTGGCCACTGACGACGATATTGGACAATGGAAACTCGTGAAACAAGTCCATGACGGCGCCACGCTTCTCACGCTTAACCAAACCCGGGCCCTAGAAATCGGGCTGTCCAAGGCAACGGTCAAAAACCACCAGGAACTTGGGGATTGGCTTGGGGGTGCCACAGTGATCACCTTCAACCAAAGCTGGTCGGAAGACCTTGCCGGCTGGCTGATCCACCCGGCCATCCGGGCTGTACTCATCGTGACGGTGATGGTTGGTGCCTATATGGAATTTCAAGCGCCGGGATTAGGATTACCCGGTGCTATTGCACTGGCCGCCCTGGTATTACTCCTGGGCGCACCATTTCTTGTCGACCTCTCTGAAATCTGGCACGTTCTACTGGTTTTCATTGGAATCGGGCTGCTGATGGTTGAACTGTTCATTACACCTGGTTTGGCCGTGTTCGGTATTCTAGGCCTGATTTTCATGTTCACCGGCCTCATCCTTGCCATTGTGCCGACTTCAGGACCAATTGGGTTGCCGGCCAAGGAGATGCTCAATCTCCTTGGTATGTCCGTGGTCTGGACCCTGCTTGGGGTCATCACCAGCACGGTCTGCCTGATGTTCCTGATCCGTCATATGGGGCGGATACCCGGACTTAGCCGACTTGTTTTGCATGACCGCCAGGAGGCACTGCTGGGTGACGCCATGGGCACCACCTCAGTGAGTGGCAGTGAAGTCCTCGGACACGGCACGATCAAATTGGGTGACAAGGGACGTGTGAGCGC
>CAUZIY010000129.1:0-8999 GCA_963579995.1 Phycisphaerae bacterium
CCCACACCCTTGCTCGTCTCTGTTGATTGTGGCATTACAGCCATTAAAGAAGCTGAAGCAGCGAGCCAACTTGGGGTAGATCTGATCATTACTGATCATCATGACCTGCCAACAGACCAGTTGCCAGCCGCACACACATTGGTTCATCCACGTCTTGCCGGGACTCCGGGAGATCATGGCGAACCGGTATCCAGGTATCCATTCGCAGATTTATGCGGTGCAGGCGTCGCCTTCAAACTCGCCTGGCAGATTGCCAGGGTGGTCTGTGGTTCTCAGCGTGTGTCTGAAAGAATGCGCCAGCTGTTGCTTGACCTGATGAGTTTGGCCGCACTGGGAACAGTTGCAGATGTGGTGCCGTTGGTGGGTGAGAACCGCGTGTTGACTTCCTTCGGTCTGGGCCAGATGAAGCGAACGCGGTTTGTTGGTTTAAATGCGCTCATCGATGCGACGCGGTTACGTGACGAACGGATCGATGCCTTTCATGTCGGATTTGTGCTTGGTCCACGATTGAATGCATGTGGTCGAATGGGGCATGCTGAAAAGACCCTGCGATTACTAACGGACATTGATCCATCACAGGCGCCGAGCATGGCGAAATTTTTGACGCAGGAGAACACCCGTCGGCGTTCCGTCGAGCGGCAGATGCTGGCCGATGCCAAACAGATGGTGATCGATGCCGGTTTTGACCAGCCGATGTGTCGGGCTATTGTCTTATGCCATGAGGATTGGCATTTGGGTGTGGTTGGAATTGTTGCTGCACGACTGGTCGAGAAATTTTCCCGGCCTGTAGTATTGCTTAGCAGGAACAAGGAGATCGTTTCCGGCTCCGCTCGCAGCGTGCCGGGCTTGCATATCAATGATGCAATTGGCCATTGCGCTGAGTGGCTCGATAGTTACGGCGGCCATGCCATGGCTGCAGGTTTGCGTCTAAGTGCCGACAACGTTGATGCATTTCGACAAGACTTTGTTGCGTATGTAAATAAAAACCTACAGCTGGATGATTTGGTGGCCACGATAAACATCAACAGTTTTTGCATGCTCGACCAAATGAATATCGATTTGATTATGCAGATTCAACGATTGGCGCCATTTGGCCGTAGTAATCCGGCCCCGGTTTTCTGTCTTCGGAATGTACAGCTTGCCGGGCAACCACAATGCGTGGGTGATGGCGGTCAACACCTGCGGTTGCCGATCAGGCAGAACGGCGTGACCGTGCAGGCGATTGGTTTTGGTTTGGGTAACCTGGAGGACCGGCTCGTGGTCAATGATCGGATTGATATTGCATTTGAGCCAAAGATATCAATGTGGCAGGGCCGGCGCAGATGTGAAGTTCATATCAAGGATTTTCGGCTCGCCGAAGTTTAATCTGCAGTTTGATAGTAAACCAGCCATGGCAATGTGCGATTACAGCACTTTATGTGCGGTCGGGAATGAGCCCAGAACGGACATCTGCAAGCAATGTGATCGGCTTTTCTCGATCACCTTCACGATTTCGGGAGCATGTTCGTGTCCTTCAAAGTCGACGAAGAAATAATACTCCCAGTTGACCTTCTTGCTGGGCCGTTTGTCGATATGTGTGAGGTTGCGGCCGTGGTCGCGGAAGACATCCAATACCTTGCTCAACGCACCAGCCTCATGTGCCGTGGTGAACATAAGTGTAGTTTTGTCATCTCCAGTAGGCGGGGGACTTTCTTTCCCAATGACAAAAAATCGTGTGACGTTGTTGACAGTATCTTCAATATTGGCGAATTGAACTTTCAGGCCATACAACTCACCTGCCAGTGCAGAGCCAATGGCAGCAGCCCCGGGTTCTAGGGATGCCAGTTCAGCAGCGCGAGACGTAGAGGCCACATCGACACGCTCGGCTTGGCGTAATTGCACGCTGAGCCACTGTCGGCACTGGCTAAAACCGTTCGGTTTGGAATATAACTTGTTGATCAGTTGTGGTTCACAGTTTGCCAGCAGATTGTGGTGGATGGTGATCAACACCTCGGCACAGATCCGTACCGATGAATCAACGAATGAGTCGAGCGTTTCGGCAACACCACCATCGATCGAGTTCTCAATGGGTACCAGTCCCAGATCCAGATGTCCCCGGGCAATCTCGTCGAATACGGCCTGAATGCTTTCAACGTCGTCATATTCCACACTTGCGCCAAACTTACGCCGCGCTGCAAGATGACTAAACGAGCCTGGTGGTCCCAAGTAGCCGATACGTAGTGGTCGTTCTAGCGCAAAGCTGCCACTCATCATTTCCCGCCAGATGGCCTCCAGGCAGGAATCGGGCAGCGGCCCAGCATTGTGTCGGCGGACCTGTTCGAGTACACGCTGTTCACGGTCTGGTGCGTAAATGGCTGTGTGGTTAGCTTGCTTGGCTTTGCCGATATCGACAACCACTTTAGCCCTGGCATTGAGCAGTTCAACGATCTGGCGATCCAACTTGTCAATACGCTGGCGAAGGGGTTCTAGATGATTGGATGACTGGTGACTGGCCATGTCGGGTGACATTGTATCGTGGGGGGCGGTCGGTTAGCGAATGTGAGGGGGCAGTTCAGTGTACTATCTGAGATTATGCTGGAATATCAAGTGCCACAGTTGGAACCAATGATTGCCCAGGCCGCTACTATTGTAGGTGCTGTCATGGCATTGGTGGGTGTCTTGGTCGGCTTGGCTCTGTGGCTTTTGGGTGGTCGGTTTGCCCGGCCGGTTTGCGTACTGGGTGGTCTGATTGTCGGTGCCTTGGGGTGTGCGACTGCCGTGGGGTATTGGTCCAATGCAACTGCGACGCTGGTTTCCTTGTTGGTGGGTGGCACGGTTGGCTGCCTGCTGGCGTATCTACTGTTTCGGATTTGGATGGGTGTGAGTTGTGCAGTGGTGCTTGGTGCCGCACTGGCGTTCAGTGCGGTTATCTGGTTGTCACCTTCTGTGATTGATGGGGGGGGCATGGACAAGCTGACGATGCCAGATATTACAATCGAGACCTTGATGGCCGGTGAAACACAGGATTTTCGGCAGGCATTCACTGCGATGATTCAGGAACTGGCCAGTTGGCCGCAAGTGATCTGGCAGAAGCTGAAACCGGTTGCTCGCTCCGCCATGATTGGTGGCGGATTGGTTGGTGGTGTATTTGGGCTTTTAATGGGCCTCGTCTCGCCCAGATTGGCCGCGTCAATTCAATCGGCATTCGTGGGCTCGATACTGATGGCGGGCGGAGGACTGAGTCTGTTTCGTCTACGCGGAGATCCTGCCCTGGCCGGGCTTGCTGAACGCCCCGGAGTACTTTTGCTTCTCGTAGGTCTGATAACGCTCATGGGTACCGCTCTTCAGTGCACGGTTTTTTGCCGTAAAACCGATAAGTGACCAAATAGCGATGGTGGGTTGCTGGGTGCCCCTCCATGGCATTGGTGATCGCCACGGTGCTCAAAGAGAGGAATTGGATATGTCAGCGATACTGGCTATGACAGCGGTCGATGGTGGACAGTCAGCCTTCGAGGTGATAACTGCCATCTTCTCCAATGGTGATGCCCTCGCACAGCCACAACAGCTTGTTGAAGCCTTGGGGAATCTGTCCCTTGTTTGGGCGGTGGTTTTTTTGATCGTTGGTGTGTTGTGTTTGTTTAATGGTTATCGTTACTACAAGGCGACCACTGTGATTTTTGCACTGTTAATTGGTGCGTTTGCTGGTTACGCATTGGGTAAGCAGATTGGCGCCCAGTGGATCGTTGCAGGCTGCCTCGGCGCCCTTCTGGCGACCTTGTGCTTCCCACTGATGAAGTACGCCGTTGCCGTATTGGGGGGCCTGACTGGTGCATACATCGGGGCGAATGTTTGGTCTGCCTGTGCTCAGTTGTTTGCAGAGCCTGGCCAGGTTGCGCCCAATGCGGAGCATTACTGGATTGGTGCACTGATTGGCCTGATTGTTTTGGGTATGTTGGCATTCATCGTTTTCAAACTCTCTGTGATTGTCTTCACATCGATTAGCGGGTCGAGCATTGCTGTCATGGGCTTTCTTGCATTACTCTTGCAGTTGCCTTCATTCAGAGACAGCGTTGCCAGTGGCGTCAAGGCCCATGCCGCAGTGATTCCGATACTCGTAATTGTCCCCGCCGTAATTGGCTTGATCCTGCAGGGCACTAGTAGCCATGGGGGCAAAGATGTTGGTGCCGCAGCCTAGCCGGTCAGCTCGACGGCGGAATTAGTGGGGTATTTGGGTGAGACCATTACACCAGCCATTACTCTTGGCCCCTAGTCTTTGCCATCGTCTGTTGACTGGCAATCATTTCTTGCAAGCGGATAGACGAAAATTTTGCGTAGAACGCTCATGAGGGTCTGGGGCTCGAGGTATTTAGCCGGTGGACGATAGTACACGGTATGGTGATCGACCACGGTCGTGCGGCCTGGGGCTTGCGTGAGGCGTTGTTCAATCGCCTTCAGCTTCGTGGTTTTGAAGATCAAGTCCTTACCATCGAGCTTGAGCGATTTGATTCCGCAGGTGCTTGCGGCAATTCTCAGTTCAGTCAGGTCGATCAGTGCTTGGGCATGACGTGTGGGTTGGCCGTAAGCGTCAGTCAGATTTTCAGCAACTGCCTTCAACTCATCCAGGGTTGCAGCCCGGCTCAGCCGACGGTATGCCTCCATGCGACAGCGGTCAGAGGGGATGAAGTTGTGATTCAGCCTCCCTGCAATAGGTAAATCTAGATGCGTACGTAATGGTTCGATGATCGGCTGATTTTGAAGACGCTTGGTCGCCTTTTCCAGAAGGGTGCAGTACAGTTCATAACCAATGGTGGCAATGTGTCCAGATTGCTCGGCGCCAAGCAGGTTTCCAGCGCCCCGAATTTCCAGGTCACGCATTGCGATCTTAAATCCAGCGCCAAGCATTGAATATTGCTCGATTGCCTTGAGGCGGCGTGCGGACGTATCACTGATTGGCCGATTGGCGGGTAGTAGCAGGTAACAATAGGCCCGATGCTTGTACCGCCCCACGCGACCGCGTAGTTGATGCAGATCTGCAAGGCCAAAATGGTCGGCCATGTTGATGAAAATGGTATTGACCAGAGGGATGTCAATACCGGATTCGATGATGGTGGTGGAGACAAGAATGTCAGCTTTTCTTTCCACGATTTGTCGCATTACCTGTTCAAGCTGCGAAGCAGGCATCTGTCCGTGCCCCACAATGACTTTGGCGTGTGGTACGAGTCGGCGAATGCTGTTGGCAACGGCTTGAATGTTGTACACACGGTTGTGAACAAAAAACACTTGCCCATCACGGTTGAGTTCACGGATAATTGCCTGTTTGATCCGTCGTTCATCGTAGGGGATCACCTCCGTCACAATTGCCCGTCGATCAAGTGGTGGAGTGGAAAGTGAACTAATATCGCGCAGGCCGAGCATCGCCATGTGCAGTGTTCGTGGAATAGGGGTGGCGGTCAGCGTGAGTACGTCGGCGGTAATTCTAAACTGGAGGAGTCGTTGTTTATGCTCTACCCCGAACCGTTGTTCTTCGTCGACGATGACCAGTCCCAAGTCAGAGAATTGAACATCCTTGGAAAGTAGTCGGTGGGTTCCAACGGTGATATCGATCCGTCCTTGGCCAATATCCTGGAGGATCGCCATCTGTTCTTTGCCAGTTTTAAACCGGCTCAGGGATTCAATGCGGAATGGATAATCAGCCATTCTCTCGCTGAAAGTGCGAGCATGTTGCTCTGCCAGTACGGTTGTGGGCACCAGCACTGCAACCTGTTTGCCGTGTTCAACGGCCTTGAAGGCGGCACGGATTGCGATCTCCGTTTTGCCGAATCCGACATCGCCACAGATGAGTCGGTCCATGGGCTGTTCATGTGCCATATCGCGTTTGACCTGCGCAGTGGCGGCAACCTGGTCATGGGTGTCCTCGTATGGAAACTCAGCTTCAAACTTCTGCTGCCACGCCGTATCGGGGGGGAAACGCAGTCCTGGTAGGCTGGCACGCGCTGCCTGGATTCGCAGTAGTTCGCTGGCAAGGTCTTTGACTGCTTCGGCCACTGCTTCCTTTTGTTTGGCCCAGCGTTTTCCTCCTATCAGACTTAACGGTGGTTTGCCGCCAAAGCCCCCTACGTACTTCTGTACCAGATCGATCTGTTCTGCGGGGATATGCAGTAGCTTCTTGCCGGCAAATTCGAGCGTGAGATAGTCCTGTGTCTTGCCACGCCGTGCCATGGCCTTAAGTCCAGAAAAGCGAGCGATGCCATGTTCGACATGAACAACGTGGTCGCCAACCTCAAGTTCTACGAATGCATCGGTCTGTTTCGCGGCAGTTGCATGCCCGCTTGGTCGCAATAAATGTCGCCGCGTCTCGTAACGATGAAATAACTCGTGATTGGGTACCAGGGTAAGGTTGGTTGATTGTGCGTTACTATGGGCAATATTTTTTTCAGGATCACCTGTAGGAATGGGTGATGACCAGGAAAATCCCCTGTGGAGGTAGCCAATCTCGATTTCAATTGAATTGATACTTGCCGGGGCGTGTTCTTTGATAAGTTGCCTAAGGCGATCCCGCTCTGCAGGCTTTTGACATAGAACGATCAGGCGTGGCGTATCAGCCGCCATGCTATATTGGGACACTTGTTGCACGGCTTCTGCCGCGCTGTTCTCGAAAGAAGGCAGGGGATGGATGGGTAGGCTGATGGCCGGATCTTCGTTCGATTTCGTACTGTATTGATTGATTTCAATGTGACTTGAACGGGTAAGGTGCTGAAAGACAGATTGTGGTGAATAGATTCCGCATGGGTCAGTTAGACGCTCGTAGTATCCCCTGGCCTGTTCTGAAAGTTCCATCAACTCATGCATGACGACCAGGGTGTTGTCAGGGAGAAGTGTTGAGAAAAGAGTGGTTTGGTTATCAGCTTGAATCTGTTGGGCCGAGGCGCCGATAATTTGTATGCGTTGGATGTCACCGAATGATCCCATTGTTTCGGTATTGATGTGGCGAATGGATTCCACTTCATCCCCAAAGTAATCAAGCCGAACAGCTCCGAGTTGCCCTTCATGGCCACTCGTTCCGCCCGGCGGAAAAATATCAATAATGCCGCCGCGGCTCGCAAAATCACCGGGTTCTTCAATTGCATCGGTTCGTTGATAGCCGCATCGGTCAAGCCAATCGAACAATCGTGCTGGCGGCATCTGTTTGCCAGCTTCAATTGTGACCTGATAGAGGTCCATTGCCGATGGTTTGGGTACTGCCTGCATCAGTGCTTGGATCGGCGCGACGATTACATGGCGGGTCGGCCCGGGTGTATTGTGTTCTCTGGCAAGGCTGTTGACGACTGCCAGTCTTTGCGCCAGCAGGTCGAGGTTGACGTTTGACTCACCGGGTAGCATTTCAAGGGCGGGAAAGTGAGATATGCCCAGCGGCATTCCTGCCTCTTGAAACAAGCGGAGATCTTCAACGGCTTCATCTGCTTCGTCGAGATGGGCAACCACGTATAGAACCGGTTGGTTACAACGTGTGGATATCGCACCTGCTGCCAGTGTTGTGCTTGACCCGTAACTGCCGCCAAGAACAACCCGATCGGTTTCCGATAGTTGCTTGTGCACAGCACTGATCGTCGGCGATGCGACAATCTGGGTGAGCCAATGATCAGTTGAGACGGCCTGAACCATCCTGAAATCTTACGCAGTTATTTGCTGTCAGAGGCATTGAGGTACCAAATTTGAGATCCAGGTATCAATGGCTCCGGCAGCAAATTTATTTGTTAAGTCAAAACGATATTCAAAGTAAATATTCTAATGATCCAGCCAGGTGGGGTTCATCCCGTTACGCAATGGGTGTCCTGTTTGGGATCACGACATTCCAGTTTGTAGCTGCACGAATTTATGTCACTTCATCCATTTTCTGTCGTTTGCTTGACCGGCCGATGGTTAACTCAGTTGGCACGATATATGCGCTGTCGGTTGGCGGCGGGATTTTCGGGTATGTGGTTGCGGCATCTGTCCTGTTGGGATCAATAGGGTCTGGCATATCCGACAGAACACGTGCCATGGAAATTTCATCACATGCTTGATTTTTCGAGCAACGAATACATTCACTCCATATTTTAAGGGGAAGTCGTTGACGGTCGAGAATTTCAAAGCCGAATTTCTCGAAGAACTGCTGTTCGTAAGTAAGGGTCATGAGTTGGGGGATGCCAAGATTCTGCGCTTGGTCAACCGCAGCCTCTACCAGTTGGCCGCCGAGTCCCTTCCCGCGTTGGTCTGGCGCAACCGCCAAAGCGTACACCTCTGCCCAATTGGCCCAGATCACACGAAGCCCGCAGACTCCGACAATTATCTCGGTCAATCCATCGTCCAGCTTTTCTACCGCCACATAAAAATCGCGCACATGTTCATATAGAAAAGTGGGTGATCGGTGTAACATCAGCCCATACTCGGCGCAATCGTTGATGATCTTGCCGAGCCCCGGCACATCACCTACTGTAGCTTGGCGAATCATGATCACAATCCAAATCCGGGGTTCTTGTCTTGATGGCTTATGTCAGCAGCCATTCCAGTTGCAATTATAGTCATGTAGACCCGTGGGCGTTGTTGGGCGAAGATCAAATGGGAATTGTCATCTTGAAATCAATACATACAATATCTGAAACTGATCGTCCCATCGCGGTAATGTCAATCAATCCCATGCAAGTATCCAGCGTCCACCTCAAGCAATTTCATCGCCAAGGCTTCTTTTTCATCCCTAGGCCTTTTGACCAAGTGCAACTGGAGAATATTGATCGTCTGCAGGTTGACAACCACGAGCGTTGGCGCACGACAGACTGGCCTTCGGGGCTTAATCGACTTGCATGCCAGTTCCTCATGCTCGGTGAGCCGCTTCTTGAGCTTGTCGAAAAGCCCGAGATCGTGGCCATGGCCCAACAGATTCTTGAAAGTGATCAGGTCCATGTGAATGCATGTGGTATTGGGGAATCGATTTCCAACAGACCTCAGCCACAGGTTCCCTGGCACTGTGACGGCGCTAACTG
>CAUZIY010000130.1:0-8988 GCA_963579995.1 Phycisphaerae bacterium
TTGGAGACATTTCCCGGCGGTGCCCTTCGGATCAGCCCGGGTCACTTTAATGATCAGCATGATGTGGAAAAAGTTTTAACTGCGCTGGCCGAAATCGCCGGTTAAGTTCCCAATACCCTGTTTGAGATTAGAACATAGAATGACAATCAGACTTGGTAGTCGGGGCGGTGAAATATCAGACCTCAGAATTGCAAGCGGATTCGGGCACCAGATTCTTATTTATTCGGATTTGCTCATGTGGGAAATCATTGCCACCCACGGCAGCGTCTGGCTTATGATTGAGGTCCATTGGCCGGGTGTGATGGAAACAGCCTTGTTTGCGCCAGGACGGTCAGCTTGTGACATTGAAGACGAACTGTACGGACGTCCCGAATAGCGTCTGATTTTTGAAGGAGCCCCCAATGGCCACCATCAGCATGATTGGACTCGGTGCAATGGGAAGTCCCATGGCCAGGAATCTACTCAAGGCAGGTCACGAACTGAAAGTTCACGATATTGCCGGTAGTACAGTTGATGTACTGGTTGCTGATGGTGCAAGGCGTGCCAGTCAGAAAGATTTGGCATGCAATGTGGATGTGGTCATCACCATGCTTCGTACAGAAGAGGTTGTTACGGAGGTGTTGGTTGGTGATCAGGGTCTATTTCTGCAGGCATCAGAGAACACGCTTTTTATCGACTCATCAACAATCAGCGTCAATACAGCACGCACCCTATCCGATCAAGCCATCGCGGCGGGTGTCACCATGCTCGACGCGCCCGTTTCCGGTGGTGTGTCCGGTGCCGAAGCAGGCACACTGACCTTCATGGTGGGTGGTGACAATGATGATTTCATTCGGGCCGAGCCTCTTCTTGAGGACATGGGGCGATCAATTGTGTACGTCGGGCCCGCTGGATCAGGTCAGGCAGCTAAGATTTGCAACAACCTGATTCTAGGTGTTTCCATGATCGCGGTGGCCGAAGCATTTCGACTTGCGGATAAGCTTGGGCTTGACGCCAGAATACTTTACGAAATCGTAGCCCAATCATCAGGCAACTGTTGGGCGCTGACCGCAAACCACCCGGTACCTGGTTTGTCCCCAAGTTCAGCGGCTAACAATCAATATCGTCCTGGGTTCAGTAGTGCGTTGATGCTCAAAGATCTGCAACTGAGCCAGAAGGCAGCTTGCCATTTTGGTGCCAGTACACCGTTGGGCACGAAGGCAACCGAACTCTACAAAGCGTTCGTCAACAGCGGTCATGCTGAACTTGATTTTGGTGCAATTATCAAGCAAATAGAATCCCAAGAACGGAATTGCTAGAGGTCTGTTAGGCCCAGTCTTAAGCTGGGGCAAGTCCGCGGAATAGATCGTCGACTCGCTGCGATTGGGTTCTGCGAATCATTTCAAGGGTTGGGCGGGCGATCTTGTGACATGCCTGATCTTGAGGGATCATTCGGCAGTGTTCTTGAATGACATGATAGAGGAACTTGAATGCGTCACGTGGTTGACGCATCTGATCCAACGCATCAACAAGAATTTGGCGTGTCACATCTGTTTCAAAAATATCAGTCAGTGATATGGTGTGCTCACATTGAGGATCCATGCAGATCCGAAGGCGGCTGGTACACAAGTCATAGAGCGTGGCGCCAGACCACGTAAGCGGATCAATCACTCGTTGCTTGTCCAAGCGTGCTTCCTGGAAGAATTGCGGCGATTCGCGGTGCAAAATGTGACTCAATTCAATCGGCAGTAGCATCTTGAATCCCATTCCATCCTGCTGGAGAAACTTGTTGTTCAACATGGGCCAAATTAACGACCGCATACGCTGGGGCATTCCCGTGACTAGTGTCGGTTCATCGACACGATCAACGACGACAATGACGCCGGTAAATCCGAGTTCACCAAGTATTTGTATCAGAAGATGGGTCAACTGGTATCGGCTATTGCGTCCTTCCGTACCGGCAATGGATAGAACATGACGGACCAACTCCTGTCGTGGTAATTCTGCAAAGAACTGTCGCAGTTGGCTTGGTGTCCGTTTGATGGTTGGCATGGCTCTGCACGTTTTGCGGCACAAGCGCCACAGTATGAACTGACCCTGAAGCCACAGTAACCACAGTACGACCGTAGCGGCAAGCATGGTGCCACCCAGCGCAAGCACCATGGTCGGGCTGATATCTGCCGGTGTTGTGGGTTCTTGTCGCACGGTTATCACGGGTTGTGGGGCGATGTTTTCGTCAGCTTTTACGGGTGTGACGGGATCTGCCTTAGGGATGTTCCTGGGCGGTACCACAGCAGGTGATGCGGGTTCTGTTTCCTCTGGAATCAGCGCGGGATCCATGAGGTCTTTTATATCACCATTGGTGGTGGTTTGAGCAAGCAGGGTGGGTTGCCTTGAGACGGCGGTAACCACGGGCAGCGGTTCCATCGGTGCATGACGTGTCAGAAAATATGTTATGAGCAACCCAGCAGCTAAAATAGTTGTTACCAAGGCTGCAATCCGTAACAGCGAATAACGCCTTATCCCACCACAACGTAATTTGCGTCGCAGTTTTATCCAGCGGCCTGTGACGTCCTCCCCTTGCTGTTGATCGTATAAAACTGCCAGTAATGCAGCAGCAACACGTAAACGGCGCGGCATTTTCCTGATACGCTGATCGGGGCGATTCAGTGTCACCATGGCCTCGTCAGCATGCTCTTTCTCGCACGCGATATCGACAAGCTTGGTGACGGCAATGGAGAGGATTGCATCCTGGTGATCTTCGAGCCGCAAATCTTGGAGTATTGCATCCACATCAGCACTCTTGCCTCGTCGGTGCTGGTGACAGACGGCATCAAGCATTGGGTTCAGGTCATCGTAGACCACGAGCATGGTCTGTTGGTCGGGATGTCTCTGGTTTTCCGACTTGATGCGGTGGGCAATCATTAAGCGGATGGCGGTTTTTCCGCTACCCTTTTCCCCGAAGACAACGGAGGTGCTGGGTGGGTCGAGTTGGCCGAAAATCTTGCCAAATTGAGGGTGCCCGGGACTGCTATCCATTGACTGGGCAAAAACGGAGTCATGCCGCGCTTCCTCAGCATCGAACGGATTCTGCATTAATCCGTAATGGGCCAAGAAACTATCTACATCCATTTTGGGATCTCAAAGTTGACCAAGTGGCTCACCGGCAACCAAAGAATACTTGGCTGAAGCCTTATCAATATCATAGACTACCCGTTATTGTCCAATAGACACAGCATGGGTCGGGTGATCAATCGCCTTTGTGGTCGCATATGCCCCAGAAGCGTTCTTGCACGATCGACCTGGTTATTGACTATCGCTGGAACGTGACGGTTCCCTATGAGGAGCAGTGGTCGCATCGTTGATGGTGGCCCCTATGATTAGGTGTTATGTGAATACGCAAGTGCCCTTTGTTCGGCTGGTGCCATGTGATTGCCTGCCATGGATTACTACGCGAAGTGATAAAGTTCAGAAGGTGAACCTTTTGGATCGTACCCCGATTAGTAGCGAGAACTGGCAAGGATGGGGCAAAGGGTACAATCATAAACGGGATTTGGGTGACTTGGGTGATATTTGTCCAGATCCTCTGGATGAAGATCAGATGGGACTGTATACCGGGACTCTGTGTGGTTAAACGCAGGGTTAGGATCGTAACCGATAAATCAAGCATAACTTGATCCAAAATCAACTTGCTGAAGATGGCTCACGAACACCCTGATTTCAAATTATTCACACAACTTGCCACGCAAGAAGGGGTCACGCTGGTACCCATGTACCGCCGCCTGCTGAGCGATCTGCTGACACCAGTACTGGCCTATCGACGACTGGTACAACCAGATGAACGTATGGCGCCCAGCTTCTTGTTGGAGTCGGTGGTCGGCGGTAATCGCATCGGTCGCTACAGCTATATTGGCGTGCGTCCAGCGGCTCAGATGATTGTCCGTGGGCAGCAGGTCTGTTATGTCGATCGGTTGGATGAAAGCCAATCGCGAACATATAACGCTAGCGATCCACTGGCAGAGATAGCAAATATCACAGCAGATTGGCGTTTGCCAGAGCTTGAAGAAGTACCGGACTTTCCCCAAGATTTTCCGCCGGATTTGACTGGTGGTTGGGTAGGATTTGCAGGCTACGACACCGTGCGTTATCTCGAGGGCGAAAAGCTGCCCGAACCACCACCGGATGATCGCGGTCTGCCAGATCTGCAAATGGCATTATACCGGCAACTTGTTGCATTTGACCATGTGCAGAAAACAGTACTCGCGATCACGCATGTCGTCCTCTCGGAACATTCCTCGCTTCAAGAGGCATATGTAACTGGTCAGCGTGAACTAGAGGATCTCGTGCAAGCCATCAGATTGCCGCTGTCCAGCAGTTTGGAAGGCAATGGGCCTGGAATGGCATTGGGTGACATTAATCAGAAAATCGCACCACCAACACTACCACCGAGCAACATGGGGCCCGGTGGATTTCAAAAGTCGGTAGAGATTTGTAAACAGTACATTGCCTCCGGTGACATCTTTCAGGTGGTTCCAAGCCAGCGTTTTGAACTGATAACACGGGCTGATCCATTCGATGTCTACCGCTCACTTCGCGTGGTAAACCCATCACCTTATATGTTCTACATTCAAATTGAAGGGGCCATCTTGGTCGGGTCGAGTCCGGAGATCTTGTGCCGAGTCCAAAATCGGCGCGTGATCAACCGTCCGCTGGCGGGTACGCGTCACCGTGGTCGCGATGAGAAAGAGGACCGTGCACTCGAAGTCGAGTTACTTGCTGATCCCAAGGATCGGGCCGAGCACATTATGTTGGTCGATCTGGGACGCAATGATGTAGGTCGTGTTGCGATGCCGGGCTCGATCGAACTGACAGATGTCATGACCGTGGAGCGGTACAGTCATGTGATGCACATCAGTTCACAGGTGGTCGGGACCTTGCGCGATGGATTGAACTGTTGGGATGCACTTCGGGCCACATTGCCGGTTGGCACCGTCAGCGGTGCTCCCAAGGTGCGAGCGATGCAGATTATTGATGAACTGGAGGTGTCTAGACGAGGTCCCTATGCCGGGGCCGTGGGGTACGCCGATTTTGCCGGTAATATGGACATGGCAATTGCACTTCGAACAATGGTCGTGATGCCCCCCATTGAAGGAACCAATGGTGCATGGCGGGTTCACTTGCAAGCCGGCGCGGGGATTGTCGCTGATAGTGATCCGGATGCTGAGCACGAGGAGACCATGAACAAGGCTGCGGCTCTGGCCGCGGCTATCAAACTGGCTGAAGAAACATTTACCAACCACGATAATTAATCCTGATCATATGCTGCAGCGCTTCGGATTGTTGTGCCGATAACATTTTATATGGCGACAGATCTCCAGACCATCTTGCAACTTGAAGTGCCGATTATTGTCCAAGTTGGACGACGCAAGTTGGCTGTGGATGATGTGATGGCATTTGGACCCGGTGCCATCATTGAACTGGATCGTTCAGCAGAAGATCATTTAGATCTGTTGGTCAATAACAAGCCGGTTGGCAATGGTGTTGCAGTAAAGGTCGGTGAGAATTTTGGTGTACGTATAACCGCCATTGATTCGGCTGAAGATCGCATTGAAGCGTTATCATCACAATGACTTTTCTCATTGTCGGTCATTCAGACAAGGAAAGTTTTGTGCGATCATTGCGACTTAGATATCTATTTCGTTGAGGCGTACCTTGATTTGCATTCCGCTGGCCGCTACAACGCGGACTGGACTGCCGGTCTGGATCATGCCGCCGTCGGCCAGGCATTCGGTGCGACGGCCGTTGATCATGCAGGTTCCCACCGGGCGTAGATCTGTAATTGCCTGACCAGTAGCGCCCATGAGTTTTTCCACATCCGCCATTTCAGATTGATCGGACTCTTTGGGGCTCATATGACGTGGTTGCCTGGTCTCTAGTGCAAGTAGCCTGGCAATGGGTGTGTTGGGCCAGAACTTGATGGCTAACCCGACAAGAAATGGTAGTGCAATAAGGCTAGCAATCAGGGCAAACAAGCCGCTGGTGGTATTGAACTGGAACATGCAGATGAGGCCGGTGATAAGTGCAGCACCGGCTAGTACACCGATGATTCCGCCAGAGGGTACCAATAGCTCGATAAAAAATAGCACGAGCGCTACGGTGAAAAGGATGAATGCCCAAATGATAAAGGGATCCATGTTTATTATTCTAACGTGATACCGTAAATTGCGTCTACTGTGATGCGACTACCGGTCAAATTGGGCATCAAAGGCGATGGTTGATCTTGGGAAATCAATACTGCGCATGAATTCGCACGCCTCCTGTGCACCGTATTCACGATCCATACGCGAATCCTCCCATTCAACACTTAATGGCCCCTGGTAGTTGATGTCATTAAGTGCAACAATAATTTCCTCAAAGTTTATGTCGCCGTGACCCAGTGAGCGAAAATCCCAATAACGGTGCGGGTCACCAAAATCGGTGTGGCCTCCGAAGATGCCGACCGTTCCATTACCATGCCCCCACCATGCATCTTTCATATGGGCGTGGTAGATTCGGTCTCGGAATGTGTAAAGAAACTGGATGTAATCAACACCCTGATAGCCCAGGTGTGATGGGTCATAGTTAAACCCAAATCGCTTATGCCCGTCAACGGCGTCAATGGCACGCTGGGACGTCGCAATATCAAATGCGATCTCTGTTGGATGAACCTCGAGAGCGAAGTTCACATTAACTTGATCAAACGTGTCAAGAATAGGTTTAAAACGACGGCCAAAGTCTTTAAAACCCTGGTCCCAATAGTTCTGGGTAGTGGGAGGAAAGGCGTAGTTGCTGTGCCAGATACTGGATCCTGTGAACCCGTTCACAACTGCGGGAAAGTCATCCGTCTTTCCGTGGCCAGGCTTGGCATCAAAGAACTTACGGCAGGCTTCCCCAGCATGGATCATGTGTTGCGCTGCGCGTTGCTGAACCTTTTCGGGGTCACCATTGCCCCATACATCTTCTGGAAGAATGGCCTGGTGGCGTTCGTCTACCCGGTCGCAGATGGCCTGCCCGACCAGGTGGTTGGAAATTGAATAGGCAGTTAGGCCATGATCCAACAATATCTGCCAGCGTTCCTCGCAGTATCCCTTTTCCTTGATTGCACGGTTAATATCGAAGTGATCACCCCAGCAGACCAGTTCGATTCCATCGTAGCCGAAACTTGCGACTTTTTCGCACAAAGTCAGGAAGGGTAAATCCGCCCACTGCCCACCGCAGAGAGTTACAGGTCTTGGCATATGGGGATCTCAAATTGTATGCAAGTGGATCGAATAAAAAATGAGTATAAAAACCTGCTTCCAATGGAGACCGTGATGTTGTTATTCATTTCTTGTTGTCGTCTGAGAGACCATGCTATCGAGCATAGTGCCAATTAATGCGGTGGTTTCAGCGCTTGTTCCTTCACTCTTGGCCTGGCCGGTAACCATTACGCGTGGTGTAATCTGAATGTTGCGATCACCAATAATCTTGAGTAGCTCAACAAGAGCGGCATTGCCGGGACCAATCTGTTCGGCAACGACACGATATGCTTCGGCTTGCGCTTCGGCACGAATACGGATTGCTTCGGCCTGGGCTTGTGCTTCAATAATTTGGCGTTCATTTTGTTTAACGGCGATGTCCACCTCGTAACTCGCAGTGGCCAGGCGCTTTTCTTCTTCCGCTTCTTGGCGAGTCTTGGTGAGTTTTTTCTGCTGTTCTGCTGTTCGTTGCTGCTCTTCAAATGTCTTTTGTTCCTGAATGGCGATTTCCCGATCAGTTTGTGTTTTCAGCAGCGGCCCCAACGTTTCAACGTCGCCGACATCACCGATCCGGACTGCCGTGACGGAGACGCCGACCTTTGTCATTTCGTTAGCGAGCATGACCAATGATTGGGATTCCTGTGTCGATCGTTGCTGGACGTAGTCAAGGGCCTTTACGGTTTCTGCATTATTTCGGAAAATTGCCCGGACAGCTGAGTTCAGACGACTCTGTAATACCGAACCATCGTCTCCGAAATTGGCGACAACTAATGCCGCGTTACTTGGTTCCAACTCGTATTCCACACGCACATCAACCGGGAAAGTGAATCCATCCGATGAGCGAACGGTAATTTCCTTCTCTTCGCCGCGGGCACCCTGTTTGGCGTATCGAACCACCTTCTTTTCTGTAGAAATGATGGTCACTTCAAGGGCTTTGGTGTTGATGTAATAGATCTGTGGCATGAGTGGCTGGCGCCAGATACCACGTTGCCCCCGGTCAACTAACGCATTGGATTCCATCTGATCATCAGATTCGAGATCACCAACGTTAGATTTGACCACTCCTACGGTCGCCTTGGCGATGTTTGTCGCTGGAACGGTTTCAATGCGAAAGACTTTGGGATTCATGCGATACTTGCCCGGGGTGAGCACTGATGCCTGAGGTCCTTTGTATCCATTGCCTTCATCCAGAAAATAATCACCGCGGAGCATCTGTTGGAAGTTATCTTGAGACCATTCGGGTGCATAGATCTCACCGGGTGGCAATGGCAAGCCGTCTGTCGTGGTCAACAAGCCCACCTCGCCTTCACGAATTTCGACCACCCGGTAGGTCTCGATGGTGAAAATCCCCGGCCACATCAATGGGTTCCACCCGGGGCCAAGAATTATGGCTTGTGGTCCTTTTTCCCCCTGCGTCGCGATGATTTTACCTGCCGGTAGTGCCGACCCGATATTTCTGATCACAACACCAACGCTATCCTCCCCGACATACCGGTAGGAACTGGCCCAGAAGAATAAAGAAAATACCAGCAGTGCCGACAGAATCATCAGGCCGCGGAGCGTGGCGTTCGCCACCTTGGAGAGATTTGCAAGGATCGCAATGCCCAATACCAGACCGATGAGCGCAATGGCGAGTGAAATCATGGTTTACTTAACCTTTCTATTTTAATTCAGACCACCTAAAACGATGGGGCCGTTTCAGCTTGTTGGTTTAATTTAGGATACTGACCCT
>CAUZIY010000131.1:0-8986 GCA_963579995.1 Phycisphaerae bacterium
ATCATGGTCCTTAAATCAGCGGCACAAACATTGACCCAGGACCAGTGTCGGAAATTTGCGAAGTGTCTTGGCGACCGTTTTGCACGCCTGGCATATATCTGTTTTGCAGGTTTGGTGGTTAGTGGAACTTATAACTGGATGCGGCTTGCTGGTGACTACAAGAAACTTGGACCCACGGGCAACGCTGTGATCGGTACCAAGGTGCTGTTGGCGTTGATTGTCCTGGTGGTGACCGTTGCGCATTCTCTCCGGCTGATGCGGCTGTCTGGGCGAGCGTGCCACCTGATCAACTTGCACCTGGCAGCCATCATTGTTTTTCTGGCGGTTTTATTAAGATCGTGGCGGGATGGTTAGAGTAACCAGGCAGTTGCGGATGGCCCAGTCAAAACACAGACCTAAACCACGAAAACTCCAACCATACAGGGTCAGCCTTCACCAGTACCTTCGCCACCACCGACTGGTTTTGTGGTCCGCGGTGGTAGCGCTGTTTTTCCTATTAATCTGCTTGAGTTGGGTCGACCGCAGCGGAAAATTATCAACACGAGAATCTGATTTTGTGTTCTACAACCAACGTTCATTTCGGGTTGAACGGATGATTGACATAGTGACCATAGAACTTGTTGACCTGCATCACCCAAACCGAACTTGTCGTGTGCGTTTGTGGGGATCTGGATGTTTTTACGTCCGGTGCAATCGGTCAAGATGGCCACGTTGCAACCAACCATGCTGAGGCGGTTGTTTTCAACTTGTCGCCGAATCAAATTATCCGCCTGCACGTGCAGTCGCATAGGATATTTGATGAGGACGGGGATTTATTGGGTTATGTTGAACTGCCTGACGGCACGTGGCTCAATGAGCAGCTTTTGAGTGGCGGTTTGGTCCAAGTCGAGCGTCGATATGATCATTGCCGAGCCCGGCGTTTCGAACTGCTCGAACAACAGGTACGATATGGATGGTATGGGGGTTTGGCGGGTGCCGCGATCGGGCATGGAGCAGTAAGGGGTGATCATGGCGTGGCAACGATACGAACTGTTCATGCACTGGAATTGTGGCCGCATCGTTGATATTCTTAGGATGGAAGTACCCCAATATGGTGATCTGTGCTAGAAAAACTTTGGGTTCAGGTTGTTAGTGCCGATACATATCTCTGTCATAATAAATCGCTGCGGAAAGGGCCCTGGATTTTGATCTTACCACTTATTAGCCATTGCAAGAGTAAGCGGAAGGCCATCGTGGATTTGCGAAAGCAGATGCTTGCAGAAACCAGTGTCTTCCTGACCTGGACGCTGGAAGTTGATCGTGGTTTGCCACAGATTCTACGGCGGCCTGTGGCTGAAGGTGGTTTTAAGGCGCTGGTTTCCCAGCCGTCCAGCCTCAGATCATTGATTGCTGGTGGGCACGAACGTTTGAGTGGGTTCATATTCATTAGGATGTGGAACATCCTGGTTTTCTGTATTTAACATTAGTAGGGGCTATATCTGATGGCAGTTAAAGCATCAATCAGTTCTGGATACCGATGGCGCTTATTCGCCATTTCTCTTGTATGTCTGCTCTTTGGAGGGTGGTCGGCCTACGACGGGTTTGTGAAATATCCGGAGATTAATCGCGTTGCCAATATCTACGGGAATTACAAGGAGCAGCACTCCAACTGGGACGACACCTGGCAGGCGTATGCGGCAGCAGAGAACCTGCCGGAAAAACCAAAACAGAAGAAGAGTGATTTTTCGCTTTATGCCCAATATGTACAAATGGCCATCGCCTTGCCAATTGGTTTGTTGTTTGGTTTTGGATATCTTTCAAATGCCGGGCGGTGGGTTGCGTCCGATGAAGAGGCTGTGACCAGCAGTCGTGGACAGAAGATGCTCTATGGCTCAATTCGTCGTCTTAATAAGGAGCGTTGGGCCAGCAAGGGCATCGCGGTGGTGTACTACGACAGTGGCGAGGGCGAGGACAAAATCGTGCTTGATGACTGGAAGTATTCCAGGCCTGAAACCGACCAGATCCTGCTGGATATCGAAGCCCGCATCGGGGACGATAAGATCATTGGTGGTGATCGTGAGCCAGTTGCAACAGATGACACCGGTGATGAACAACAGCCGTTGCAAGACGAAGCCCCGAAGTGAGGTGATTACATTGGCCGGATGCGGCGACTTGTCACCATCCCTACTTTTTCATCCCTGGGCCGTCTGGAATTTCACGGGGCATGTGTTCGTCGATCGGCAATTGGAACATGCCCTCTCCCCACTTGGACGCAAATAGATGTTGTTTCGCTAGATGTTGTTTCGCACTTCATCGTGCTGCAGCGTATTTACGCAGTCGGGGGATGAGGACTTCTTGAGAGAGGATCTTGATGCATGCTGCAACCGGGATGGCCAACACCATGCCGAGTAGTCCGGCTAAAGCGCCACCGACCAAAACGGACAATAGCACAGTGAGTGGGTCAAGATTGGTCGCACGACCCTGGACGATTGGTTCCACCACCCAACCGTCAAGTAATTGAGCCAACAGATAGACCACCGTGGGCCATACCAGTGCCGCCCAACGGAATGTTTCCAGGGTTACGGTGCTTACTTCCAGTCCCCGGGACTCAGCTTCGGCAAGATGCTGGGCGTTGTGCATGGTAATACTGGCCAGTTCATCCGCGCCGGCCAGCCCGACCGCAAGAATCCATCCGAACACGGCTAGAAACGGCACCAGATTGAGTAGGCCACATCCCAACCCCAGTAATAACCAATAGGGCACATCCCAGAATGACCACCCAACACTGAGCACCGCCCCCATCACGGCCGCTTGAATCAGTCGACCGCGAATAAAACCGGCGATTGTGTTATCCATCTGCTTCAGGATGTTCAGCGTCTTGGTTCGACTGGAATGAGGGATGAATTGGTCAAACCATCCGATGATCGCCGGCCAGTGCCAAGTGAAAAAGAAAAAACAGAAACCGGTGATCACTGCCGCAAGCGGTACATAGGTGATTACAGAGGCTGCAGAGCCGATCAAGCCAAATGCAAATACATACATGTACCTTACTGCTGCTGAGATCGGCCCGGCGTATTCTCGAATGGTAGATGCTGCGGTTGGGTCAATCGGATCAAGTGTTAATCCACTAATCTGTTTCTGAAACTGGCGGCTGTCGACCTCCAGCCCAATGCGTTTGCTGGTCGCCTCGATGTAGGTGGGTACCATGTTCGCCAGGTCTTTTATTTGGGTGTTGACCCGCGGTATTGCCCAGAGAAGGATGCCGCCAAACACCAGTAAAATGGCTACTGTAATAATCCCTGCAGTCAGCCAACGCGGCAGTTTGCAGTATCGGCGGCCCCACTCTGCTAAAGGGTCGACCACATAGGCTAGGACCACGCCGATCAGGACCGGCGCCATCACTGACCTTGTCTTATATAATGCCAGCAGCAAGACCATGACCACTGCCAGATAGGCCAGATCACGAACCCAACGAATATCCCACAGGTGTGGATCAGTACCAGATTGTGGAGTCTGATTGTTAATGTCCAGGCCTTTAGTCAATGAAAGTACAAGCCTGATTTCAATCGCACTTGATATTGAAAGACAGGAATGCGGTTCTGCGACCAACACCCACTTGGCTGGCCCCGTATTCAGGTACTAGGCTTTGCTACCAAGAACCAGATCAGGACATAAAGCTTCACTGAAATCGTAAATACTATCAAAGTCTTCAAGGCTGTCATCTGCAGTCTTCAACATGAGTCCTGCATCTATCAGGGCAAAGACGATATGACCAAAGTCCGTCGTCTTATGGATATTCCATTTACTAAGAACAGGCCGTGCCATCAGGCCATATTGTTTGATGGCAAAATCACGCAGTCCGATGCACAGATCACGGCCCGTGACATGGCGGTTTCCAGGATCAGCCCCCTCCGTTTTTTTGCCGTGCAACTGTTGCACGGTGAAGTCGAGACCGTTGTGCACGAAGATAAAAGCATCCAATGGATACTTGGTTTTGCGTGATGCCGAAATCAACTTCTGCTCCATGACCTGAAGTATCCTTTAAGGGTGCAAGGCCTCATTACCCGATCCCGGAATCACCTTCGGTACGTGGTCAAGAATTCAATGACCGCCCGAATAGCTCCGATTATTATAGCATCTTCCGGGACTTAAGCCACCAGACTTCTGGTAAATTCAGAGTGTAAATAGGCCATGTTGGGTGCAGGATTCGCTACCACCGAAATTCTGATCACGTCAGTTTTTAATTGACTGGGTCGGCAAAATACCGACATTTTGGATTTCAAGCCATGCATTCAGTTTGTCCAGACTACCTAAAAACGTGATTGATGCCCCAGGATGTATTGTTGTTTAGCGGATCATCCAGAACTAACATGACTGCCCGTACCAGGTGCCATGACTGATGAGTAAAGACTACCGAATTGCAATTATCGGGGTTGGTGCAATTGCTTCGATGCATGCAAAGGCAATTGCAGAGTTACCCAATGTCCATCTGGTTGCGGGCTGCTGTCGAAATGCCGATAAAGGTCGAGCCTTTGCGGCTGAATTTGTGTGCAACTGGCATGATGATTTCAGAAAGATGGTTCAGGAAGAGAAGCCTGACCTGGTGACGGTTGCAACTCCTAGTGGCGCTCATCTTGAGCCGACCCTTTACTGTGCGAAATACGGTGTTCATGTTTTGTGCGAAAAGCCCTTGGAGATCACAACGAGTCGTGTTGACCAGATGATCTCTGCAGCTGAAAAAGGGGGAATACAACTTGGTGGAATCTTTCCGCAACGCTTTAATCCGGTGGTTTGCACTCTGCAAGAAGCGGCGATGGCAGGGCGGTTCGGACAACTGGCCACGGTGAGCACGTATGTCCCCTGGTGGCGCGATGATGAGTACTATGCGCCGGATCGGTGGCAGGGGACATTGGCAATGGATGGTGGTGGTGCATTGATGAACCAATCAATTCATGGAATTGATGCAGTTCAATGGCTGGCTGCGAGTGTAATGGGTGAATCTGACGGTAATCCCGTGGACCAAGTTTTTGCTTATACAGCCAAGCGTGGGCATGATCCACAACTTATCGAAGTCGAAGATACAGCGGTAGCAGTGTTACGTTTTACCAACGGCGCGTTAGGCCAGATCCTTGGTGCCACCTCGATGTTTCCAGGTTCCCTCAAGCGTATCCAGATCGCTGGGCGTAATGGTACCGCCGAGGTATTAGAAGACGAATTGGTCACCTGGATGTTTCGAGACCCTGACAAGCATGATGATACAACCCGCAGCGAATATGGAGCGAAGACCCAAACGGGTGGTGGTGCCGGTGATCCAATGGCAATTGACCACGGCCATCACAGACGCAACATTGCAGCATTTGTTGAGTCAATTGAGATGAGTCGCTCCTTTATACTCTGTGGTAGTGAGGCAAGAAAGGCGGTGGCGATCATTGAGGCGATCTATGAATCTGCAAGGACGGGTCAACCTGTCGACGTGAGCTGAGTGATTATGGTTTGCCCTTCTCTATGGTGGCCGTCAATCCGAAGCATGACCGGTCTTGTTAACTCGGTCGGGGTATTGTTTTGCACTTGTTAAAGAACTGGGTTTGGGGCGGCATCACCGGTTCCCTGACCGGTTTTGCATTCATCTTGGTACATGAAAGTCTAACCCAGGATGATCGATTCGAAGCATGGGAATTTGCCCTGGCTACTATCACACCATGTTTCGTGGCGATCGTAATATCGAAACTTACCGGTTGTCGAAAAATTGTTCTACTAAGCGTCGCCTACTTAACTTTGATCATGCCGATTTCAGGCCCGGTATTTGGTGCATCTGGAACGGAGCCGTTGTGGGCATTTGCAGGATTGGGATTGATTGGAGGATTAGTATGGGGAACGCCTTTTGCTCTATGGACCTATATCGCGACAAGGAGGAGCACCTGAATTTACCAAGAACATTTGCCCCAAAAAGGGGTGCTGGCATCCTCTGTGACACGATGGCCGGCAATAAACCCTTGCTGGCATTTCCGTCTTTAACCTGCACTATGTTTGGGCTGCAGGGGACATGTTTGGTGATGAGGCGCGATGGATGGAGAGGGGAATAGTTTAGGCAGGTATGCAGTCGGGGCTGGATAAGATGAATAGCCAAGGATACAAGGGCCTTGGCTGCGCCGCCGATCAGGTGTCGAGGAGCAATCTGTGCCCCACCTTGTAATTTTGCACACGGCCGCGATAATTTCGCGGTCGAATCTGTCATAACTAACCCCAAGGAAAGGGATCAGGAATGTTTGACATCCTTGAGATGGCACCGCCCGATGCAATTCTTGGCCTTACGGAGGCATTTAAGAACGATTCCAATCCGGATAAAGTCAATCTGAGCGTTGGAGTTTATAAGGATGCGGCTGGCGGAACACCAATACTAGAATGCGTAAGGGCCGCGGAGCGCCAGATTTTAGAATCCGAAGAGTCCAAGACCTACGTGAACCCGAACTCCGGGACACCGCAATATACACAGGCGGTTCGTGAACTGCTCTTTGGCAAGGATCATGACCTGGTCGGTGGTGGTCGTGCGATCACCGCCCATACCCCTGGCGGAACCGGTGCTCTTCGAGTGGCCGGTGATTACCTTCACTTGCTGCATGGCAGTGCAACGCTTTGGCTATCTGATCCAACATGGGCTAACCATGCCGGGGTGTTTAAGGCGGCGGGGATGCAGGCCAATACGTACCCGTATTTTGATGCCGCAACCAATGTGATTACCGTTGACAAAATGATCGACAAGATCAAGACCATTCCCCCAGGGGATGTGGTCCTGTTGCATGGCTGCTGCCATAACCCGACCGGGGCTGATCTGACGTCGCAGCAATGGGAAACGGTTGCCGAAACGTTGAAGGCTCGGCAACTGGTACCACTCATCGACTTTGCATATCAAGGTTTTTCCGTTGGTATCGAGGAGGATGCAGCAGGGCTTCGAATAGTTTGTGAACTATGTTCAGAGGTCATGATTTGCAGCAGCTTCTCCAAAAACTTTGGACTTTACAATGAGCGTGTAGGGGCTTTGACGGTTGTTGCCGGATCATCGGCTGCTGCTGACAAGGTGCTGAGTCATATCAAGCGGTGTATCCGTACGAATTACTCCAATCCGCCGGCGCATGGGTCTGCGATTGTGTCTACGGTGCTAGGTGACTCTCAACTCCGACAACAGTGGATCCAGGAAGTTGAGAATATGCGCGATCGTATCAATACCATGCGACAGCAGTTTGCGGATTCCCTGGCAAATACCGGTGTTAGTCTTTCCAATCAGGGCAACGCCTTTATCACGCAACAGAACGGAATGTTTTCCTTCTCTGGACTCAGCAAGGACCAAGTTGGGGCACTTCGTGATAGGCATGCAGTCTACGTGGTTGGTGATGGACGAATCAATATTGCCGGCTTGACCGAAACGAATATTCCATTCGTGTCCGATGCGATAGCGCAGGTGGTGGGTGCATAGGATTCTCCTGGATTTCCCGGTCTGTGTTGCGTTCATTGGGTGTTTTGGATACTAAGGACTTGGATTCAAAGGATTCTGGCCGATAGTACTTGGCTATGCACGACAACATCCCCGATATTCTTTCGAATTTAGAGGCACGGATCATAACAATCCGTGACTCTCTTTAACTACGACCAGAAGCGACAGCAGCTCAAGGAACTTGAGGGGAAGATGAATGCTGCTGATTTCTGGCTTGATCAACAGAGTGCTAACAAGGTTGTCACTCAACTCAAGGCCCTTAAAGGTCAGATTGATCCGATTAAGAAGACCACCAGCCTGATTGAAGATTCTTTAGTTTTGTGGGAGATGGCCTTGGAAGCAGATGATGACGAGGCCCGCGAGGAAGTCGACGCCCAGATAGAAACACTACGCGAAAGTCTGGATCAACTCGAAACCCTTTCACTGTTGGGCGGAAAATACGACCGCCGCAACTGTTACCTTTCGATTTATTCGCGTGAGGGTGGAACAGAGGCCCAAGATTGGACCGAGATGCTGATGCGCATGTTCTTGCGCTATTGTGATCGGATGAATTGGCAAGCGACCGAGGTTAACAAGACGATTGGCGAGGAGGCAGGGTTAAAAGATGTCACGTTCTATGTTAAGGGTTCTATGTCGTACGGCCATCTGTCCGCTGAACGTGGCACGCATCGCTTGGCCCGTGTTTCACCCTTCAACGCCCAGGGCAAACGGCAAACCAGTTTCGCCGCTGTCGATGTCATCCCTGAATTCGAAGACGACAGTGGTGTCGAAATTGTTGATCATGAGGTGGAGATTACACCCTTTGCTCGTTCGTCAGGTCCAGGCGGTCAGAATGTTAACAAGCTAGCCACGGCCGTCCGCCTAGTTCACAAACCCACCGGTATCATGGTCGTATGCTCAGCTGAGCGAAAGTTGGAGCAAAATAAGAAACGTGCACTGTCCATTCTCCGCGGGAAGCTGGAACTGCTGGAAGAACAAAAGCGACAAGAAGAGATCAATGCCGCCACCGGCGGAAAACTTGACATGGGGTGGGGTACCCAGATTCGCAGCTACGTCTTTTATGACAATCGGGTCAAGGATCATCGAACCGGGCACGAGATGGGTAACCCGCAGCGTGTACTCGATGGCGACCTCCAGGGTTTTATTGATGCGGAGTTGCGCCGGCGGGTCAAAGCCAGCGGTGTGGAATAATCCCCTTGGCTAATTTTATGTGCCTTTTTTGATGTCAATAGGCCATCTGATGCACACAACCGCGATATGATCGGCCCGGAATTAATTTTCCACCAAGGTCCGTGACGATAATCGTCTACAGCGATACGCCGCAATGTGATGGAGCGTTTCAGGTCCCGGTTCATGGCAGACCAAACCAACGATCAGCATAAATCGACTTCTTCTTCACCGCAGACTTGGTCTCAGCTATGGCAGTTGCCGGTTCTAATCTTGGGTGTGGTTACTTTCGCAATCGGCGTCTATCTTGCTCTGCCCGAATCAATTCATAACGAATTTCCAAAAATACTT
>CAUZIY010000132.1:0-8790 GCA_963579995.1 Phycisphaerae bacterium
TTGGCGTCACAATCCAAGCCCGCCCGTTCAAGCAAACCGGCGATAAGGCGAAAATCATCCTCCGCTATCTCCTCCTGCCTGGCATCGGCGCCGAGACCGGCAATCTGACCACGAACATAAATCACGGCCTCGTAAAGAGAATCACCCAACCCCTCCGCAGCATCGCCGCATACAACCAAATGCCCCAGTTGCCCCATAAAGCCCGACACATGCCCCACGGAGCCACCTACCACAATATCGCATCCCTTCATGGAGATACCACAGCGGCTGGAGGCATCACCCTCGACCACCAATAGTCCGCCCCGCGCCGATGCCCCAGCGCATTGCGACGCATTCCCCTTCACACGCACCAAGCCTGACATCATGTTCTCTGCCACACCACGCTCGACGTTACCATGAACCGTGACCTGCGCACCTTTGTTCATCGCTGCCACGTAGTAACCCGCATGGCCATGTATGTCCACACGGACTTCGCCATCCAGACCGACCGCGATACTGTGTTGGCCGGCAGGGTTGGTGATATCAACACCCCCACCTTGATCAGCGGAAATCTGATGGTGTAGATAATCATTAACCTGGCGCAAGGACATCTGCGCCAAGTCTAGTTCGGTGCCGGCATATTCACTTGCCAAGAGTAAATTTCCTCGGGGTGTGGTTCAAACAGGTTGGCGTTTGATACGCCGGGCAGGTGCGTCAGAGAACGGTATTCGCTACTAATCGCCACATAGTCATCCGTTTCAGCCACAACTGCAGGCTTGCAGGCAAACGCGTCACGTACAAGGGTGAACTTGTCCGAAGTTGCCATGAGCAGCGTATAAAAACCATCCAAGCGTTCAAAACATTCGCCCAGGGCATCCTCAAGGCTGTCTCCGCAACGTAAACGCCATTCAATGAACCGGCATGCGGCTTCGGTGTCATTATCCGTTTCGAAAGCCAACCCTTGAGTCTCAAGCAAACGTCGAAGCATATAGGGATTGGACAGTGATCCATTATGAACCAGGCAGAAATCTTCGCCAGCTGAAAAAGGGTGGGAATGCACGGGCGTCACATCGGATTCCGTTGCCATGCGCGTATGTCCGACGCAGTGACTGCCCGTCATACGCTCAAATTCGTATCGATCGGCAATTTCTTCCGGCTCACCCATATCCTTATAGATGGACATGCATCTACCAACTGATACCAGATGCACCATGGGGTGGGTATCGGCAAGCCATGGTTTAAACCTTGCCGGCTCAATGGATGTTGACAGAACGCCGTGGTTCGCCACTGCTTCCATGGCAGAACCATCCGAATCGGCGCCAAACTCCCGCCTCAGAGAATCCAGGAGATTCGACCAATCGTACTGGTGATCAGCCGCTAATAGACTCCAACGCCTGTGGGACGTCACAACCGGTTGGTCAAAGACAGCCATTCCGCCTGAATCTGAGCCGCGTGCTGCCATGCACACAAACATTGGCGTCATCATCGCGCCAAGGGATGACCTTAGGTCTTCACGCTTAATCAATAATCCGGTGATGCCGCACACAGCTTGCCTACCTCAAGACTAAAAACCCACTGCGGCATGTTAGCAGATTTCAAGCTGCCATTTGTTCTCCAAATCAAACGGGCCAGGCGTCACCGTTACAGCTTTACCCAAACGCACCGCCGATCATCACCGATGACGACGTTCGCGTTCCAGGTCTTCTGTTGAAAGCTCCCCGGTGATCGGCATGAGGGAGTTGCCGTCAAATTCAAATTCATACGCACCAAGGGTAATCATATCCCCTGCCTGGAGAAAATGCCGCCCTTCAATCTTTTCATCATTAATGAGTACACCATTACGTGACCCAAGGTCCACGATCACGAAACCATCGCCGGTTGGTTCAATCTGGGCGTGACGCCGCGAAAGGGTCAGGCTGTGATAGCGAATCGTGCAATTGAGTTCCCGGCCAATCACCACGGCGGCTTGCCCAAGCTCGATGGTCGCGCCAGCCTCCACCTGCTTGACCCTCGTAGCCACTGCTGTATCGAACGCAGGTTTTTTTAATTCATCACCCGCCATCGTGTCCTGGCTGGGCGTGTGTGCGGGCGTCAGCTTGCTTGGTTCTCTATTGCGATATCGAACCCAATGGCCCCCATGGGAACGAAGTGCGTCGACAAGCGGATCAGATTCTATTTTCCCCTCCAAATACATCAGCAAATCCAATGGTGTATCACCATGGCGGTCCAGGGCGTTGACATTGGCGCCACGTGTGAGAAGCAATTTAGCCAGCATCATGCTCTTCTTGCGGCTGGCTGCGACCTGCGCATCTGAAGCATTATTGGCCACGCCATGATCCGCGTTGATAGCAACCAAATGCAAGGGTGTGCGATCTTGTTCATCACTGGCATTGATCTTGGCACCGGCCGTAAGTAACGCGAGCGCGATCGGCTCAGAGCAAATCCTGGCCGCTGCGTGCAGCGGGGTGTCGCCATCTTTATCAGCCGCATCAGAATAAGCGCCCTTACCCAGCAAGCGATGGACACAACTGACACCACCGTTGGCAACCGCCTCGTATAAAGGCGTGCGATCCTGGTGATCCTTAGCATCCGCATCAGCATCCGCTTCAATCAGTATGTCCACGATTTCATCACCACCGGTGCTTGCCGCATAATGCAATGGCGTCTTGCCTTCAGCATTTCCAGCATCCACCATGGCCTTGAGTGACAGGAGAAATTTGACAATTCCAAGATCCCCTTTTCGGCTCGCCAGGTGCAGCGCCGTGTCCCCTTCATTAAATTCCGGATGAGTCCGGCAGATGCTCTTCGAAGAACTCAAATTTACCAGTTCAACTTTTTTGAGCAGTAACTGCTTGACCTTCACCTCATCACACGCCCAAACAGCCTCCAGCAAGACAGTTTCGTCGTGTTTTCCCAGCCCAAACATGGCTTACCCTTTCAATTCACTGAAAATCAACGATTGACGCAGTAACCGCCGTCGGAATCTCAAACGGCGTTTCACAATAGACCACGGAACCCCATGAAATCATTTAACGGACCATTTCGTCGGACAATTTAGTTAAGTTGCAGAATCGTAAGCAAGACGAGACCAAGATTTGACACCTACCATAACCAGCTAAATGATCGACAATAACTTTTAACAAAACCGCCATTACCCGTCAATAACATGAAATGGCCAATTTCAAAAGCAACTGCCTCGATCATCCCTACATCCCACACACACCATTGAACCCAAACCAGGCGTGCCTTAATTGATGGCAAGAGACGGTTTTATCCAACCAGCACCCTGATCCAGGCACGGGCACAACCTCCCCGGACGACCCGGCAGGCCTTGAAATACCCCCCAGCAACACGGTCAAATCACCGAAGACCAGGCATTCAAACCACCCGACGGCCATTGCCCATGGCTTGCCTAACCGTCTAGAATCCAAGGGAATGATCACTGTCGGTACTCACCCACACAACGGTGAAAGAACTCCCATGCATCCGTTTGAAAGCCTTGAAATACCAGATGGCACGATCGGACTTCATTGGTTTGGGCAAAGCAGTTTCGCGATCAAAGCCTCGTCGGGAATCATGATCCTGATTGACCCATACTTCCCCCATAAAAGACCAGCACATACTTTCATCCACCCCCAGCCCCCACTAGATGAAAGCACCCTACCCGCTGATTGGGTCCTGCTAACCCACAATCATGGTGACCATACCTGTGTTGAATCAATTGCTCGTATCGATTGCGCTTCGAAAGGCACCCGCTATATCGGGGCACCGGAAAGCGCTGCTGAAATTACCCAATCCGGCATTCCATCAGATCGCGTCTATACCATTACCGCAGGGAAAAGCCAGTCCGCTGACGACCTGACAATACATGCCGTATGGTCCAAACCGCCTGATGGCGACCCCGAGGCCGGCATCAAGGCCCCAGACATCCAACACCTTGGATTCGTCCTGGCTCTTGGCGATATTCGTATATACGTTTCAGGCGATCCAATCAACAACTTTGCTGACCACAAACAATTAACTGGACCAATCAGAAGCCTCCAGCCACAACTTGGGCTGCTGACCACGCACCCCAACGAAGGAGAATTTCCGTTTTTTAACGGCAGTGCAAGGATAGCTGTGGAACTGGGCCTGCAGACGGCGGTGCCCTCGCATTATGATTGTTTTGTTGAGCGAAACTATGACCCACACGATTGGGCAAAACACTTCAAACAAACAGTCTGCCAACCGATGATCATTCCCTACAACGGATCTGCCACCTATCGGCCCAACTCATAATTACACACTGCAGATACCATGCAGCTGACCACCACGATCAATCTTTTCAACAAGCATACGCCAAGACGACACCGGGAAAAGCAGTTTAAAGATTCAACTTGAGTTCCTCTGGCTTGGGAAGATCCTTAAGACTTGCCATTCCAAACAACTCCAGAAATGATTTAGTTGTTCCGTAGAGCATCGGACGTCCAAGTTCTTCAGCCCGACCGACAATCTTAACCAAAGTACGATCCATCAGACCTCGCAATATCTCACCACTGCTGACACCCCGAATCGCCTCGATCTCGGCACGCAGCACCGGCTGCTTGTAGGCGATAATTGCCAACGCTTCCAAAGCGGCTGGACTGAGGCGTGTTTGCTGGCGATTACGCTGTGTTGCCGCAATGAGTTTTGCGTATTGCGGCAACGTAACAATCTGCCACCCACCAGCAACCTGTTCAACGCGGAAACTACGACCGTGCTTTTTATATAAATCGTTCAGTTGCTCTACAGCCGCATTGATTGCTTTAGCGGCTCCAACGCCAAGCATTTCAGCAAGCTTTGCTGATGGAACCGGACGATCGGTACTGATCAACACTGCTTCCAGTCCACCCATCAACTCTTCTGACAGGCTGGCACCCTTGTCGCAATCAATTGGGGCAGGGGTCTTGGTCGACATCCCGGCATTGTATGCAACCTTTAGCCCGAATGTTAGTCTTCATTCATCCTATTTTAACAGCCCACAGATACTACCGGTCACCAACAAAATTCCGATGCGGGGGAGCCTGTCGATGGCCCCAAAGAAATGCTCAAGAATCACCCGATCACCGTACGCCTAACGACATCCTCTATGTGCTGCTGTAACACGACCCCAGGACATAATGTCGGGACCAGTTCCTGGTGGGTGTACACCGATTGACTCGAAATAGAATACTTTTGCATCAGCGTCCCCAACGTTGCATGGAGGCCGCGATACTGCGCGTCGGTAGGTGATTGTTTATCAAAATTACCGAGAACCATCACACCCATATTGTTTTCGTTATAACCACGCACATGAGCACCCTGAAAACCTGGATCCCGACCACCATACACCTTGCCGGCCCGATCAATGATCCAGTGATAACCAATATCGCCTGCACCCAAACGATCCAAATGAGATTTACGAATTGCTTCAAGACGCATCGCAGTCCGATTAAAATCAGTATGCCAAAATGGCTTCCAGCCCTCATGATGAACCGTGATTCTGCCCACTTTGCCCATGGGCCTAAGTCGCCGGCGAATCGGGCCGCTCTTCGCCCAGGCAGACCGCGGAATGGCAACAAGTTCTTTGCCTTTGGGTTCTGGAACCGGAAGCTGCGAGGATTCAACATTAACTTCACGTAACACCCGGGGCCGTGTGCCGATGACCGGCCAGGGTGGACCGGGCCGGTCAACAATACTCGTAGCCTGCTGGGTACAACCGGAAACCGTAAGGCCGATTCCGGCCAGAATCACTTGCCGGCGTGTCATGGATAATTCTGCCATTGAACTTCCATCAGAGGGGGTACGCAATGGGAACAGCATATCGTATTCGCGATCTACGGCTGCATTAGAATCATCGACAAGGCCCCCAAGGCTCCTAGATAATTCAAACACTACCAAAAATCCACAGCACATGACCCAGAACCGGCAGAAAGGTTGCGTATTAACGGAACAGGCAAAACAAAAGCGGCGGCCATATGGCCGCCGCTTTTGCATCAGTGATCGGATGCCCGCACAAACACGGACGCTCCAATTTCCGGTTATCCAATGAGGACCAAGATGGATTGCGGCTGCGTATTCGCAATCGCCAGAACGTTGGTTGCAGCACTGACAAGAATCTGAGCTCGGGTCAACCGTGCGGTTTCTGAAGCAAAATCCGTATCCCGAATCAAGCTTTCAGCCGCACTGATGTTCTCAAGAGCAATCTCCAAGGTTCGAACGGATGAACCAATCGTGTTCTTTTGAAAAGCACCCAGCCGGCCCCGCAGTTTTGACACCTGCATAATCGCATGATCAACGATGGACTGCGCGCCGACCAAATCACCATTTCCAACCGCATAATCCTTGCCCGTCCCAAGATCATCGACAAACCCAATGCCGTACTTACCCAGCGAACGGGCCGCCATATTCCCGATGCCAATCGCCACCTGGTTATTGATATTAACACTCAGACCAATGAGAAACTTGGCCCCACCCCCTTGAATCGTATAGGCGGCAATCGTGGCCAATGAAGTTGCCCCCGCATTGGTAAACTCGATATCCAGATCAAGCAACTCCGATTTAACCGACGCCACCTTTCCGTTACCCGCCGCAACGATACCGTTAATAATCACCGATATATCCTGCCCCGAGTCCCTGATCGCATTGGATCCTTCCGCCGCACTAAAAAGGGTATTGGCGACAACCCTCGGAACATCCTCGTCCGTTGATGACGCACCACAAATCCCCGCCGTTGCCCCACCGCCACCGGCATTGATCCCCCCATCGTCAATCACCTTGACTGATACGAATTCTGATGAACCATACTCCTCGCTCTTGAGTCGGATCCCCGTCCCAAACACGGAGGCCACAATGCCGGTTGCACCGGTAACACTGTTGATGGCGTCCCGCATGTTTGCCAGTGAGGCCCCACTGGCAAATGCAAATTCACGCACCCCCTTCGTGCCAGCAATTTCAAAAGTAAGATTGGCACCTGTGTTATTTAAAGCCAGTGAGCCATTATTGGCAGACAAAAACAACGCGCCACGCTGAGCCGAGGCAATCACCACAGCAGTCACATCGCGTGTTTTCCCAACAGCAAGTTTCGCACTATTAATTTGCGTGGTTGCCACTGAAGCGTCTTGATTGACAATCATAAAATCCAAAGCGCCATTCAGGAGTTTTGTATCCTGAAAACTTGTCGTGGCTGAAATATGATCAATTGCCTGAATGATCGAATCAACCTGTAGTTGATTGGCGTTGCGTTCCACGGCACCCAAGCTTGCATCATTAGCCGACTCGGTCACCAGACCCTGAATATGCACAAGCAGTTCATTAATCTCCTGGAGACCACCTTCAGTGATATTGATGACCTGGCCAGCACGTTTGGCATTCCCAATTGCTGCTGCAATTGACACCTTGTCCGACCGAAGTCCTTCACTGGCAATCAAACCAGCTGGGTTGTTGCTGCCACGGTTAATCGCCAAGCCGGTGCTTAAGCGTTCAAGCGATCCCACCAGCGTCTTATTCTGTCTGGCTAGAATACGCTGGGCCATCAGCGACGGCATATTGGTATTGATTCGACTCATCACAGGAACTTCTCATTCATGAGAATATGAACTTCACGTCCGCAAACTCTCAATACATCTCCGGGACGGTTTCCAACCACCGCAGGATATTTATCGACAACCATCCAGTTGGCCCCCGCGTAAGCCCACCAAGGCCCAAGGTGTGATACGCCAGAGTGTTTCTGTTCGGTGCTTAAAGATGTGTTTCAATACTTTTGGCAATCAGCCGCCTCTTATCGGACAACCGATCACCCCAGAGCCGAGCTGACACATTTCATTTAAATCGAAATTTCTAAGTTAAAAGGCAAGCATTAAGAGTTTATGGCCTGACCGATTAGCACAAATCATCAGGTTTACACGTAATACTAGGAATAAAACAAACTCGCCACCCAGATCGTGGTAACTTCTCAAAGCCATTGACATGATTGATCGCCGACCAGGTCTTCTTATTTATCCCCGACAGCAACCGCAAACTCATTATTCAAAGCAAAGCGAGGACCGCCTGGGCTTGTGAATTTGCAATCGCCAGAACACTAACTGCCACCTGGGATAAAACCTGGTGCCGGGTCAAATCGGCTGTTGCCTGCGCAAAGTCTGTATCGCGAATCGCACTCTCAGCCGCAGTCAGATTTTCCAACGCGACCCCGAATGACTTAATTGAGGACTGAACCACGTACTTTTGAAAACCACCCATACGACCTTGCATTTGAGCGATATCATCAATCGCCGAGTTGACGATTTTTTGAGCACTATCAAGTTTGCCACTGTCAACATCAAACAAACCACCAGATCCCAATTCATCAAGGCGACCATTTATGGAATTGCCCAGATTCCTGGATGCAATACTTCCGATACCCAGGCGGATCTGGCTATTGATATTGACTTCAGGGCCTATATTAAAAACCATTCCACCATTGGTCACACGAAATAATTCCAGGCTTCCGATTGTCTGGGAGGCCGCAGAATTACCATCCAAGGTAATGCTCATATCCAGGGCATCAGAACTAATTGAAGCAGCCAAACCCTTGCCGCGGGCAACCACTCCGTTGATAACCGCAGAGATATCCCGACCCTTGTCACGGATTGGCGCCGTCATGGAGATAAACTGCCTGCTCACACCCATAACCACATTCGTATCATCCACTGCAGCCTTATCCACCGAACCTACCAGGCCCGAAGGTATATCTTTAACGTCAACAGACACAAAATGATCTGACCCGAATTCCGATGATTGAAGCTTGACATAATTACCGCTGACCTCGGCAAC
>CAUZIY010000133.1:0-8782 GCA_963579995.1 Phycisphaerae bacterium
GGCAATGATCGCTGGACGACCAAAATTGTAGCAAGGGATATGAATATGCTCGGTTCCCGCGGTGGCGGCGATATACAAGGTGGCCCGGCACCGGACTCGGGTAGCGCACCCGAATCTTCCAGCGGAGGTTCATCGGGGTTCAGCGACTCGGAATTTGATGATGATATTCCGTTTTAGGGAACCAAACAGTTTTAAACTGAAATTAATTGGGTGTTTTGAGATTTAAATTCCAGAATTTCTAGATATATTCGAATACTTGATTCGTAGTTCATTAGGGTCAAGAGTGCCAACTGGTAAAATTTCATATGATTAATGCTGGGCCGCGTTGCAAAATTCTTAGCACAGTGTTTATAGTTCGCATCGAGATGGATTAAGTGTTGAGCAGTTTCTATCGCTGGAATCTGTCGAAAAGCAAATTAAAACCACCGGAGGAGATCAAGTTGACGACTGTGATAGAACCAGTCGCTGTGCGTTGTGTTAAAAACTTCCCCATTAAACCCATAGAACGACATGGTTAATACCACCTATTCGTCTGCCGAGACGTTTCCACGCTGCCTGCTTGACCAGGCTCTGCGTAATGGTGAAAAGCCAGCGATACGTGAAAAGTACCTTGGCATCTGGCAGACATGGACCTGGCGCGAGGTCAGTGAACAGGTGCGGGTACTCGCGTGTGGACTGGCAGCGGTGGGTTTTAAGCGAGGTGACAAGCTTGCACTGATCGGTGACAACCGACCACGGCTTTACTGGTCAATGAGTGCGGCCCAGTGCCTAGGTGGTATTCCAGTGCCCATGTACCAGGATTCTGTGGCTGATGAATTACAGTATGTGGTTGAGCACGCCGAGGTGCGTTTTGCGGTTGCAGAAAATCAAGAGCAGGTCGACAAGCTGCTCGAAATCATGGACCGATGCCCGAAACTGGAATTCATCATTTACTGTGATCCACGAGGTATGCGGAACAATTCGCAGGATTTTCTGATTGATCTTGAAACGGTTCAGCAAAAGGGCAAAGATTTCGAAAGCAAGAATACGGCGTTTTTTTCGGATGAAATAGACAAAGGCAAGAGCGGTGATGTTGCCTGCATTCTCTATACCTCGGGTACAACAGGAGATCCCAAAGGGGTTGTTCTGAGTCACGAGAGCCTGATCAAAACGGCGACCAATGCTGCGAACTGGGATCAACTCGCGGCAGACGGAAACGTACTGGCCTATCTGCCAATGGCTTGGGTCGGTGACAATCTCTTCTCTTATAGTGAATCGTACATTGTTGGGTATTGTGTCAACTGTCCTGAAAGTGGTGAAACGGTGCTGAACGATATGCGCGAGATCGGCCCGAGTTACTTTTTTGCACCACCGCGAATCTTTGAGAACTTGCTCACCAGTGTCATGATTCGGATGGAGGATGCCGGTGCTATTAAGCGCAAGATGTTCCACTACTTTATGGCGGTGGCGAAACGTACAGGCACACGAATTCTGGATGGTGAAAGCGTATCGGCAAGCGATAGATTGCTCTACATGCTGGGCCGATTGCTGGTCTATGGTCCACTGAAGGACATGTTAGGATTTACCCGTATCCGGATGGCTTATACCGCCGGGGAATCTATCAGCCCAGAGTTGTTTGATTTCTATCGGTCACTCGGTATTAATCTGAAGCAGCTATACGGTCAGACCGAGGCATCCGTCCTCGTAACAATCCAGCCGGATGGTGAAGTGCGTTCAGATTCGGTTGGTGTACCAGCACCTGATGTTGAGATTGAAATCAGCGACGTTGGGGAAGTCTTATACCGTAGCCCGGGTGTTTTCCTGGAGTACTACAAGAATCCTGAAGCAACTGCAGAGACCAAGACCGCAGATGGTTGGGTACGCACCGGTGATGCTGGATACTTCGACAAGGAAGGGTATCTGAGGATCATTGATCGAGCTGCGGATGTGGGTAAGCTCAATGATGGTTCTATGTACGCACCAAAATATCTGGAGAACAAGCTCAAGTTTTTCCCCCAGATAAAAGAAGCAGTGACCTTCGGTCACCAGCAAGACTTTGTGTCTGCTTTTATCAATATTGACCTTGAGGCTATCAGCAACTGGGCGGAGAAGAACGATGTGACCTACGCGAGTTACCACGAACTGGCCACAAATGATCGGGTGTCTAATTTGATTCAGGATTGTGTCGCGTCGGTCAATCAGGAACTGGCCAACGAAGATCAATTCAAGACTTCCCAGATACAGCGTTTTGTCGTGCTCCACAAAGAACTGGATGCGGATGATGGTGAGTTGACCCGAACTCGAAAGGTTCGGCGAAAATTCGTGGCTGAAAAATATTCAACGCTGGTCGATGCATTGTATTCAAATCGAAACAATGTGCATGTCGAAACCGAAGTCACGTTTGAAGATGGCCAAAAAGGCTCGATTGAAGCAGATATAACAATCTGTGACATGCCTACTGCAGAGGCACCAGCCTGATGGCCGCAGTCATGGAAACACGCACGGTTGGCGATGTTGTTCTGAAAGCCGACGAGGTCACCGTGACCTTTGGTGCGGTGGAGGCGTTAACTGGTGTCAGTTTTGAGGTTAAAGATCGGGAGATCTTGGCTATCATTGGACCGAACGGCGCAGGCAAAACGACGATGCTCAACGTGATCAACGGGTTTTATCACCCGGATTCGGGCTCAATTACGTTTAAGGGCGAAACCCGGAGTCGTATGCGACCCCATGTGGCTGCAGCGCAAGGTATCGCACGTACCTTTCAGAATGTGGCCTTGTTCAAGGGTATGAGCACGCTGGACAACATCATGACGGGTCGTAATCTCAAGATGAGTCGCTGGGCGAAGAACATCCTCTCGGCGGCGATCTACTACGGGCCGACGCAAAAGGAAGAGATTGCCCATCGTGAGCATGCCGAACACGTCATCGATTTTCTGGAGATTCAGTCAATCCGAAAGACGCCGGTGGGTAGATTGCCTTATGGGCTTCAAAAGCGTGTGGAATTGGGTCGGGCACTCGCAGCAGAGCCCGATCTGTTGTTATTGGACGAACCCATGGCCGGGATGAATCTTGAAGAAAAACAGGACATGTGCCGCTTTGTCCTTGACGTGAACGATGAATTCGGCACCACAATAACGCTGATTGAGCATGACATGGGTGTGGTGATGGATATCTCCGACCGGGTGGTGGTGCTGGATTACGGCAAGAAGATTGCTGAAGGCACCCCGGATGAGATCAAGAGTAACCAGACAGTCATAGATGCCTACTTGGGCGTTTCGACTGATTGAGTATCATACAAGTGCAGCGGATTAAGGAATAAAGAAATGAACGTTTTGAATGCCGTCTTCGTTGCGCCGTTTCTTGATATGGCAGACTCTCCCGCTTTCTTTTTCGAAGTGGTGATTGGCGGGATGATGACAGGGGTCATGTATTCCCTCGTGGCATTGGGATTTGTGCTGATCTTTAAAGCGTCTTCGGTGTTTAATTTTGCACAAGGCGTATTTGCGCTGTTTGCTGCAATGACGCTCGTTGGCCTTATGACAGGGACAGTGCCTTTCGCTCTGGATAAGGCTTTGCCCGGAATGCCGGCCTTCGTCGCCATTGTCCTAACGGGTGTGGTCATGGTGGGCCTGGCTTTTCTGGTTGAGCGGGTCGTGCTTCGGCCAATGGTCAATCAGGATCACATCATTATGTTCATGTCGACCATAGGCATTGCTTTTGTTTTGGAAGGGTTCGGCGATCTGATGTGGGGCAGTGACGTCAAGCTGCTGGATATCGGCATACCGACAGGAAGTTTCTTTTTTCTCGATATGATGATCCAGGTATTTGATCTGTGGGCCGCTGGTATTGCTGGCGTGCTGGTCCTCAGTTTGGCTGTGTTTTTCCAGAAAACAAGAACAGGCCGAGCACTGAGAGCGGTCGCTGATGATCACCAGGCAGCACTGTCGGTGGGTATTCCCTTAAAATCGATTTGGGTCATTGTCTGGTCGGTTGCCGGCATTGTCGCCCTAGTGGCGGGAATCATGTGGGGATCGAAGTCCGGTGTGCAGTTCAGCCTGTCTCTGATTGCTTTGCGCGCGTTACCGGTATTGATCCTGGGTGGCTTCACATCTGTGCCGGGTGCAATTGTTGGTGGATTGATCATTGGCGTCGGTGAAAAAGTTGCTGAAGTGTATTGGGGGCCGCTCGTCAATGGCGCGATCGAGAATTGGTTCGCTTATGTGCTTGCGTTGGTATTCCTGCTCTTCAGACCACAGGGGCTATTTGGTGAGAAGATCATTGAACGGGTGTAGACCATGATTTATCGAGAAACAGGACAGTTCAAACCGACATACCAATCAGATTCGGCTGTGTTTCCGATTGCCCAGGATCGCTGGGTTGTCATTGCCTTTGTGGCGTTTCTGGCTGTAGTGGTGCCATTTTTTGGTAGCGAGTATTTGTTCCAGGCAATTTTGGTGCCGGTGTTGATTTATTCGATTGCGGCAATTGGTCTGAATCTGCTCACGGGTTACTGCGGTCAGCTGTCCCTAGGTACTGGAGGATTTATGGCCGTGGGTGCCGTCGCCTGTTATAAGTTCTCAACAGCCTTTCCGGAAATGAACCTAGTTGTGGTACTACTGCTTTCTGGTGTGGTCACAGCCGGTGTCGGTCTGATTTTCGGTGTGCCGTCTTTGCGTATCAAGGGGTTCTATCTGGCGGTCGCAACGCTTGCGGCACAGTTTTTCCTCAACTGGCTGTTCAACAAGATCGCTTGGTTTCAGAACTACACGCCTTCAGGCACACTCACGATGCCGCCGCGAGAGGTTTTTGGCGTATTGATTACTGGTGCAGCGGCACAGCCGCATCATCGTTACCTATTCTGTCTTGCTATGGTTGTCATATTGGCGCTTGCGGCAACGAACATAGTGCGTGGCCCGGTAGGCCGAGCCTGGATGGCCATTCGGGATATGGATATTGCCGCCGAACTAATTGGCTTTCGGCCGTTCCAGACCAAACTGCTCGCGTTCTCAGTCAGTTCGTTTTATGTGGGCATCGCGGGGGCGTTGGCATTGGCCTTATGGCTGGGTAGTGTTGAAACCGCCGAAGCATTTGATATTAATCAATCATTTCAGGTACTGTTTATGGTCATCATTGGTGGCTTGGGCAGCATGCTAGGGTCGTTCATCGGCGCAGCATTTATCGTGCTGATGCCAATCGTCCTGACTAACGTGATGGTCTATGGGTTCGGATTTGAGGCCGTGACCGCCAAGCATTTTGAGTTTATATTCTTTGGTGGACTGATTATTTTCTTTTTGATTGTTGAGCCTCATGGTATAGCGCGGCTTTGGCAGATTGCGAAAGAAAAGCTGCGCCTATGGCCGTTTCCACATTGAGGCCGATGATGTTTCTAGATGATGTTCTGGAGTAATTAGTGATAGGTAGAGGTGATTGGTATAAGTAGAGTTAATAGGTAATAGTAGAAGTTATCAGTTGTTAAACATGATGGAGGTTGATATGCGTATCAAAAATCTGATGGTTAGTGGGCTCTTAGTAGCACTCATCACGAGCCCGTTTGTTGTTAATACGGCGTCGGCAGCAGAAGAGATTTACCAAATGGGACTGACGTACCGAACAGGTCCCTATGCACCAAATGGCGTGCCGTTCGCCAATGGTTTTGCCGACTATCTCACATTGTTGAATGAGCGCGATGGCGGGATTGGTGGCGTACCGATTGTGTACGAAGAGTGTGAGATGGGCTACAACACCAAGGTCGCTGTCGAGTGCTACGAGAAACTAAAAAGCAATCGACCGGCGGTTGTGATTCCAAACTCGACCGGTGTGACCTACCAGCTGATTCCCAAAGTCGCGGTCGACAAGCTACCACTGTTGTCAATGGGATACGGGCGTACTTCAGGTGCTGTGGGTACTGTATTTCCTTGGTACTTCAACTTTCCGACCACTTACTGGTCACAGGCCACAGCAGTGATCAGCTATATTGGTGCGGAAATGGGTGGGATGGACAAGTTAAAGGGCAAGACAATCGCCCATGTTTTTCATAACTCGGCCTATGGTAAGGAAGCCAATCCGACGTTGAAGGTGCTGGCTGAAAAATATGGATATGAGTTGATGTTGCTGGCGGTTGACCACCCGGGTCAGGAGCAGAAAGCCACGTGGCTGCAGATCCGTAAAAAGCGCCCGGATTATGTGTTTATGTCAGGTTGGGGCATTATGAATTCGACCGCGATCAAGGAAGCTGCGGCCATCAACTATCCCATGGATCGGTTTATTGGCAACTGGTGGTCGGGTTCCGAAAACGATGTACTGCCGGCTGGCGCCGCAGCAAATGGCTATCGATCAGCGACGTTTCATGCATCCGGTGCCGAAACACCTCTGCACGAAGACATCAAGAAGTACGTGTATGACAAAGGCAAAGGTGCAGGAGATGTAGGTCGGATTTACGAGGTTCTCTATATCCGCGGATTGCTGAATCACATTTTTGCCATGGAAGCTGTCAGTAATGCACAGAAACACTTTGGTGTGAAAGTGCCGAGTGGCGAACAGGTCCGCTGGGGACTTGAAAACATGCACGTGACAGCGGCTGATTGGGAGCGTTTGGGTTTGCCCGGTTTTGCTGAGATCAAGGTGACTTGTGAAGACCATGAAGGCGGTCATCCGGTCTTATTTCAGCGCTGGGATGCAAGTGCTAAATCGTGGACGGTCATCAGTGACTGGATACCTGTCATGCGGGATGTTGTCCGGCCGATGATGGAAGCTGACGCAGCGAAGTACGCAGCGGAAAACGACATTACACCGCGTGACTGCGGTTGATAGTTGCTTGTAGCGGTATTACTTCTAACTAAGGTAACTGTTGTGAGTGGCAATGCAAGTTTCTTGAGTGTGAACAATATTGAGGTGATCTATGATCACGTCATATTGGTGCTCAAAGGTGTTTCACTCGAAGTCCCCGAGGAGGGCATTGTCGCCCTCCTTGGGGCCAACGGCGCCGGTAAGACAACCACACTGAAGTCCATTTCAAACCTGCTGGGCACTGAACGCGGTGTCGTCACCAAAGGAGCTATTGATTATCAAGGGGCCCGTATAGATGGGCTCACGCCCAGTGAACTGGTGAAACGCGGCGTTATCCAGGTGATGGAAGGCCGGCACTGTTTTGAGCATCTGACCGTAGAAGAAAATTTGTTGACCGGCGCTTATACCCGTGGTGGTGACCGTAAAGGCGTGGCAGATGACTTGGAGCTCGTTTACAATTATTTTCCACGCTTGAAAGATCGACTTAAATCACTTGCCGGTTACATATCCGGCGGCGAACAGCAGATGGTCGCGATTGGTCGTGCGCTCATGGCAAGACCTAAACTGATGTTACTGGATGAGCCGTCAATGGGATTGGCACCGCAACTGGTCGAAGAAATCTTTGAGATCGTTAAGCGGTTGAACGAGGACGAAAAGGTCACATTCCTATTGGCAGAACAGAACACCAACATGGCTCTACGCTACAGCCGCTATGGCTATATTCTGGAGAACGGTCGGGTGGTGATGGATGGCGACGCACAGACACTGTTGGGTAATGAGGATATCAAAGAGTTCTATCTTGGAGCCAGTGGTCGTGACCAGCATAATTTCAGAAACATGAAACAATATCGCCGGCGCAAGCGTTGGTTGAGTTGATCGGCGATACCAAATTATTTGTTGAGTAACTAATGTGTTACAAAGGCCCAATTGAAGGTGCCTATCCAGCCTGTACTTGCTTGACTCGACCGAATCTCGGCGGGTGTTACGATTGCAACGATCTAGTAAGGTGACCTCAATGCCTGATTTTTACGATGCCCTAGAGACCCGTGATTCGGTACTTCGCGAGAAACAGCAGTTTGATGAGCTAAAAAAGCAGTTGCACAACGCGCGGGATCATGCGCCGGCCTATGCTGCGATATTGGCTGACGTTGATATTGCGGATATCAATGATAGAGATACCCTGTCGATGATTCCCCTCACTCGGAAGTCAGACATCGCCGAACGTCAGAGCGAATTGCCGCCGCTGGGTGGGTACGCCGCAGTCAGGATGGACAGCTTTTATAATGTGTTTGCCTCACCGGGTGGAATATTCGAACCCGGTGCTGCCCGAGACGATTACTGGAATTTTGCCCGCGGGTTACACGCTGCCGGCATACGGGCCGGTGACCTGATTCACAACACATTCTCGTATCACTTTACCCCGGCGGGTCTGATGGTCGACAGTGCGGCACGGGCGCTTGGCTGTCCTGTGTTTCCGGGAGGAATCGGTCAGACTGAACTGCAGGTTCAGGTGATGGCACGACTACAACCCCGGGCTTATTGCGGGACACCGTCTTTCTTGAAAATTATCCTGGACAAAGCTGCGGAGATGGAAATCCCGGTGGACACGTTGTCGTTGGGACTCGTGGGTGGGGAGGCACTGCCGGGCAGCCTGCGCACTGAACTCAGTGATTCTGGCGTCGATGTGGTCCAGTTTTATGGCACCGCAGATCTTGGGATGGTCGCATACGAATCCTCGGCAAAAGAGGGCATGATCCTTGAGGAAAAAGTGATTGTGGAAATCGTACGGCCGGGTACTGGAGAACCGGTAACAGAAGGTGAAGTGGGCGAAATTGTCGTGACCACACTGTCTCCGGAATATCCACTGATCCGGTTTGCCACGGGCGACCTGTCTGCCTTTATGTCGGGCAACAGTCCGTGCGGACGAACAAACCGGCGGATTAAGGGCTGGATGGGCCGAGCTGACCAGACCGCGAAGGTTCGGGGGATGTTTGTTCACCCATCTCAGGTGGCGTCG
>CAUZIY010000134.1:0-8729 GCA_963579995.1 Phycisphaerae bacterium
CAGTTGATACGTTTCAGACCTTGGGTTACGGCCACGCCGTCGCTTAAACGGGTATCCCTAACGCCGGGATTCAGACTTATTTATGTCGAATCGGGGTGACAGGATTTGAACCTGCGACTTCTACGCCCCGAACGTAGCGCTCTACCAAGCTGAGCTACACCCCGTTTGGTGTTGTACGCCTGGCTATTGATTCAAGTGGCCAGATGCGTTTCGTATGTAACGGATTATAACCACACTCATCGATCCGGTGGAGTCGAGGCGGAAAAAAGGAGCCACAAGTTGACATGTGGCGTAGATGCCGGGTAAATCAGTGCGGTGGTTCTTCGCTGATTACAGTTCGATATTTGTGCCGACCAATGCATGGTAGGCCGATTGGTATTTGGCGAGCGTATTGCGAATAACATCTTCAGGAAGTGCCGGGCCTGGGGGGGTTTTATCCCATTGCCCTGCATCCACCAATCCGCTCAGGTAGCTGCGTACGTATTCCTTGTCGTAACTCTCCTGGTCTCGACCTGATTCGTACTTATCTGCCGGCCAAAAGCGTGAACTGTCCATGGTTAGAACCTCGTCAATGAGCAGGAGTTGGCCATCATCGGTAAGTCCAAACTCGAATTTCGTGTCGGCCAGGATGATCCCACGGCTGGCAGCATAGTCATGACCCATCTGGTAGATCTGGATACTCAAGTCACGCAGTGTTGCCATTAGATCTTTACCCACCAATTCGCAGGCCTTTTCGAATGAGATGTTTTCGTCATGTCCTTCATCCGCCTTGGTGGCCGGTGTGAATAGGGGTTCGGGTAGCTTCTCGCATTGGGTAAGCCCGGATGGAAGCTTGATGCCGCAGACCGCAGATGTTTTCTGGTAGTCTCGCCATCCTGAACCAGCCAGGTAACCACGTACCACGCATTCAATTGGAACAACCTTGGTCTTGCGCCCAACCATGACACGGCCTGATAGGGACTGGGCCTGTTCCTGGCTTAATCCTTGGACATCACTTGCGTTGGTGCTGATCAGGTGGTGCTGTAGGCGGTTGCCAAACTCCTGGTGGATTCGATCAAACCAGAATTTGCTGATTTGTGTTAGCACGATGCCCTTGCCGGGCACGCCATTTGTCATAATTACATCAAAGGCGCTGATCCGATCGCTGGCAATGATGAGCAGGCACTCGGTCGTTTGGTCGCCAGTGAGGGCTTGGCATTCATAAATGTCACGGACCTTGCCCTGTCGGCGCCCCACCAGTGGCAGGTCGGTGGTCATGATGGTCTGATTATTGGGCGCAATTGTGGATTCAGTCACGTTCTCGTTACCCCTATTTGATAAATAATGAGCATTACAATAAGCAAGATATCGAAGTGTTGCAACGTGAATCAGAATTGTCTGAGAAAACGAAGGTCATTGTTAAAAAGCCACCGGATATCAGTGATACCGTACTTGCGCATAGCCAGTCGTTCGATACCCAGGCCAAACGCAAACCCCGTCCACTCCTCAGGATCGTAGCCCACTTCCTCAAAGACGGCCGGGTCCACCATCCCGCAACCTCCCATCTCGATCCACTCCCAGCGGTCGCCCAACTGCATTTTCATATAAAGCTCGGCTGATGGTTCGGTGAATGGGAAATAGCTTGGAACCAGTTTAACATCAGCCTCCGGGCCAAAATAGGCATGGGCGAATTGCAGCAGTGTTGTTTTGAGATCCGCCATGCTCACCCCTCGATCGACGTAGAGTCCCTCGATTTGGTGAAACATGGAGGAATGGGTCGCATCATGTTCATCGGGCCGATAGCACCGTCCTGTGGCAATTACTCGTACAGGTGGTGGTGTGTTTTTCATGACCCTGATTTGAATCGTGCTGGTCATCGATCGCAGGAGTACGGGATTGTCTTGTGTTGGGTCTGTCAGGTAGAAATTATCGAGCGGATCACGTGCAGGGTGCTGCGGTGGAATATTGAGTGCAATAAAATTGTGATACTCATCTTCAACCTCAGGGCCGGTTGCTATCTCGAAACCCATGCGTCCAAAAACCTCGATCAGTCCCTCGATGGTCTGGGTAATCACGTGGGTTCGGCCAAGCCGCGGTGGAAGGCCAGGCTCAGTCACGTCAATCATCGAATGCCGGGATTTGTCTGGGTTGGCGGCAAACTGCGGTTTTTTGGCTTCGTATGCTGATTTCAGTTTTTGGCGAAGAGCATTGGCGGCTTGTCCAAAGGCAGGTTTTTGATCTTTGGGTACTTGCTTGAGCTGGCTCATCAGTGCCTTGATCTGCCCCTTGGTTCCCAGGTACTTGATCCGAAACTGTTCGAGGGCATTGGCGTCAGTAACCAGTTCGAGGTCACGGTCCGCCTCGTGTTTTAGTTGCGTAATGTCTTGGAGCATGGCGTTGTGCTTTTTAGACGCTGCCGGCACCGCTTAAAACGCGATCGCCAATATCAGTGCGCCAAAATGCACCTTCGAAATGAATTTTTTCGCAGGCTGCATTGGCCTTGTTTTGTGCGTCAGCCAGATCGTCGCCCATGGCGCATATGCCCAGAACCCGCCCGCCGGCCGTCACCAACTGGTTGTTTTTGATTGCGGTTCCTGCATGGAAGACTTTCACGTCTTCATCGGCTTCAGCGTCCTCGATGCCGGTTATGGGTTTGCCGGTTTCATAACTTCCGGGGTAACCACCGCTGGCCATGACCACGCAGCAGCAGCTGCGCGGGGACCAACTGAGTTCAGCGGTCTGCAATTCACCGTGGGCGGTGGCGAGCATGAGTTCCAAAAGATCCCCTTGGCATCGCATCATGAGTGGTTGTGCTTCCGGATCGCCAAACCGGCAGTTATATTCAAGCACTTTCGGTCCCCCGGCTGTAAGCATTAACCCGGCATACAACACTCCCTTGTATTCAACCCCATCGCGACGCAGCGCATCAACTGTGGGGACAAGGATCTCTCGTTCAATTGTTTGCATCAGTTGGTCATCGACTAAGGGTGTCGGGCAGTAGGCGCCCATGCCCCCGGTATTGGGGCCGCGATCACCTTCAAAAGCCTGCTTGTGGTCCTGGGCGGGGTCGAGCACGAATATGTTCCGGCCATCCACCAAGGCCAGGACGGAAACCTCTTGCCCAACCAGGCGTTCCTCGATAACCACGGTATTACCAGCCTCACCAAAGGCTTGCTCTTTCATGATCAGGTTTACAGCTTCGACGGCATCATTGCCATTGTCGCAGACGATGACGCCCTTACCCTTGGCCAGTCCGGATGCCTTGACCACCAGCGGCGTTTCATGTGTTTGGGCAAAAGGGATGGCACTGTCCGGGTGGTCGAAAATCCGCGCGTCAGCCGTTGGAATGGCTGCGGACCGTATCAACTGTTTGCAATAGGCTTTATCCGCTTCCAGGCGTGCGGCCTCGGCCGTGGGACCAAAGATGGTACGCCCGGGTTTGGCCAGGCGATTTGCCAAGCCTTGGGCCAGTGGGTCCTCGGGTGCGATCACAACCAGTTCGATTTTGTGGTGCCGGCAAAAATAGTCGAGCTGATCAACCGTTTTAGTGTTAATGTGGTCAGTATTAATGTCAATGTTTTCGCCCAGTTGCTCCGTGCCACCATTGCCGGGTGCGAAATAGAGTTGATTACATCTGGGTGACTGGCTGATTTTCCATCCCAGCACATGTTCGCGCCCGCCACTGCCAATGATCAATATGTTCATGGTTCCTAGCATCCTAAGTCGCGGCTAGCGGCCATGCAAAGTGGTGTGGAGGTCGGGTGTTGCTGTAGACGTTTTAGCGTCTTAATCCCCCAGGGGGCATATTGGGTGGCATGTCCGGCGGCAGTCCTTGCCCCGGTGCAAAAGGAAGTCCATGGTCCCGTCCATATGGCTGGGGCCCGAACTTCCTTGGATATTTTGGCTTGGTGCGTGCCGGTCGGGAGGAGGCTTTTCCTATCTCCTTCGCCTGCATGATGACTGCGGTAACCATGTCAATCACTGAAGTCGGCACATGAAAGCGACCACCAACGCCATGATCCCTGGCCGACAGTCCGACGGCAATGGGAATCATTTGCGTCTGGGGTTGGGGCGTGATTCCGAACATGGTCAGCCCCATGCGCACCATGGGCAACTGTAGTATTGAACCAATATCTATGAAACTCTCCGCGATTGGGGTGTCGAGAAATAGTTGCTTGCGACCGGCGCTGATTTGTGCATTTGCGCCCAAACCAGTTTGAGTCTCAAGTGCTTTAAGACTGCTGCGTAACAACGGCATGTCTGGCGACTCGGTGATGAGGACGTATTGCCCTGATGCAACGATAAAGCCATTCTTCTCCTCAGCCCCCTGCATCAGTCCCGCGAGCATCGGTCCCATCGGTCCTACCGGCTTCATCCTGTTTTGTGGCCGGGGTGATTGTGAAACCGAATACTGGTCTACAGATAGACCATCAATTTGGAAATGGTTGGCTTGGTAGTGTGCGGTTGCCGGGGTTTGTGAATCTCGCACGCCGTCGGGCCCAAGCCTGTCGGGTGAATCGGGTTGGTTATGGGAATTTAGATTTTCAAGTTCTTTTCGGATGTGGGCAACCAACTTCTGGGCGTCACTGGTCCTGAGGCAATTGAGGGTGCTGGTCATTCCACCCACCGCGGCGGTTTGTGAAGGCAAGTATTTTACCTGTACCCAGGTTTGCGCGTTGTCTGCCTCGTCCGAGTGGGCAATGATGGCTTGGGAAAGCCAGTTGTTGCCAGTCACCGGGTGAATCCCGAGCATGAGCTTTCGCAGTTTGCTCAGATCAAGGCCGCCGAAGTTAACTGAACTGGCAATGAGGAAGGGTTGGTCGGGTACGCGGGTCAGGTCATTGCTGCTGGCGACAGGATTGATCATCGATGCCGTGGCGGAATCTGCTTTAAAATTGATCGCCCCCGAGATATTAAGTCCCTCGTTGGTGATCGTGAATCCAAGTACGACCCCTTCGGTATCAGGCATCAGGCCATCGAGATTGGCAAGAGGGTCCGATGCCTGCTGTATCAAGGCATTCTTCATGTCCGATGCAGTTGCCTGGTTCTTTTTCCCGGATTTTTTTGTGCTGTCGCCGGCATTGGATGCGGCCATGTCATTTGCCGAATCCAGGGTGTGCTGGATTTGTTCGCCATGCATCAAAATAATAACGTCACTATCTTCAATCACCTGGTTGCCTAGTGTTCCCAGGTCGTCGCGAACCTCGTCGGCATTATTGGCTGGTTGGTGGGAAATGAGCGATTCACGGTGTTTGCCAATCACGGCAAAGGAACCACTTTGCTTGGCAAAACCTTCGTGTCCAGTGGCGAGTGTGATACGCTGGATCGGACCATCTTCTTGTGTTGCCCGCGGCTGCACGAAAGCCTTGTAATCGGATACCGGTAACAACAACAGTGACCTGTCGTTGGGTTGGTCTGGTTCGCCGTTATTCATGCGGACCGCAATGACGAGCGGTCCCTGGTTATCAATGCCGGCAATGAGTCCGGCGATGCGTTTGAATTCACCAAGGACATCGAGCAGGTCTGGGATGTTCAGGTCGAGTTGCCGGTTGGCTAGAGCGATTTTTTCGCTGAGCCTTGTCATGCTGGGCGCAATTACTAAAAATGTTGCGTCTTGGGGCGCCTGGTTCAAGGCGTCATCAAGTTGGTTTGCATTGGCCCGCGTTGGCATGCAAATCATGACCATCGTGGCCAGTGTCAGCCATATTGCCGTCAGGTATCCCAAGCGGATGTTTTGTTGTTTTGGCATGAGGATCCTTCTAATCCTGTTGGGTAGGGTGCGATGCCACGGGCCGCTTGCAGTTACGGTTTTTGATCAAGGTGACACACCGTCCCAGGTCATCGAAGCTTACTTCGCTCATGTAGGCCTTCATAAGCATGATGCCGCGGCCATTGGGTTTGCAAAGATTCTCTTCTAGGGTTGGATCGGGGATTGTCTTGGGGTTGAATCCATGGCCCTCATCTTGGATCTTGATATAAACCAATTCGTCATTAATTTCGTATTCAACCAGTACTCTCTTGGCCGGATCACCGCCATTGCCGTGGAACATCGCATTGGCCAAGGCCTCGTCGAGGGCAAGGCGAATAGCAAATTGCGAGTCGCCGCTATATCCGGCGGCGGCAACCTCGGGCATCAGCGCGTCATGTGCCTTGCGAGCCTGTGATGCCCGACTGGCGATCGTCACTTGCTTCATTGGTTTAAGGACCCACTCCGCCACTTGCTGCCCATGCAGTTTGCGGTGCCCTGCAAATCTAAATGGCCTTGGATCGGATCACGAAAAACTCGCACACGCCTTCTCGGAATCTTCGTAGATTTTGAAAAGTTTGTCGAGTTTGGTGATTGCGAACACTTCATAGATCTGCGGGTTGATATTCACCAGCCGCAGTTGGCCGCCCTTTTCTTTTATTCGATTGTTGATCGAGATCAAGGTCCCCAGCGCTGCCGAGGATAGGTGTTCAACATTTTGGAAATCAATCAGCAACTTTGGGTTGCTTGCCTGGTCGATTAGCTGCGAAATCTCTGCGCCAATCTTCTGGATGCTGTTTTCTTCGAGGATATTCTGGTCTAGAAACCGGACGCTTGAGATGGGGCCATCCTCTATGATGGTCAGGCGTGATTCGGTATCCGTCATGGCATCATCTTCTCGAAGTCCAATTAATCGGAATGTAGATGCGCCCGGTGTTGCTGTCAAGCATTTAACACAAGCAAGTAGTTGGTATGTCAGGTGCCGGCAATGTGTTTTGGGTGAGTGCTATTTCCCCTGTTCATCGGTGGGTTTGTCACTGGTAGTGCGGCTTACCTGGTGTTGAATGGCCCAGAGTGCGGAGTACTTGAGTTGCGTGCTCACCGCCGCCTTTTGAGCAATCAGTAATCCAAACGAGCCGTCAAGGAATCCCCGCTTGATAAAATAAAATTTAAGAAATGCCGCCGTTGGTCGTAGGATCAGGTCGGCAAAGGAACATCGGTTCCCGTGATCGTACATCAGCTGCGCAACATCCATGAGCCGATCGTCCATTCGCTTGCCCGAGAAGTAATCCGCGTAGTGGGCGCGACTATGCTGTTTGTGGATTAGGTGGCCGCGCAGTTTTGTCATGCGGGACTGGCTTGATGCGGATCGCGTGTCATGTAATACATGGTTGCCCCACTGGCAGCGACCTCGATGAAAGATTCGCGTCAAGTGGTCGGGCGACCAGGCACGCACGTACCGCCCCATGACATGATTTCTGCGTGGTATCAATAATAGGTCATAGTCCTTGAGTTGGCGATCGTCCAACGCCTGTAGTTCCTGGGTCAGTTTGGGTGAACATTCTTCATCTCCATCCAGGAAAAAAACCCAGTCATTTTTGCATAGATCGGCGGCGAATTGTTTTTGGCCCGTGTGTCCACGCCACGGTTCGAGGATGTAACGATCGGCATATTGCTGTGCGATGTGGGGTGTTGAATCAGTTGAGCCAGAGTCGACCACGATTAATTCATCGCACCAACTGGCTGACTGGCAAGCCTGTACCAGCGTGTCCTCGCAGTTGGCGCAACAGATGACGACGGAAATGGTTGCCATGTCACTAGTTTATCACCCCGTTATGGTCGGGGTGATATTGAGGCAGGGGGAAGGGGGATTTATGGGGAGTCAGGTACGGGATCGTCCCCTAGCTGAACCCAAGGGTCCCGAGTACACTTTGGCTGTTCACTTTCTTGTAATCAGGAGCTTGTATATGACGCGACCGTACAAGATGGCATTTGGCCTGGCGATTGTGTTGTGCGCTATCATTATCGCAACAGGGATCTATCGGGATCGGCCATCGAACTCATCTCAACTTTCCGAAGGGATGGCGGTGGACAAATCAGTTGAATTGCAAGCAGCCACGTCACAGCCCCCAGGTCGTGAGGGACTGGACCTAAAGGAAAGCACAGGACGTTCGGTAGATGATCTGCCTGGCCTGGCGGTTGGGTCTACAGGCTCTGCGGCAACGGCCCCCAAACCACTGGCGGCTGAAAGCACAACCCGGGTCCGGACCTTCGGAATAGACGCTCCGAGCCTGTCGGTGGTGCCAGAACCGCAACTACCGGCTTCTATGCCTATTGCCGATCAGCCAACTGCGGCCATTGTTCCTGTCCGGGGGCCAGATGGCGAAGATCTTCCAGGGGCCGCGACTAGCGTATCGCCTGCGGTTGATGTGGTGCCTCAGCATCAGCGATACGAGATCAAACCGGGCGATACCCTGATCACCGTGGCCCATCGCGTCTATGGTGCCCAGGAATATTGGGTTTATATTGCGCGTGCCAACCCCACCATTGACCCGCGGCAGCTCCATGTGGGCCAGTTCATCAAGCTGCCGGCACAAATCGAGCGTGATACCGATGTGGTTCAGCAGGTTTCAGATGGGGCAGCGACTCACTTGGTCGGTGGTGAGGAGAACTTGTGGTTGATTGCTCAGCAGTACTATAAGGATGGGGCCCGTTGGCGAGTCATATATGAAGCCAACCGCAAGGTCATTGGCGGTGACCCGGACCAGTTGGCAGCGGGTCTGAAACTCACAATCCCCCCATTAGATGGGGCGGTACAGGGTGTTAGGGCCGATAAGATGCCCTGATTCTGGTGGTTAGGTTGGCTGGATTGGGGCAAGTCCTTTTATATCATTGCTTTAAGGTTCCTGGGGGCGTTTCATCGGAATGTTTGGGTGAAACCACCCATTTTCTGCGACTGGAGTGCCCGTGTACGCTACTTTTTTTTTTTTTTAAGTAAAAATTG
>CAUZIY010000135.1:0-8676 GCA_963579995.1 Phycisphaerae bacterium
AGAGTTGAGACCTTCAAAATATTCATCAATAAACGTGTTTTCGCTGGGCTGGTGATTCCTGATCACAAACGCGGTGTGGGGAGATAGGCCTCCAGTATCTGGCGTCAAATCCGACAAGCTCGGAACCAGAAGAAAGTCCGGCTCAGGTTCCCCACTTGAATCTTCGTCCAGTAAAGCAATCCCCGGGGCCGGCTCGTCGCCACCTGCCCAATTGTCGGCCACAATAAAGACCGTGGATTCGGTAGCGATTACGGTCGGCGAATCGTTGGTGCCAGTTATAGCGAAACCAATGGTACCGGTGCCAGATGCGTTAAATTCGTCCGTCGCGGTGATCGTATAGCTCCAGGTGATCGTTTCACCTTCGGCAAGGAAATCAAGATCAAGTGCGTTGGCTGAGTAGCTCCAATCAGTGGCCCCTGGCGCAGTGGCATCGGTGACCATGGTCACAAAGAAACCATCGACCAGTGATTCAGCAAGACTGGTATCCAACGATCCGTCAGACCAGGCAATATTCATGTTGAAGGCAAAGGAGATATCGACCACGTCGTCAGCATCGACATCGTCAAAGGAAACCGTGCCGGAGTCACTCAGATCCTGGCTGGAGGCATCGTCACCTTCCGTGAAGCCGGCAGAAGCAGTCGCGCCAACGGTTGGAGCATTGTTGGACCTAGTAACCGAAAGTGTGTGGCTGACGCTCACACTACCCGTAGTCATCATGACGGTGTAGTTACTTTTAACCTGATGGTCGAGAGTGACGCCGACCTTGAGAAACAATTCGCTGCCCACCACTTCGAAGAAATCAGCATCCGCGCCGGAGAGCAAAACATTATTAGTGCCTAGAGCATCATCGGTGATTACGATATCACCCATCTTTACGGGGTTACTTGTGTCAGTGTCCTCAGGCAGGCTGGTAACGGCGTTGGATAGTGCAATTGCCGTGGGATCTTCGTCAACGTCGGTAATCGCGAGCGTATGATCAACGCTCACGGTGCCCGTGGTGAGCGCGACCGCGTAACTACTCTGGGTCTCGTGGTCGAGAGTGACGCCGACCTTGAGAAACAATTCGCTGCCCACCACTTCGAAGAAATCAGCATCCGCGCCGGAGAGCGAAACATTATTAGCGCCTAGAGCATCATCGGTGATTACGATATCACCCATCTTTACGGGGTTACTTGTGTCAGTATCCTCAGGCAGGCTGGTAACGGCGTTGGATAGTGCAATTGCCGTGGGATCTTCGTCAACGTCGGTAATCGCGAGCGTATGATCAACGCTCACGGTGCCCGTGGTGAGCGTGACCGCGTAACTGATCTTGGTCTCGTAGTCGAGTACGACGCTGGCCTTGAGGAACAATTCGCCACCCACCACTTCGAAGATAGCAGAATCTGCACCGGATAGGGTCACGGCGTTGGTGCCTCCGTCGGGATCAATGATCACAACATCAGCCATCTTCGTGGCACTGCTCGTGTCGAAGTTCTCCGCTAGACTGGCAACGGCATTGTTCAACGCAATGCCCGTGGGATCCTCATCAACGGTAATCATAAGCGAGTGGTCGATACTCACGCTGCCCGTGGCGAGCGTGACCGCATAACTACTCTGGGTATCGTAGTCGAGGGCGACGCCAGCCTTAAGAAACAAAGCATCACCCACCACCTCAAACAACGCAGCATCCACACCGGAAAGCGTAATCTCATTCCCGCCCAGGGCATCATCGAGAATGTCGGAGATGCCCGAAATATAAAGGTTTCTGATCTGCGCGTTGAGGTTCTGGACGTCATTTTCGGCCCAATTCCCGCCTAAACGCGTGGGCGCGTCCGCGAATTCGTTGGCAATGGCAACATAGTCATCCCACCTGGTGAGGTCGCGACTGCCCTTCTCCTCGTCATTGATAAAGATCTTCAGGGTCTTCGGCGTGGTGGAAGCATTGAGGACAAATTTCAATTTCACCCAATCATTCCATGAGGCCACAGCATTGGAAATTTCAAGCTTATCAGACTTGTGCAGTCGCACTTGAATCGATCCATCGTCAAATAGAAACACCATTGGCCCATGGCCACTACTGGATGTACTGGAACGCTGAATCAGGGTGCCGTATTGACGCTCTGTTTCGCCGATGTTGCCGTCGCTGGCCGCCTTGATTTCCACTGACAGCTCAAAACCTTCCGTTCCCGGCCAGTCACCCATGATGCTGGCAGGAATGTCGGCGTACTGGTCATCAAGAAGCGTTAACACACCATTTAAAAGACTGCCCGTATTAGCAGCAAACAACCCCACCTCCCTATCAGGGTCGGAGATTACGATCTCGCCTATCTTCGTTGCATTGCTCGTATCAACAGACTCATCCAGACTCGTTACAGCATTAGTCAATGCGATGGCAGTGGGTGTTTCATCAACATTGGTTATAACAAGCGTATGGCTGACGCTGATGTTTTCCATGGCAAGTATGACTGCATAGCGATCCTTGATTTCATGATCAAGAGTGACACCGGCCTTGAGGCGTAACTCGTCACCAATTATTTCGAACGATGTGGCATCGGAACCCAACAGGAAGACCGCAACCGCGCCCTCGTCAGGACCGGTAATCACGATATCACCCATCTTTATGGAGCTGCTTGTGTCAGCGTCCTCGGCTAGACTGGCAACGGCGTTGCCCAGTGTAAATTCCGAGGAGACATAAGCTACTTTAGTCTGACCAGGGGTAATTGTTCTTCCACCCCCAGTATATGTGCCGTATGAGGATGAGGCTGGTTTATAATAGGAATACCAACCTTCATAATATTGATAATAACACTGGGGATCAGTGGGGTGATAACAATAAGCTATATAACTATTTGCATTACTCCCATAAGGTCCAGGATCCTTTCCGACAGCATTTCTGGCAGCGCCTTTATTTTTCCACCAGGGCGTGGCTGATATCCACTCTATATCTTCATCAAAGTTTCCAGTTGTAGTTCTGAATTTTACGGAACCGGCTTGCACATCGACATATTCAACGTCGGCGACCAATTCAAACGTGTGGTCGACGCTCACGCTGCCCGTGGCGAGCGTGACCGCATAACTACTCTGGGTATCGTAGTCGAGGGCGACGCCAGCCTTGAGGAACAACTCGCTGCCCACCACTTCGAAGAAAGCGGCATCTGGACCTGAAACCGTAATATCATTGACACCACCATCAGCATCGGTGATCATAATATCGGCCACCTTCGTGGCACTATTCGTATCGTTATCCGCAGCCGATATGGTGACGGCGTTGGCCAGTGCAATGGCCGTGGGAAGATCGTCAACGTCGACGATCGCAAACGTGTGGCTGGTGCTCACGTTGCCCGTGGTGAGCGTGACTTCATAACTACCCTGAGTCTCGTAGTCGAGTGCGACGCTGGCCTTAAGGAACAATTCGCTACCCACCACTTCGAAGACAGAAAAATCCGCACCGGAAAGGGTCACGTCGTTGGTGCCTCCGTCCGGGTCCGCGATCACGACGTCGCCCATCTTGGTGGCGCTTGTGGTGTCGGTATCCTCCGCTAAGCTGGCGACGGTGTTGGTTAGTGAAATGGACGTGGGACCTGCGGCAATCATAAGCGTGTGGTCGACGCTCACGTTGTCGATGTTAAGTGAAACCGTGTAACTGCTCTTGATCTCAAGGTCGAGGGCGATACCGGCCTTGAGAAACAAAGCACCACCTACCACCTCAAAGGAATCAGCATCGGCGCCGCCAAGGGTCAGCCCATTTAAATTATCTGAAACCACCTCAAAATCATCAAAATAGCTGGGTGTATTGCCGCCGGCGAACAGCCCAACCGTTCCAGCGGGCAAGGGACCACCTGCCGTGTTGTCGACAGCAGTTATAATTTGCACGCCGTCCTTGTAGCCGGTCAGTTGGTTCCCCTCCACCACAAGTCGCATCTCAAACCATTGATTTTTGGTGTAGGTGGCTGAGACATAATTCAGCAGGACAGCAGTATTATTGCTGTTGTCAATCCGCAAAAGGTAAGCTTTGCCTGATTCTTGTCTTATGGAAAAACGATAATGAGAGCCTGTACCCTTCGAATAATGACTTACAAGTCCAATGTCGTCATTGTCGCCGCTGTATACCCGGCTTCGCACGTCCGTCGTACCGTGGTTTAAACTCGGGTTGTCGACATAGTTGATCGTACCCCACAAGGCACCCTGTCCATCGGGAATGGCTCCATGAATATTTGTGGTTTGTTCGATTCGATCATTATCAAAGTTCCATGAAGAAGGGGCGGAACTTGTTGCGCTGGCTTCGTCAAAAGTTGACCAACGCGTATTGATAGCATTGAAGTTGTCAGTAAAGGATGCCGTATTCGTGCCCCCGCCGGGGCCGGTGGTCTCGATGTCGCCCATCTTCATGGCCATGCTCGTGTCGGCGGATTCATCCAGGCTGGTCACGGCGTTAATCAGCCCAATGGCCTCGAGATCTTCGGAAACATCCAAGATTGAAATGGCATGGTCAACGCTTACGTTGCCCGTAGTCAGCGTGACCGCGTAACTGAATTGGGTCTCGTGGTCGAGGTCGACGCCAGCTTTGAGAACCAACTCGCTACCCACTACTTCGAAGAAAGCAGCATCCGCGCCAGAGAGCGCAACATCATTGGTGCCTAGGGCATCATCGGCAATCTCGATATCCCCAACCTTCGTAGGATTGCTTGTATCGGCATTCTCAACCAAACTCAGAATGGCGTTGGTCAACACAATAGCCGTCGGACCTTCGTCAACGTCGAAGATTGAAAAGGCATGGTCAACCCTAACGTTACCTCCTGTAGAATTGTCTTTCTCCAATGTCCACGATATTTCGCTCAATGTTGAACTATTTTGGCCATACATCCACGTAAAATATATGTACACATCACCATCATTTAGAACTTCAAATTCCACAACTCTTTTGGTTTGCCCATGGAAAGGACCGGACCAGTTGCCGAAATCCCCAACATATAGTTTTGCATCATCCGAACCTACCGTTGACCAGCGGTCTCCAGCCGAGTCATGCATCGTCAGTTGGTACTTGCCCGCATACATGAAATGGGTTTTGCCATACGGAGCCCCGCCGTCAATCAGAGTAATGTCCAAGCTGCCCGTGGCCAGAGTGATCTCGTAACTACTGTCAGTCTCATAGTCGAGGGCGACGTCAGCCTTGAGGAACAACTCGCTGCCCACCACTTCGAAGAAAGCGGCATCTGGACCTGAAACCGTAATATCATTGACACCACCATCAGCATCGGTGATCACAATATCGGCCACCTTCGTGGCAATGCTCGTGTCGACATTCTCCGCTAGGCTGGTAACGGCATTGGTCAGTGCAATGGCCGTGGGATCTTCGTCAACACTCGTGTCGGCGTCACCCTGACTGCCAGCGTCCTGCTGGACGTGCTGGACCGCTTCGCGCAACGAAACATTGCCTACGTCGATGCCGTTGTTTTCATCGGCCAAGGTATCGACGTAACCCGATCCGGATAGCAGCAGACGCGGTTCAAGCTGCTGCAGACCCTGCCAGTGATGAGCATCAAGCGGCGCAGCGATATCCTTCTGCTTACCCTTAACGAACCGGAGAAGAACCCCCAAGCCCATTAACTTGTACCTTCTCTTAAAACAAAGCTTGCCACAAAATAAACAAACACCCTGCAGCTCCAGCACCGGCCCTCCGCGTGATTTATTTCAACCTGATTTAATGCAGATAAAACTCCAGCGGACCCGCATCTTAGCAGATATATAAAAATATCAAGCGTCAAATATCTAAATAATATAAAAAAAAAGACCATTGGCTTCGGTGCAGCGTGACGTTTACCTAATCAAAACCGCATAGGTTCCGGCACTAAACGAACAGTACAGACCAGCCACCGATCCTTTGGTCAGCAAAGATGATGAACCTTGGAGAGCCCGTAGACCGGGGTGGGCACCGACTCCATTCGAGCCTTTATCTGCAGCGACAGGTATTGCGAATAATGGCGTGACTGGTGGAGATTGCCGCCGTGAAACCAAAGTGCCGGCTGCTGGGTTGGTTTCCACATGTTCCGCAACTCCCCTTCCCATGGGCCTGGATCCTTCATGGTATCTGAGCCCAACCCCCAGCATCGGCCCACCTTATCAGCCACTTCCTGGGAAATGAGTTTGCCCGCCCAACTGTTCATCGATCCGTATCCGGTTGCATAGACAATCAAGTCTGCCGGCAGTTCAGAGTCGTCGGAAAGAACAACGGATTGGCCCTTGATCTGCTTGATCGATACGCCACTTTTCAATTTAATTTTGCCGTCGATGATCAAACCCGACGTACCCACGTCAATGTAATACCCCGAACCACGACGCAGGTACTTCATGAACAACCCGGATTCATCTTCACCAAAATCAAGAAGGAACCCGGCCCCTTTTAACCGCTCATAAAAATCGGCGTCAATGGCCGTGATTTCCTTGTAGGCTTCTGCATGGAATCCGCCTAGAAGCTTGTATGGGATCGACGCAAAGGTAAGGTCCGCTTTTTGCGTGGTCATACCCGCGTCAACTGCTGACTGTGAATAAAGACCACCCAGCAACACTTTCATCAGTGTTTCTGATTTTGAAACATGGGTTGCAGATCGCTGAATCATGGTGACATCAGCGCCGTGCTCCCACAGGTCACCACAGATATCGTGACCCGAATTGCCCGTTCCGACGACAATACACTTCTTGCCGGCGTAATCGGCGCCACAGGTATGCCTGCTCGAATGGTGCTGATCGCCCTGAAAGGTTTCGGCACCTGGAACATCTGGAATGTTTGGCATGCCGGACATTCCCGTTGCCAGGACAAGCTGCTTTGGCTGAAGAACAATTGTCTTGCCATCGCGTACCACGGTCACAAGCCACTGCTGATTCTCCTGGTCATATTGCGCGGATTGGCAGGTCGTGGAATGCCAGTAGTTCAGTTCCATGACCTTGGTGTACATCTCGAGCCAATCACCGACCTTGTCCTTGGGACAAAACACCGGCCAGTGATCAGGAAATGGGAGGTAGGGCATGTGGTCGTACCACACCGGATCATGCAGACACAGGGATTTATATCGCTTGCGCCAGGAATCGCCTGGCCTTTCATTTTTCTCAATGATGATGGTTGGTACTTCCAGCCGCTTGAGCCTTGCGGCCAACCCGATGCCACCCTGTCCGCCACCGACAATGACACAATAGGGCTGGCGTGTATGACCTAGTTCCTGTTCATCACGAGTCTTTCGTTCAAGCCAGGTTTCTCGATTTTCAAATGCACCGTGCTGGGTGCCGAATTCACGGGTGGCACCTTCCTTTTCCTCAAAACCTTTCAGGCTGACTATAGAGGTGAATAGCGTCCAACATTTGCCATCCTTCAACCGAATATGCCCCTTGCCCCGCGACACGACCGTCTCGAAAGTAAACCATGCTTCGGTTACCCCTCCTTCATCAGTTGCCTCGCCCTCGATCTCCCACCGACATGGCTTGGCCTGTGGTACCGTAACGGCCAGCATCGCCTTGATATCACCTTGACCTTCAGCGGTGATGATGTTCCATGTGAATGACACCATGTCCCGCCAATAACAATCCTCGCTAAACATGTTTATGGCGTCAGCAAGATCACCACGATCCAGGGCATCTCCAAAGCCAGTAAACCACCGAGCCACCTGTTGGGTCAATGTCGACATGTGATTACTCCTGATCTATACCCGATAGAAGGTCCAAATCATTCTACTGCATCTTTCCGTTACAAGTCATTGCAGGTAGATTCAAACCTTTTGCCATTTAAGACCTGCCGCCCTGTACCATCATGCCAGGACCTGCGTGCTAGAATATAATTTGTTTTCACCAAGGTTCGGTCCACTAGGCTGGTCAATCCAATGCAGCACGAAGTCTCCCTGATTACCCAGGCCAAGGAAAACCCCGCCATGGCATCCATGGACCCACCCTACCCGGCTTGCCCGTTAAACCTCGATAATTCACCCCTAGTCGATGCATATTGCCGTAAGACCCATGAGTCGGCCAAGCTTGCAAGCCGGGCGCGGCAGGTCTTTCCCAGTGGAATTACCCACGACGCACGGCACATTGAACCGCATGGCATCTTCGTCACCCATGCTCATGGATCTCGAAAGTGGGATGTTGATGGCAACCAGTACGTTGATTATTCCGGCGGACACGGCGCTTTACTGCTTGGCCACAATCACCCCGCCATCACGCAGGCCGTACTTGCCCAGGTTGGTCGGGGCACCCATTTCGGCGCGAGTCACGAAAGTGAAATTCAATGGGCGGAAATCATCCAGCAGCTGATCCCCTGCGCCCAGGGTGTGCGGTTCAACAACTCAGGGACGGAAGCAACCATGCTTGCCCTGCGACTTGCCCGGGCATTCACCGGCCGGGAAAACATTATTCGGTTCAACGGTCACTTTCATGGCTGGCATGATTATGTCATTGGCGGCTTCAATGCCCATCACGACGGCACACCGCCCCGCGGCGTTCCCAAGGGAACAGCCAAGACAATGATCCATCTACCACCCAATGATCTTGAAGCAGTAGCTTCAAGCCTGAATGCTTCAAGTGATATTGCCGCCATGATCCTAGAACCAACCGGTTCAACCTGGGGACAGGTTCCGCTGCAACCTGAATTCCTGGCCGGGTTACGGAAATTGGCAACCGAAACCGGGACTCTACTCATCTTTGACGAGGTGATCA
>CAUZIY010000136.1:0-8575 GCA_963579995.1 Phycisphaerae bacterium
AGAAAACCCATTCAAGTAGACGATCAGGTGCTTGAAGTAATGACCCAGTTTTCTGAAGTCGCACCGCAGCACAACCCGCCCTACATCGATGCCATGCGAGCATTCATGCACCGACTCCCGGGGATTCCCCAGGTTGCAGCCTTTGAGACCGCGTTTCACCAGACGATACCGATGGCACGCCAGGTTTATGGCATCCCAGCTGCATGGATTGAAGATCATGGCATGCGTCGCTACGGTTTTCATGGTGCCAGCCATTGCTATATCGCCACGCGCATGGCGCAGATTGCCCCAGAGGCCAAGCGGATTATCAGTTGCCATCTGGGCGGCTCGTGTTCCATCTGCGCAATTCAAGACCGGCAAAGCGTTGCCAATAGTTTTGGGATGACGGCCCAGACTGGTGTTCTACATGCATCACGGGTCGGTGATTTCGATGCCTTTGCTATTTTGCAATTGCTCAAGTCCGGATTTGACCTGGACACCATCTGGCAACAGCTCGGCACGGAAGGGGGCCTGAAGGGACTTTCGGGGGTCAGTGCCGATATGCGAGAAGTGGAGCAGGCAGCTCAGGCTGGCAATGAACAGGCGGAACTTGCCGTGAATGCTTTTGTTGAATCGGTAAGGCATTACATCGGTTCTTATCTGGCAATTCTAAATGGCGCCGATGCTCTTGTTTTCACGGGCGGCATTGGAGAAAACGGACGCGACATCCGTGCTGCAATCTGCGAGAACCTCGACTTTGCCGGCATTGAAATTGACCCTGACAAGAACGTGACCACTCGAACCGGCACCGGGGATCAGGAATCACAAATTCACCGTGGGAAGGTCGCGGTCTGGATTATTCCAACTAACGAGGAACTCATTGTTGCGCGGCAAACCGTGCAAGTCCTTAGTAAACAGGCTGCATAATTGAGCCATCGGCCATGCAGCAAGGGGTTACGACAACATCGCCACGAGGAGTTAACAACATGGCACAGCAGGCAATCGGAATGGTAGAAACACGTGGAATGATCGGCGCAATTGAAGCGCTGGATGCTGCCCTCAAAGCGGCAAACGTCAAATATGTGAGACAGGACAAGGTCGGAAGCGGGCTAATTTCGATCACCGTTGAAGGTGATGTGGCCGCCGTCAAGGCTGGTGTCGACGCCGGCGCCGAAGCGGCACGCCGCGTTGGCGAAGTCGTTAGCGTGCACGTTATCGCCCGACCACATGATGATGTGATACGGGTCTGATTCCCGCATCCGTTGTCCGGAGCCAACCATGTTTCTTGCGCGTGTAAAGGGGCATGTTGTAGCCACCGCAAAGGACCCAGCGTTCCAGGGACAGAAGTTCCTGATCGTTGAGCCACTTAAAGTGGATTATGACCAACCCACAACCGCCGGCAGTACCAATTGGGGTGGCGGGCGTTTCGAAGTCACCGGACGGGCAATCGTCGCACTCGATTCAATCGGCGCAGGAGAGGGCCAACTTGTGCTGATCGTTCAAGGGTCCAGCGCACGTATGGCGGAAGGTTTCAACAAAACACCGGTCGATGCGGTAGTCATCGGCATCGTGGATGAGGCGATTGTACACGGCCAACGAATCAACTAGTTCAATATTTGCGCATAGCGCAATGCCAGGATGGAACGGGTTATGAACCAGGAACAACTCATCGGAAGTGTGGTTGAGGAAGTTCTCAAGCAACTGGCGTCAGGGGCTGATGGGGACCGGACGGTGATGCCCGGATCGCCAGCTGTACCACTGCAACAGACCGCCGGCGGCCCCGGCCTATTTGGCGATGTGGATGCCGCGGTCAACCAGGCCACCGTATCGCAGCGGCAACTCGCGACGGCAAGTCTCGAGGTGCGCGATGGGATCTGCTGTTTACTCAAACAAATGGCAAAAGAAAACGCCCGGGATTGGGGGCGTATTGAATTTGAAGAGACGAAGATGGGTAGGTTGGATCACAAAATCGCCAAGCTTGAGATGCTCAGTGGTGTGGCTGGTGTTGAGTTTTTGCGAAGTGCCGCCCACAGTGGCGATGCAGGCATCAGCCTGGATGAAGCCGCACCATGGGGAGTGCTGGGGGTGATTACACCCGTCACCCACTCCATTCCAACCTTAACCTCCAATGCAATCAATATGCTTGCGGCTGGAAATTCAATGGTTGTTAATCCACATCCATCCGGAGCCAAGTGCGCCGCAATGGCAGCTGCAGAGTACAACAAGGCCATCAAGACTAAATTCAATATTGATCCCCTGATTTGTGTCATTGATCCGCCAACCCTGCAAAGTGCCGAAGAGATCTTTCGGCATGAGGGAATTCCGCTCCTTGTCGCTACCGGGGGCCCTGCTGTTGCACGGGCTGCCATGAAGCAGGCCAAGCGTGCAATCGTTGCCGGTCCGGGTAATCCACCCGTCGTGGTTGATGAAACGGCTGACATTGATAATGCAGCACGGTCAATCATCAGCGGCGCAGGCTTTGACAACAATTTGTTATGTATTGGAGAAAAGGAAGTTTTTGTGGTGGCATCGGTCTTTGACAAGATGATGGACGCCATGCGTCGCGCCGGTGCAGTTGAGTTGGGACACCAGGAAATAGAAAATCTAGCCCAGGAGGTGTTTACCTTCAAGCAGGACCATTACGCCGTAAAGAAGGAACACGTGGGCGCGGACGCACATGTACTGGGACAACTGTGCGGAGCAAACGTTCCGGTTGGTGTTGACATCATTTTTGGTGAGACGGACGAATCCAGCCCCTTTGTCAGTGAAGAACAGATGATGCCGTTCGTGCCATTTGTTCGTGTATCCAACTTTGAACAGGCCATGGACCTGGCCATCAAATACGAGCATGGATTTGGACATACCACGATTATTCACTCAAATGACCTCAACCACATCACACGGCTGGGCCGCGCCTGCAACACGACCTTGTTCGTGGCCAATGGTCCATCCACGGCGTGCCTGGGTATTGGTGGTGAAGGGTATGCAAGTTATTCAATCGCCACGCCAACCGGCGAAGGCGTGACCAATCCATTAACGTTCACGCGTTTTCGCCGGATGAGTGTGAGCGGAGCATTACGTATTGTGTAATTGTATTCCTAAAAGCCTTAAATTAGAGGAAGGTGAGCATGCAGTTGGCCATGGTCAAGGGACGAGCAACAAGCACGATCAAGCACCCATCCCTCGCGGGTGAAAAATTACTCGTCTGCCAGATATTGGGGGTGGCCGATGCTCCTTCAGGTGATCCGGTATTGGCGGTCGACCAACTCGGCGCCGGACTTGGTGATCGAGTGATCCTAACCAGTGACGGCCAGGGACTACGTAAGTTACTTGATGACAATAACAGCCCGGTTCGATGGTGGACCTTGGGAATTGTGGATGAATAGTCATGGCCGGGCCGGGTAAAATATGGATACGCAACGCGAACAACTGATCCAGCGCATAACCCAAGAGGTGATCAAGATCCTGGCTGATCGCGGCCTGATCGATACGCCATCTACAGGTGATAAGACAGCGGCTATTCGCGCGCCAATCGGCACATGCACCGGTGATTATTCCAAGTTTCCAGAACTGCGTGGTGGCCTAGGTGGGGAGGCCGATGCCATACCGGACTCGACTGACTTGCAATCACAGCCCGTTACATCTTTACCCGCACCCATCCCATTGAACGGCATCATAACGGCCAACCAGCTACAGGACGCGATTGATGCCTCGCCGGAGGCGGTGGCAGTGATTGCAGGAGACGCCAGGCTCACGCCATTAGCCAGTGACTTTGCCCGCAAGAACCCCGAAAAAGTCAGCCGCGTCAATGCCACTGCACCTGTCACAACCCAAGATGGCGGTCAGGTTCGCCCATGGGCCTGGTGGCTAGATGGCCATTGCAATGCCGTGAACCAGGTGGCTCAACAGAGAACATCATACCTGAGACCACTGGGTGGCAGTGGTCATACCACACCCTTGATCCAGGTTGTGCGTGACTTGGCCCTTGCCATCGGAACCGGACAGGTAACCGGTGGATTCCTGTTCGTGGAAAATGCAGCGAGGATCATGTGCATGGTCAACCGCTGCCAGTCAATCCGCGCTGTGATCGGCACGTGCGAAGAAGCGATTGAGCAGGGAATCACGGGACTGGGTGCCAACGTACTGGTCCTTGAATACCCCCATGTCGCTCCACGGCCGATGGCGCTGATGGTGGATCAAATGTTAAAGTCGGTACCGACAGTGCCGCCACTGGTACAACGGGAATTGGCTGACTTGCATCGTTGCTGATGGGACGTTTATGAGAATTGCTCGAATCATTGGAACCGTAACGATGAACCGGATGGTTGCACATCTGAAACCGGGTCGGTTTCTGTTGGCCGAGACCCTGGACCACACGGCACTATCCGGTATTGGTGATCAGGCGCCGCGTTCTCAGCCAATGCCTGAATCGCTAATTATTTTTGATCAGCTCGGTGCTGGCCTTGGGCATATTGTTGCAGTCAGCGAAGGTGGTGAAGCAAGCATGCCGTTTAAGCCCCAGCCGGTAGCGATTGACGCTTATTGCTCAGCGATATTGGACGAAGTCGCGGTAACAAATTCATGAGAACTGGGATGGACGTATCGATCGAACAACTCAAGGAGCAAATGTGCGAAGTGGGCCGCCGCATATGGCGGCGTGGGTATTGCGCTGGCAATGAGGGCAATCATTCTGTCCGTGTTGGACAAGACAGGGTGTTGTGTACCCCCACGGGGATAAGCAAGGGGTTTATTGAACCTGATGATATCTGCGTCGTCGACCTTAAAGGCCAACAGATCGAATTAAACCGAAATCAGCAAAGACCAACCAGCGAGGTTCTGGTGCATTTGGCAATTTACAAGCATCGACCGGATGTGCGAGCTGTGATACACAGCCATCCACCACATGCCACCGCCTTTGCCGTTGCCGACGTGGCGTTACCACAGGGCATTCACCCTGAAGCTGAAATATTTCTGGGAAAAGTACCAACCGCGAAGTTTGCCATGCCCTCGACACAGGCACTTCCCGAGAGCATTATTCCCCTGATTGGGGACCAGACCAATACGGTCCTTCTCGGCAATCATGGATCCGTCAGCTTTTCAATAGACCTGATAGACACCTACTACAAGCTGGAGATCCTAGATAACTACTGCCGGATTTTGATCCTGTGCCAGCAATTGGGAAAAACAAACGTACTCGATGTTTCGCAGGTAACCGCACTCCTGGAAGTTAAAAAGAAATTTGGCTTTGAAGATGATCGTCTCATGTGCGCACCACAAGGTTGTGTCACAGCGGACAACCAGGACTTTCTCGCGACATTTGATGTGCGACCGTCCACCGCAACTTGTCCATGTAACGGAGGATACACGACAACCCACCAGGCACCACCGCCAGCAACAAATAAAACAAGACCGACGGATGTGACAGACAATGCATTAGCTCCAATCGTGCAGGCAATCACTGACCAGATTATGGCGAAATTAGGGTGACAATCGCACTGGCAATATGAAACCAGGATCGGAATCGATACACGGCATGCAAAAATCTCTCGACACCAAACTGGCCCGAATACTCGCTGATCCAACATGCGGTGATTTCATTCTTGCTGACGCCAAGGACGCTGACATGGCATTCGGAATTGCCGCTCCCGGAAAATCACCGGAGCATCACGCGCAGGAAGGGCGCTTCCGTTCGCTGCAGGAATACCGGCAACTGGTTCGTGACAATATCAAACAGGGCTTGCTTGACATCATGTTAACCAGTGCTTCGACAAACGAATTACTGGCGGTCAAGGAACGAATATTCGATCAGTCGTCAACCACACCAGCCGCCCGCGTTAACGATACGACCGATATTCACTTGGCCACTGGCAGTGATTATGCACATGAACCCAGCCGCCCGTTTCGAACTGCAACCATTGACCACATCATGTGTGGCCATGCCGACTGTAAACCCACACAACGCGTACTTGGTGCAGACCTGGGGCTCTATTCAGTAACGTTTAATAATGATATTGAGCGCGACCTGGAAACCCTGGAAGCCTACGGAAGATTTCGGATCGAAGCTGAAACCAAAGGATTTCGTCATTTCCTAGAAGTGTTCAATCCCAATGCCTGTGATAATCACTGCCCTGAAGACCTCGGACGGTTTATCAATGATCAAATCGCCCGAACGCTGGCCGGCGTGATCGGAAAGGGAAGGCCCATCTTCCTGAAGATTCCGTATCACGGCCCGGAGGCGATGGAGCAACTGGCCAGCTATGACCGCACACTAGTTCCGGGCATTCTCGGCGGTTCGTCTGGCACGACCTTTGATGCATTTTTCCAGTTGTGGGAAGCCAAAAAACATGGCGCGCGTGCGGCTTTATATGGTCGCATGATCAACAATAGTGAACACCAGGCCAGTTTCATTCAACACCTGCGATGGCTAGCCGACGGCGACCTGAATGACCCGGCAGAAGCGGTTCGCTCCTATCACGCTGCACTACAGGACAACGGCGTCCAGCCGTATCGATCCATCGAGGATGACCTGGTAAGTACACGTCGGCTTGCAGCTTACGGGAACACGACGGCAAGTCCAACGACTGCAAACGCGTCGACGGCTCCCAAGAAAAATTCGGTTGTTGAGCAAATCCCCCAGAGTGAGAAAGTAAAATGGAGCCTTGACCGCTGGCAGCGTATTCTTGGATAACAGACCAATGCTTATTGTCGAACGCCAACAACGTGTATTGAATATTCTTAAGCTGAAAAAGACAGCGCAGCTCGAGGAATTAGCGCAGGAACTGGATGTCAGCTCATCAACGATCCGGCGTGACCTAGAGCACCTGGAATCACGAGGTAAGGTTGAGCGTACACGGGCTGGTGCCATCTACCGCGAATCGGTTGATGAATCAAATATTGACGAAGCAGGCCGCATGAATGAACAGATTGAAAAGAAGCAGGCCATTGCTTCCGTAGCCGCACAATTGGTTCATCCCCAGATGACCGTACTAATGGATGGGGGGTCAACAGTCGTATACGCAGCGCAACAGGTCACTGCAAGACCCATCCAGGTTGTCACCAATAGCTTGCTTATTGCCAGCCACTTTGTTGAAGACGACAAGGTGGAACTCGTCATGATTGGTGGCGACCTGTATCCACGAACTGGAACGACCGTTGGTGCAATAGCCACCGGTTGCCTGGCAGATTTACACGCGGATCTGCTGCTGTTTAGCCTCGCCGGAATTTACGATCAAGAGGCATACAACATTAATCTGCCCATGACACAGGTCGAACAGGTCATGATGCGCCAAGCTGCTAAAAGTGTCCTTTTAATGGACTCCACCAAGTTTGGCCGCAAAAGCCTGGTACGAGTGTGCGGATTAAATGAAGTTGACCAGATCATTACGGATGAACACGTTGACCAAGACTGGAAACAGCGTTTAGACACACAGATACATGTGGCAGAATCCTACGCGCAATAGGACATGGGAGTTTCAAGAAATCACGACTGACCAACGGAGTACAAGACGCATGACACAGATCAAACAACTCATGGTAATCATTCTGATAATGACTGGTGTCGGTGGTTGCAGCCAGTGGAAACAATTGACAGGTACCGGTGACAGCGAAGACTTTTCCGAATCCATTGAACTGACATACGAAGACACCCAGATCAACTCCGATGAAACACCGGCAGGGTCATCGAAGCTAGCCCCTGCACTGCAATTGGAATCAGACCCGGAGTCGATAATGACAGCCAGGACATTATTGCCACCACGAGAACCAATCATTCACGTGATCCGTCCCGGCGACACACTCTGGTCTATTGCAGAAAAGACATACGGAGATGGACAGCGATGGCGAGACATTAGCCGCGCCAATCCTAGTATTGACCTCCAAAAACTACGTGTCGGGCAGAAAGTCGTGTTACCCGACCTGAGCGAGCAACTTGCCGAAGTGCCTACCAATTAATTGAAATAGAGAGTGATTTTTGCAACTGCGCAAGATAATGGGACCGTGGAATCTCGACAACACCAAACTGCTCAAGGTGGGGGTTGGTGAATTGGGTGTCCAAAAGAGTGAAACCTTGGCAACGAAGATGCTCAACCAGGTGGACAAGACAGACTTTAGATGCATCCGCAACACGGCTGAACATCGATTCACCGAAGAATGCGCCGCCGAGGACCACGCCGTAAAGACCACCGACCAGCTCTCGACAAATATCATTCGTCCACGCTTCAATACTATGCGCCAATCCCATGCCATGAAGCGTCGAGTAGGTGTCGATCATCCGTGGGCTAATCCATGTCTCACGCCGGCCTGGCATCACCTCCGCACAACAGCACATAACGCGTCTGAAACACCGGTCAACCGTGACATGGAAAGTATTGGATTGAACCCGGCGTCTGAGCGAACGAGATACATGAAATCTGCTCAACGGCAAAACAGCTCGCGGATCCGGACCAAACCATTGGATGACGCCATCCATTCCATTGGCCATGGGAAACAAACCGTTTTTGTAACCCCAGATGAGCACCTCGGTGGTCAGCTGTTCGCTACCCTGAAAGATTGGGGAAGTATCTTCTCGCATGGATGTTCCTGGAATGCGAATTGACCC
>CAUZIY010000137.1:0-8467 GCA_963579995.1 Phycisphaerae bacterium
CCGTTGGTGATGCCCAGTTTGTGCAGGAAAGTGGACCGGAGCGCCTTGACGAGAAAATTGCGATCTACAAGGCGATTGAGCCGGCCATGGGTGATGATGTCGTCTTGGCTACCAGCACGTCCGGGTTGCTGATCAGTCAGTTGCAGGCGGATTGCCGGCGTCCCGGCCGTTTCGTCGTCGGGCATCCGGTCAATCCCCCACACATCATTCCGCTGGTCGAAGTGGTCGCCGGCACACGCACCGATCCGCACGTAACCGATTGGGCGATGGCATTATATAAATTTCTGGGCAAGCGCCCGGTGCACATTCGAAAGGAAGTGCCCGGTCATCTGTTGAACAGGTTGCAGGCAGCGTTGCTTCGCGAAGCGATCCATGCGGTGGACGCGGATATTGCCTCGGTGGCGGACGTGGATGCCACGCTTACCGCTGGGTTGGGCCTGCGTTGGGCGTTGATCGGCGCACATCTGACCTTTCACCTGGCAGGCGGACCTGGTGGCGCCCGTCACCAGTTTGAACACCTGGGGCCCGCTGTCGAACAATGGTGGGATGATCTGGGCGATCCTCGCCTGACGCCCGATGTCTGCGCAAAAGTTGTAGAAGGCATCGACCGGGCTGTTGCCCATACGAATTTTGATCAACTGGTAGCCAAGCGCGATGAGATGTTGGTTGCCTTGCTTGAGATGATCGGCGAACAAGGCGGCCATCCCGGGGATCCTGCGCAAAGTGTCTCCTCCTGAATCTTCTTTGAACCTTGGTATCTCGATTCTTTTAGAAAGGCAAATCAAGATGAAATGGTCTAATCTAAGACGTGGGTTGCTTGATCAATACGATCGCAATACACCCGTTATTCTTCCCGTCGCAGCCGTCGAGCAGCATGGCGAACACCTGCCCCTGGGTACTGATTGCATGATCGTCGAGGCTATCCTCGACCGGCTGGAAAAAGTGATGGCGGACAAAGTCCTGGTCATGCCCACCCAGTCGGTCGGTTGTTCCGAGCATCACATGCAATTTCCCGGATCGCTTACGCTGAAGCATGACACGTTTCGCGATGCAGTCATGGAGGTGGCTAGTAGTGCCATTCGTCATGGATTCAAACGCATCATGATCCTCAACGCTCACGGTGGAAACCAGGCGATCGACGCTGTGATCAGTGAAATGATGGGCCAGACACACCCTGACGTGGAATGCTTGGTGGGGAACTGGTGGACGATCTCTTTGCCCCGGCTCGAACCCATCAAGGAAGGTCCGATGGGATCTGTTGGGCATGCGTGCGAATTTGAGACCAGTATTATCCAGGCCATTGCACCCCAGCTCGTGGATATGTCGCAAGCTCGCGATGCCGGTATTCAACATCGTGTTGAATCGATGTGGTTCGACCTGATGAAGGGCCCGAGGGCTGCGTGCTATCGACCATTTCACGTGTTGTCGGAAAATGGGGTTTTTGGCAAGCCGTCACTGGCGTCAGCCGAGAAAGGTGAGAAAATTCTTGAAGCCGTAGTTGAGAGTATCCGCGAACTGCTTGAAGAGTTCTGGCCTGCCAAATAAGCGTGCCTTCCACAATATGGACTACATAGATAGACTCAGTCATGGATGATATTAGCGTTCAGAGAGAGCAGTTGCTGCGAGATGGTTTTGTCATTATGCCCGGGGTGGTGCCAACTCAAGAGTTGGAGCCATTACGCAGCAGCGTGGAAGCCGTAGTTGAGGCGCAGCGTGCGGACGACCCTTCGTGGGATGTGACAACGCAGCCACGTGCGAGTATTGCTTCCTACGTGGACGAAGGTTCAATGAAAGCACTCGAATTTGTGTTACATGAAAATACTCTCGCTGCGAGTGCCTGCCTGTTGGATGATCCTGCCGATCAAGTCTCAGTTACAGAAGTTAGCGTGTTTTGCAACCCCGAGTTTGAACCTATGGATCCGGATCGCCCGGGCCAAGAGGGTGGAACGGACCCACGCAATTGGCACCGTGATTGTCGCCCTGATCGCGATGGGCCGCTGGGCGCGCTGATCGCTGATGAGCAGGCCAACGGCCCCGCGTACGTGCAATGGAACATTGCTCTCTATGAAGACAACATCCTGTACGTCGTCCCGGGCAGCCACCGACGTTTCAATAATCAGGCCGAGGTCTCAAGCCTTCAAAATGATCGTGGGACACTGATGCCACTTCCCGGCAGTATTTGTGTGGAACTGAAGCCGGGAGACGGCGTGGCCTACAATAGCCTGATGTTGCACTGGGGCAGTCGGTATACCAATCAGTGTAAGCGGCGGACCATCCACCTCGGTTACCGCACTTTTGGCCGTATCTTTCCCCGGCAACGGTATTGTACGTTGCCGATAGATATTTGTGATTTATTTGTCGCTACTACTCCGCCGTGGCAGGGGTTTAAACGGTTGATCTCGTTGTACCGCGATGAATTTGCGGTGATCAAAGAAATATTCCGCGATATTATTGCCGGCAGGGCAGAGGGGTTTTACGCGGGACTGGCACGCCTGCATCCTGCCCCGGAGGGACAGCTTACCTGTCTGATCCTGTTGTTGAAAGTCGCTGCCGGTGTGCGAAAACTATCCCAAGAACGCTACGGCAGGGCGATTGCCGAACAAACTAGACAACCTGCAGCATATCGAGCAGGGCAAGTAACCACAGCCCTGCAAGAGGAACTGGCATCTCATTTTACGCTTGAGCAAACAGAGTTGTTGTGGGAACGCTTCCGGCCGATCGATAGAATGTTGCGCGCCGGCAATTCTACTCACGTTCCCGGCTTCCTCGGTCCGAGGACGGATTATATCTTCGAACAAGTTCCTGTAGAGGTGGCCATTGAAAATGTGACCGCAACCTTGCTTGCTCAACCTTAGAAATCATTTGTTTGCCGATATTGGGATTGCCTCAGCATCGAGGCATCTATTTCAAATTGACAAGTTTTCCAACCGTGCTGGTATCGGATAGATGACGGTGCTGGGCTGGGTAACCTGACTGGCGGCGTCCAGTTTACCTTTGCGTGTGTTGCGCGAGAGTTTCATAGTGCCGCGGCGGCCAGTTCAGGGTAATCGGGGCCCTGTACGATGCCTCCGATGGGAACCTGATCCACTGCGTTGCTCTGGCGGTCGTTCCAGTGGTTGCCGAGGCGACGGGTGTTGCCGGGCATCAGGTGCATGACGTAACCGCGGCGTTGTTGGTCCGTCTTGTTTCCATAAGAACCATGGAAGGTCTTGCAGTGATGGAAATGGCAATGGCCAGCCTTGACCGGACGTGGTACCGGGGTCGTGTTCGCGTCCTTGGGAATATCCGGCAGTTTCAACAACCAGTGTGGATCCGTGGCATCCACCTCATCACGGTTGTATTTTAGTTGCCATCGATGGCTGCCCGGAACCATGTACATGCACCCGTTATCTTCTGTTGCATCATCCAACGCTATCCAGCAGGTGCCCATTTCGCCGGGGCCGACATGGTCCCAATAGGTGTAATCGCGGTGCCAGCCAAGGTAAGCTTTATTGTCAAACGGAGGTTTGTAGATCATCTGGTCTTCCCACATTCGTACCGGGCCCTCCATCAAATCATGGGCCAGTGAGCTGATGGCTTCGTTGTGAACTACCTTGGCGAATACCTCGTCGTGGCGAAAAATGTTGACGATCTTCACGGAGGGAAGTTGTCCCTTGGCGGTTGATTGATCAATGGTTTGGCCCATCAGGTGTTCGGGGAAATCAATGCGCCCTTCGAGGATGTCAGCGATGCGGGCGCGGAGTTCTTCAATCTGCTCATCTGTCAGAACTCGTGGTCCAGTCAGATAGCCTAGTTCGTGATACTGCTCGATCTGTTGGGATGTAAAATGCATGGTCGGTTGCCTTAGTAAAACTGTTAGACGTACATTGCTATATAGGCATTATAACCGGTATTTTACATATTTCAGCGGCGCACGAACCAGCGTATGGCATGGTGGCTTTCACTCTTTTGAAATTGCAGAGTGTAGGGGTCGCACATCCAGCGGGCGACGAGCCCGTCGGTGCGGGGGAAGAGACATCCGAAGTCCCAGTTGCGACTGCCATAGAGAAGCGGAATAGCCGGGCGCACACGCACCATGGGATTGCCCTCGCCCATTAGAAGCTTGGTCTGGGTGTAGTAATAGCAGGGGCCCACGGGCACAAACACTTCATGGTCCATTGCCGGTTCATTCACGGCAAGGTCATCGCACAAGCCGCGGATGGCAACCTTTACTTCGTGGCCTTGGTAGACGGCCTCGGCGAGTGTTTCAACGTTGCCGGATTGGACCCTGCCGTCGGCGTCGTGGGCCAGTACCTGTTCCCATTCGTCATGGACCATGAAGCGGTACATGTTGAAGTCGTAGATGAAGTTGATGCTCGGCGCGTTGGTCTGGTAATCAAAGCTGTCCAGGTAATGCATCTTCTGCATCTTCCCGCTGTCGGGCTCTGGGTGTTGGTCCATGGAGTAACCTTGCGGCGGCATGCCGTCGAGGTACGGCCGGCCGCATGCCTGTGTGCCATCCTGGTTGTAGATGAAAAAGGAGAATGATGCCCTCGGACCAAACCCTTCCGGAATGGAAACAGGCATCCGCAAATGGATCGCGGCTGTCCATCGGTCCTCAAGAAGGTAGGCGATGCGAAAGTCCATGACCTCTCGGATCAACTCCGAGTTGGGCGACTCCAGGTCAATGTGTTCGTTATGGGCAAAGCCCAGCCCGATGCGCAGTTCCGACCCCTTGCGAATCGCATCGCACAGGGCAGACTCGCTGCCGCTGGTAACTTTGCGACCTTCGTCCAGTTCCAGTGCACAGGTCCATGTAGACATATAAAATCTCCTTGATCCGGGTTAAGAGATTAGCAATTGCTATCGCCCGCTTCGCTGGCACTTTACCTTCTGTAGCGGTTATGCAGCTAAAGTACGATTTTAATTTTACATTTGTTCTTGACAAGGGTACTTTTCTTGTGAAATGTCTGATGCATTGCTGAAACTAGATCGCCTCACTTTCCAACAAAAGCAGCAATGGGAACAGGACGGTTACCTGGTTCTGCCCCAGGCGATGCCGCGTGAGCAGGTTGATGCGCTTTGTCGGGAAGTCGATCGTTTGGACCAGCTTTCGCAGGCAAAGGGCAGGGACGCTGGTGCGCCGCTTGACCTGAACAACATCATCGATGCGCCGACGGAGAATCTGTACACCGACCAACCCGATGCCACGCGTATTCTCGAGCCTCGGGCAAACAATTTGTTCTTGAACCTGCTGGATCATTCATCACATCTGGGCGCGGTGTGCGATCTAATGGGCGCGGCAATTCACATGGCTTGGTCTCACCTGATGGTACGTCCGCCAAGTCCGACTCCAGCCAATCGATGGCACAGGGACGGCCCCAAGCCGTACTTGTTCCCCAGAGTGGATGGGCGCATGCCCTGCCAGTGGATCCGTGTGGGCTGGTTCCTTACGGACATGGATCAGCAGGACATGGGAAACCTCTGCCTTATTCCCGGCAGCCACCGCAAGGACTTTCCTAATATATCCAAGGGCCTGGATCATGCCCTTGCCATCACATCGTTCACACGGTTCAAGCAAGTGGCGAAGCTTGATGAAGGTGTGCCTGGTGCCCGTCAAATTCTGGCCAAGGCAGGTGACATTATCCTACTGCACAACGCGCTGTACCATTGCGTGGCCCGCAACACGTCGAATGTATCGCGCAAGAATATCTATTACGTGTACACGCCGATCTGGCAGCGACTAGGTGATCGCGATGCAAGCAGCCCGCAACTGATCGCCCGCTGCAGTCCGGTTCGCCGTCAGTTGCTCGGGGCGTTATCGAGCCCAAGCACAAATGGGGGGATTCACCCCTTCGACAGCGGTGTTCCCCTGGTCAGCTTGTTTGAAGGCACAGGTTTTCAGGAAACATGGAGCCGTTTGGACGAGGCGTACGTACGTCGAACGCAGGGGACCGACTGATGGCTATCACAATCGGTACGTGCCCGGGTCTTTGGGGGATTTCATTTGCCGAGGATCCCCAGCAGACCCCGTGGTCCCGCTGCCTGGATGAGATGGTGCAGGCGGGATTTAATTGGACGGAACTTGGCCCGTATGGCTACCTGCCTGTCGATGTGCCTACGTTGGAGCGGGAGTTGACTCGACGTGGTTTGAAACTAACGGGCGGTGTGGTTATGCCGCATCTTGAGGATGCGCACGCTTGGCCGGAGATTGAGCGCCAGGTTATATTGGCAGGTGAATCGCTTGCCACTAACGGGGCCATGTTCCTGATTCTCATTGATGGCCTGTACACCGATCAGCATACCGGGGCACCGCTACGCCAGCCGATTCTCGATGACGACGGATGGAAACGTCTGGTCGATACGAGCCACGCAATGGCTCGCTTGGCAAGGGAACGTTTTGGCCTTGGCACCACGTTTCACCCTCATGCGGAAACGCATGTTGAAACCGAGGAACAGATAGATCGATTCCTAGCTGACACTGATCCATCCTTGATAGGTTTGTGCCTGGACACCGGGCATCATGCTTATCGTGGCGGTGACCCTGTTGCTTTTGCCAAGAAGCATCACCAGCGGTTGGATTACGTCCATCTGAAAACCGTAGATGCTCAAAAGTTGAATCAGGTCGTGAACCGGGATTGCGCTTCGCTGGCTGAGGCGACGGTCAAAGGCGTGTTCTGTAAGCCAGAACTGGGGATGGTAGATTTTGCTGCGTTTTTTAATCTGTTGTACGAGGTGGACTTTGACGGCTTTGCCATCATCGAGCAGGACATGTACCCCTCTCCTTTCGACAAGCCTTTGCCGATTGCCTGCCAGTGCTTGGAGTACTACCGTCAAATCGGCTTGGGTTCACCTGCTCGGTGACATGTCCGTTGGTCATGCACGGCCATTCCTTGGGGCATGGCTCAGGATTAACTTAGCGGTCGGAGATAGTCAGCTGTCCGCGGGTACCGGGCCTTCCGGCGTGATGCGGATCCGCTGCATGCGGGGGACAGAGGGCGTGATCCCATCTGCGCTAGGATGATAGTAAAACACCAGTACCACGTCCGGTTCGACCTCGGTGATGAGTCCATTGAACCAGCAGTCGTGATCGAGCAAGGTACCGTGGTCCCAGTTTACACCGCCATCCACACTGGTGTGCATACCCAGGCCTGTCTGGCGGGCCACGACTGCAAGATAGCCGGACTTGGTAGCGACCATCTGCGGGCCGCCAGCGACAGAGAATGAGGTGTAGCAGCACAGTCGCCAAGTGCGACCGCCGTCGTCGGATTGGCTCTGCCAACTGTAGGGCGAACGGTAAGGGCGACAGAGACTGATAATACGTCCGTTGGGTAACTCCGCCATAACGGTTTCAGAAAATCCGGCACAGGGGCTGTCAGGATTGTCTCCGTCGTATATGGCGGCATTGTCCATGGGGACGGGCTCCAGCCAGGTTTGGCCGTTGTCTTCGCTTCGGGTCACAAATGGCTGGGCCAGCTGTGTTCCCCAAGTGCCTTGGCCCTCGTTGATGACCCGCTTGAACATATCTTTGTAACTGTGCAGGATTACGGCCAGGAGCGTGCCGTCTTGCAGACGCGTATAACCATAGATGTGGTTCCAACTTCCTTTGCGATAGAGCACACGTTTCCAGTTGCCCTTTAATGCTGAAGGCTTGGGGGCAGACCAGGTCAGCCCCTTGTCGGTTGAATCACGATAGGTCAGTGCGCACTGCATTTCCTCGGCTGTCAGCACATCACGCCCACCAACCATCGCCGGTTCAGGTTCAAAGGCGCGGATGACGCCAGGGGTGGGGACGAACCAGGGTATCCCCCACGGGTGGCAGTTGGCTAATTTTTCGGGTGGCTGGGCATCGCCATGTGGCGACCATGTTCGACCCCCATCTCCAGAGAGGTACAGGTTGACAATTGCGTCGTCAGTATTCCCAAAGAACGTTCCGTTCCTGCTGCAAATGCCTATGACAATTTCGTTTTCTGACAGCTTGCATAATGCCCATGGGCCGCGAATGTTGCCGTAGCCTGTGTCGGCGACGGGGTTGAACGAACTTTTGCCACGTACGGTGCCGGTTACCCACGGTTTGGTGGTGGTGACTGGGGTACCGTCAATCCTTATGTTTTCAACTTGGCACTTGCCGAAGCCGCTAAGACCTGCACGGCCGGGGCCATAAGTATCGTCGATGACGAATGGTCCCTTGACGTTGTTGACATACATCTGGATATGGCTACCACGTCGTTCAACTTTCAAGTTAAGTGTTGTATTCCAATGTGTGACCACGTTGGGCATGAGCATCATGCACAGCCCACGCACGTGGCCGTGGCCTTCAGCAATGCCAATAACGGCATAAAAGGCGCGGGCTCGCCAGTTCTGGCCCCATCTCGGGCAGTAAGCCCAGTAATAATGGCTGGCATCCTGGGCGCCGAAGACGACACCGAACTGTCCTTCAGAGGTCTCGAGACAGAAGTTACATTCGATCGTTTCGTCCTGTAGGCAT
>CAUZIY010000138.1:0-8381 GCA_963579995.1 Phycisphaerae bacterium
ATCATCGAGGTCCATGACTAGATCCACCGCACCGTGGTCTTGTTCATCACCCGCCTACGCTGTAGGATTCCGCAAATTTGCGCAGCTGAATTTCCGAGCAATGAAATATGCCCAAACGCACTGACCTTCAAACAATCCTGATCATCGGCTCCGGCCCGATTGTCATTGGGCAAGGTTGCGAATTTGACTATTCAGGCACTCAGGCATGTAAAGCGTTGCGGGAGGAAGGTTTTCAGGTCGTCCTGATCAACTCTAATCCGGCGACGATCATGACCGATCCGCAGTTCGCTGATCGGACCTATATCGAGCCGATTACTGCAGATACTGTCACCAAGATCCTTGAAAAAGAACATGGCGGCGCCTACCAGATCGATGCCCTCTTGCCAACGCTCGGCGGCCAAACAGCTTTGAACTGCGCCTGCCAACTGTTTGACGATGGTGTTTTAGATCGGTTTGGCGTGGAGATGATTGGCGCAACACGGGATGTCATCCATCGGGCTGAGGATCGTGACCAGTTTCTCCAGACGATTGAATCCATCGGCCTGCAATGCCCTCGCTGCGGGATCGCTAACAGCCTGGCTGAAGCCCAAAAAGTGCTCGAACACGTCAATTTGCCCGCCATTATCCGCCCCGCCTTCACGCTTGGTGGTACAGGGGGCGGCATTGCATACAACTTGGAAGAATTCGAGGACATCGTCCGCCGTGGACTTGATGCGTCCATGACCCAGCAGATTCTGATCGACCAGTCTTTAATTGGGCAAAAGGAATATGAGCTTGAGCTCATGCGTGACCGTGATGACAACGTTGTCATCATATGTTCAATTGAAAACATGGATCCAATGGGGGTTCACACAGGTGATTCAATTACCGTCGCACCCGCTCAAACACTTACGGACAAAGAATACCAGCGGATGCGGGACGCGGCGATTGCTATCATCCGCGCGATTGGTGTTGAAACCGGTGGCTCAAATATCCAGTTCTCAATTGACCCGGACACTGGGGAAATGTTCGTCATCGAGATGAATCCGCGTGTGTCCCGTTCATCGGCACTGGCTTCCAAGGCAACTGGATTCCCTATCGCCAAACTTGCTGCCAAGCTTGCTGTGGGCTACACGCTGTGGGAACTACCCAACGACATTACCGGCAAGACAGTTGCTTGTTTTGAACCAACCATCGATTACGTGGTGACCAAAATCCCTCGATGGACATTTGAGAAATTCCCCGAAGCGGATGAAACCCTGACCACACAGATGAAAAGTGTTGGCGAGGCAATGAGCATCGGTCGCACCTTCAAGGAAAGTCTGCAAAAGGGCATCCGATCGATGGAGGTCAAGCGGTTCGGTCTTGGCCTTGACGAACAGGATAAGTGGCTAAATTCCCTGCGCACCACCTTGAAATGGTTAAATATAGAGCACCCCACTTCACTTGATACGATCCGGCAGATCGCAGGAGACATTTCACCACTAAAAGCCGCGGCATTGCTTCACCAGGACGTTCGCTGCCTGGCAGAATTAAATACCCAAGGGCAAAATCAGATTGCAAGTCTTGCACAGGACCTTGGCCTTTTCAGCCATGGAGCCGTGGCTGAAAAGGCCAAGGCTGGTGGGGTTCAGTTGGATGAAACAGAATGGCCTATTCCGGCCCAGAAGCTGCATCGCAAATTACATGTACCATCGCAAGGTCGGCTGTACTACATCCGGTACGCATTTAAGCTCGGCTGGTCACTTGAACAAGTTCATGACGCGACGCATATTGACCCCTGGTTTCTTGACCAGATCTACCAATTAATTGAATTTGAGCAGGTCCTCACCAGCCACAACAAGTTGCAGGACCTACCACGTGATGTGTTATTTAAAGCCAAACAGTTGGGCTACTGTGATGCGCAGTTAGCATGCATATATCTCGGTCACATCAGTCCGGAAACAATTATGGAGGTGCGCCGGTATCGCCAGTCGCTGGGTATCGAGCCGGTTTTCAAGCTTGTTGACACCTGTGCCGCCGAGTTTGAAGCTTCCACGCCCTACTACTACTCCACCTACGAATCACCAATCACAAGTTGGAGCGCCGATGAAACGACGACATTTTACGATAATGAAATCCGCCTCAGCGGCAAGCAGAAGGTGGTCGTATTAGGCGGTGGCCCCAATCGAATTGGGCAGGGGATCGAATTCGATTACTGCTGCGTCCAAGCAGCCTTTGCAGCTGTGGAATTGGGCTATGAGTCGGTCATGGTCAATTCGAACCCAGAAACCGTCTCTACAGATTACGACACCTCTGATCTTCTTTTCTTTGAACCATTGACGCTCGAAGATGTACTAAACGTTTGCGAACAGTTAAACGGCGGGCCTTTGTTGGATGATTCCGGGAGTGTTCCCGGTGGTAAACTACACGGGGTGATTGTCCAGTTTGGCGGCCAAACACCGCTGAACTTGGCACATGGACTGGAGTTGGCGGGTGTCCCTATCATTGGCACAAGCGTTGATTCAATTGATCTTGCCGAAGACCGTAAACGCTTCGCACAACTTTTAAATTCGCTTGAGTTGCGCCAGCCGGACAATGGGATTGCATACTCGCTCGATGAGGCAGTTAACATCGCCACCCGAATCGGCTATCCAGTCCTGGTGCGACCCAGCTACGTCTTGGGCGGCCGTGGCATGGAGACCTGTTACGCCGAACAACAGCTAGTTTACTACATGAACTCAGCTGTTAACGTCAGTGACTTAACCCGGGCACCCGTATTGATTGACAAGTTTCTTGCTGAGGCAATTGAGGTGGATGTCGACGTCGTGGCTGATTTTCGCCATGACGGCATTAAATCAGTAACCGACGAAAATCAGGATGAATCTGCGGTCATTTGCGGCGTGATGGAACACATTGAAGAGGCCGGCATACATTCAGGAGACAGTGCATGTGTAATCCCACCACATTCATTGCCCCAGCGTGTCATTGATGAACTGGTAAACCAAACCACCCGACTGGCTGCAGCGTTACGAGTGCGGGGCTTGATGAATGTTCAATACGCGATCCGCCGATCCGGTGATGCCAATGACGAGTACGAAGTGTTCGTACTTGAAGTAAATCCGCGAGCCTCGCGCACCGTCCCGTTTGTCAGTAAAGCGACAGGGGTTTCCTGGGCGCGGATCGCGGCAAAAGTCATGATCCAACCGCAGCTGTCAGACTTGGGCGTGACCCAGACGGTGATTCCAACTCATACTTCGGTCAAGGAATCCGTGTTCCCATTCAACAAGTTCCCTGGTGTTGATGTGATCCTGGGCCCGGAGATGCGCTCGACCGGCGAGGTCATGGGTATTGACCCGGGGTTCCCAATTGCTTTTGCCAAAGCCCAAATGGCAGCCGACACGATCCTACCATCTGAAGGAAAGGTATTTTTATCAGTTCGCGACAGCAACAAGCCGCAAATCATCGACATTGCACGCACCTTGATCGAGATGGGATTTGAACTATTCACCACATCAGGCACCCATGCATACCTCGCGGAGCAGGACGTCGCAACCAAACGTGTCCAGAAGATCAGTGAAGGTCGCCCCAATTGCGAGGACTTGATCAAGAATCGAGAACTCGCCCTTCTTATCAATACGCCCACCCATAAGGGAACCAACAGTGATGAGGGCCAGTTACGTGCCTTGGCAGTCAGGTTCCATGTTCCCATGATCACAACGGTAACGGGTGCCGCAGCAGCAGTCCGTGCAATTACTGCCCTGCGCAGTGGACAATGGTCAGTCAGTGCCTTGCAGGATTACCATCATGAGTCCGGTGCGAACAGCAAGTTGGTTGCTGAACATGCCTAGTAAGATTTAACAATCCTCCACTTCACCTGGCAAACACGACCAAACCATATTCTCCGTGGTGACAACAGTACTACAGACACACCTTCCCCAACTATCGAGAAAACAATTCAACTGCGGTACGGTTTTACGACCCGCTGCCTATGCCAAGTAATGGCGTCAATGAATAAGGATAGGTGAACGGAAAACGAACCAAATGACTTAGGGGATTGGATAGAGACTCATGCGTAACGGGCGATCATTGAGCCAAATTGAATCCCAATCATCAGGAATTTGCCGAGTATTCAGATCCCGGGTTTGAGCCTGACGGTTGAGTCGTTCTCCCAATGATAGGGGTATGCCGTTCCGATTGGGGCTAAGGGAACTGCGAACTTCTTGTACCGGCTGGAGCGGCGCAGCACATCCACCCACCATGGAACCCAAGGCAATCGCCAGAATCATCGAGTAAACCCTATTTCTCATTGGTCACACACCTCTAAGGTCGGATGTTTCTATACATGCATATTGTCATGTGTACCGGGGCCTATGTCAACGGCTGAATCACAACCCTTCCTGGGACTTCAACGAATCCCAAAAGACGCGTTCAGTCTGCTCAAACTTGGAGAACAACGCCTCCAGATGGTCGAGCATCTCTTGAATCTGCTCGTGGTCCCCCGATGGATCTGCAAGAATCGCCTGAAGACTCATCACCGTCGCATCAAGGGCTCCGGCTGCTTGAGCAAAAGAACGGGCAGCGTCATAGAGATTATCCGTTTCCAATTCATCCTCGCCGGGCTTATACAACAATCGCCAGGGCGATCGTCGCACCTCAATGGCGGCCAACTTGAGCTGATCCGTCGTGAGCTGGGCATTGGCCAATGCCCGCTCCAATACTGGGCGTTGACCGGTAACAAAGGATTTGATCCTAGATGATGCCATCTTGAAATTACCCAAGGCTGCATTGGCTTTGAGCATCGCCTCATCAATCTGGTGGATTGTCCTGTCACGCAAGCTCTTGGTGACGTCATGAACCTGGTCCACTGTTTCGCGTAAAGCTAGTTCCTTATCCCGAATCAGATCTCGGACTCGATCAAAACTGTCCTTGGCTGACCCGGTCATGCCGTCAACACGTTCAAACCACATATCCTTGCGATGCGCCAGGTCCGTGGTCACGGATTTAACATCTGCCACAGCGTCATGAAACTTTACCATGATGGCTTTGGCTTCGGCAATTGTGAGTTTAAGTTCCGGCATCAATGTCGCATAGTCCTCCCGGATCCGCGTGGTGATCGATTCAATATTCTCAACAATCTGCCTAAACTGGCGTCGCTGAGTTTCACCAATTCCGGCATTGGCGATGATCTCATCAACAATTAACATCGTGCCGATCGTGCCGGGGATAATCGTGCCGATCTCATGAATTTCACCGGCACCAATGTCCCGAATATTCAAAGTTGTGCTCGTCCCAAACGTTGGCACATTAAGTTCAAAGATGGCGTTTTGATAGATCGCGTACTGTTTGGGGAATGATGCGGTCACCACCTTGCCAATAACACGGTTTGTCTCCTCTTGCCACTGATTTTGAATATTAACCACCTCGCCTATTGTCGCATGACCAAGTGTCACAGCAGATCCCGCCTTGAGACCCTTGAGTCCATCGTCAAGGGTGTATGACACTTTGACCTGCTGTGTTTGTTCAAACAACCGTTCAAAATCGAACAAGGTGTATACCACGAACAAAAACATCAGAATCCCCACAAGGACGAAGAGGCCGGCCTTCATATTGTCACGTTGTGGGGTCATCGGGTTGTCTGCACAGATGGACGGGGGGCCATGAGAAGCGATGATTCTCCAAGCAGGTCCTCCGCATAATTTGTCGCTTGCCTACGCTGTGTCAAAGGCCCCTGGGGGTCGCCGCGAAGAAACTGTCGCACCAACAAACCGGTTTCATCCTGGGGGCCAGTGCTATCGCGCAGCTGCTCAAAATATTGCCGTTGCTCAACAAGGAGCATTTTGCCTTTATCGAGCATGCACATCCGGTCTGCAATGGCAAAGGCTGAATCCATTTCATGCGTCACCACGACACTTGTGACACCAAGCTGTTTTGACAACGAAATAATCAATTGATCGATCTCTGCACTGGTCACCGGGTCAAGACCTGCAGAAGGCTCATCGTAGAACAGAATTTTGGGATCTAGTGCAAGAGCACGAGCCAATCCCGCCCGTTTCTTCATGCCACCGCTAATTTGTGCGGGGTATTTCTCCGCGTGCTCACGCAATCCGACGAGTTCAAGTTTAATCTTCACCATGATATCAATGGTCGTTGGATCGAGTTGCGTATGCTCGGTCAGTGGCAATGCCACATTTTCGCGCAAGGTCATAGAATTGAATAGTGCGCCGGACTGAAAAAGAATCCCAATTTTCTTGCGCACGTTGTTGAGCTGCTTCTCATTGATGTCAGCAATCTGGGCGCCCAGCAATTCGATCGTCCCCTCATCGGGTCGCAGTGAGCCTATCATGTGCTTCAGCAAGGTGCTCTTGCCAGACCCCGACCCACCCATGATAACCATGGTCTCACCTTCATAGACTTCCAGATCGATCCCATCAAGCACGGCGTTGCCGTCAAACCGTTTGACCAGCTTGCGGACACAGATTGCAGATGTGGATCCTGAATCTATCGTTGAAGTGCGCATGGAATAAGTATATCAACACCTAAACTAAAATCGTGTCACGGCAAATCAGCCGGGCGCAAACGCAGCGTGACCAATGTGCCGACTGGCGGAATAACACCATCTGCAGCACCCCACGCTTCGCCGTCATTGCGATTGGTCAACTCTGTCGGCCGTGCCAGCAGATCGTCTCCAAAATGAACCAATGACACAATTGTGCCGTCACGATCCGCTTGATAAATTCGCCGACCTGCAGATTCGATAAAACGGGAGCCGGTGAAGAGCCAAATGTTGTCCTCCAGCTGTTTGTTCGTGTACCGGTTAACAACCCACTGGTTCACTGGCACATGGACAACCTTTCCATTTTCGTCTTGATAAATAGCAGAAATCGCTATGGATGTGCCAGAAGGATTCTTCTCGATCTTCACATGGTCATGATGGATACCCCATGCCATCGGCGTACCAGGCTCTAAGCCCACCAATAATAACGCGTAATGGATATGACTTGGGCGGGCCTTAACCGCCAAGATTGACTCATGTGTCCGGCCGTTTTCAGTACAGGCCAGCAATTCAAGCCATTGACCGTCTAATGTTGATTGCATCACCACTGTCGCCTCTACATCAACCAATTGATTCTTGCGATCAACCGTGACATGCGGAAGTTGCAGTGGATCCGGCGATCTCGCCAAGACCGGTACTGGAATTGGCTCTTGTATATGCTTGCCAATTGGCATACACCCAACCGCAAAACAGACCACTGAAACGCCGAAACCAAATAGATAGAACATACGCATTAAAAACAACTTGAACCTTGCAATCTACTGCTTGCATGGTCTTTTTGCATGCGAGCCTCATTATTTCGATGTTCGATCAACCGGCATCCCTATCAGCCTATCTGATTTTCTTAACCTCCCCATAGACAAGTAACAAAAAAGGCCCGGCAAGGCCGAAGCCAAGCCGAGCCCTTCCGGGGGCAAATGGAATAAGATTTCATCTCCCAAAGAACGGCGAAGATAATATCTCCGGCTCAAAATGATTGCAAGAAGCAAGCAGATTGAAGCCAGAATATTCCCCCATCCTTGATGGTATCTGCGAATCATTGGCGAAAAGTTCACTGGAAGAGCACATACAGGGAAATTCACCTAATTTGACACCATGGTGCCGGATACTTAACTACGGTCATGAATCATCGTGAAGATCCGTCCAAATATGGTCGTTGGTTCACATGGGGATTCCAGGACTGCATTATGCACACATAAGGTATGACAGGTTCGCCAGTTAAGATGATCGGCATGAGAAGGAGTAACTAAACGTGAATGAGCAGACCATTCGAATTGGTTTTATTGGCGCCGGAGACATATGCCGAGTTCGACACCTGCCGGGCCTAGCGGCACTCAATAACGTTGAAGTTGTGGCTGTTTGCAACCGTAGCCGCAGCAGCGCTGAAAGGATTGCTGCAGATTTCGATATTTCCGAAATCGTCAAAGATTGGAAATCACTCATACACCGATCTGACCTGGATGCCGTGTTTATAGGGACCTGGCCTTATATGCACGCAGAGATGTCAATCGCTTGTTTGCAGGCAGGCAAACACTGCTTTTGTCAAGCTCGAATGTGCATGGACTTGGCGGAGGCCAAGCAGATGGCCGAAGCTGCATCAGCCTGCCCTGAATTGGTAAACATGATTTGCCCACCTCCAACACGGATGCCGTTCGAACCCTACGTGCAACAGATCATCACCAACAATGAGTTGGGCCAAATTATGATGGTACAACTTGACACGGTAAACGGCGCCAATTTGGCTACTGATAGTGTCCATTGGCGTGAACGCATTGAATTCAGCGGCAAACAGGTGATGGCCATGGGAATCTTTGCCGAAACGCTGAATGCTTGGGTAGGCCCCTATCAAGAACTGTCGGCCTATACA
>CAUZIY010000139.1:0-8238 GCA_963579995.1 Phycisphaerae bacterium
GTGGGTCGGTCTGGCTGGGTTCCGAATGATTCCCAATACCGGCCCAGTGATCGTTATGGATCCATATGATCCCGGCGTGGTGGCTGATGCGTCAAAAACAGATCGCGCAATACTTGACTACCAACTTCAAGCAGACCAGGTACTTGCAAGCTCACTAACCGATAAAGCGCATAGTTACATTCCGGCCATTGATGGCAATCCGAAAGTCATCGATGCGATGGATGTTGCCCAAGGCAAGATTTCTCCTCAGATCAACGGTGAACCTGTCATTGCGGTACAAGCCGGGGAATCGCCTGACCATCCAGAGGGGCCCGATGACAACGCCATGTACGCCCTTAATGTCGACGGGTTGTGGATATTGCACATGGGAGATTTAGGTTACGAGCTCGGCGCGGAAGAATTGGCGCCATTTGCTGGCCACTGCGATATTCTATTGGCCCTGACTGGTGAAGGATTGACATTGAGTTTGGAATCACTGGATCGCATGATCGATATCTTGCAACCTTCGTGGATCGTGCCAATGCACTACAGATTACCGCCCTTAGGTTCTGTCACGATGACCAAACTGGCACCGTTCCTTGAACGGCGATCCGGCGATCCACTTATTTATGTTCGTCACCATACGGTGACATTCCCGTTACCGAAAATGGCTGCGGACCGACCAACTATTGTTGTAATTGAGCCATCGGCGTACGAGCCAACAGAACCACAGTAGAGTGATACCTGCCCCTGTACATGTGAAACTCTGTCTTCCAACGATTCGATGGCGGTGCATCTAAATGATTACATGAACAGATGAATCAATCGTCACCACTGCGATATGGTGCTGGCCTTGACCGGTAAAAAAACTGACACTGAGTTTGCAATCACTGGACCGTATGATCACGAGCCTGCAGCTTTTGTGGATCGTGCCGATGCGTTACAGGTTTTCACCTTAGGTCCTATCGAACTAATAAAACCAGCACCGTCCCTGACGGTTATCGCTGATCCTCTCCAGGAAATCATCTCATGAAAAACCGGCCCAATATTGTCATGTTCATCAGCGACCAGCAGCGGGCAGACACAATGCCGGGGGTCAGCAATGTGAACGCCCACACGCCACACCTGGCCTGGCTTACCGAACGAAGCACCACGTTCAGAAACGCCTTTTGCACTTCGCCGCTCTGCACTCCCGCCCGGGGTTCAATCCTCACCGGGTTGTACCCGCACACCAATGGTATCGTCGCCAATTACCGCCCAAAACCTCGCACAGCAACGGTCCAAAACGACGTCAAGTTCCTAGCAGATTACCTGAAGCCGCAGGGCTATCAGTGCGGGTACACCGGAAAGTGGCATCTTCCCACTGGAGATGACCGGCCGGGATTTTCTGATTTTGTGACCCGCCTTTCGATCTGGGATGTTGACTCACCTGAATCGGATGATGCACTTCGTTTTGCTCAACGGGTTGGTGCTGACATTGGTACGACGTATGCCGAGTATCTCAGTGATACAGACAGTCGCAGCCCCACTGATGGTGGAGAAACGAAACTACCGCTGGCTTTTCATCCTTCCACCCTGCAAGCTCAACAAGCAGCGACCTTCGTGCGACAAATGAAGGACGATGATCGCCCGTTTTTACTTGTCTATTCGTGCATCGAGCCTCATGCGATGGGAATGCGATTCAATGTAAGTCCGTGCCCCTTCGACCGCATGTATGATCCGGCCGCCATGCCACTACCAGCCACCCGCCGCCAGGATGACGCCCCCATGGTGATACGCAGCCGGTTTCAAAAAGATCTAAAGCCCACCGACGACTACTCGGATGACCAACTTCAAGAACTTATCGCGGGCTATTACGGGGCCGTCAGTTATGTCGATCACCTGGTCGGTATTATCCTTGAAGCCTTACTTGAAACCAGCCAGTTTGACGACACCCTTTTCATCTTCACCTCCGACCACGGTGAAATGCTGGGTGATCACCGAATGCTGAAGAAGGGTCCGGTGATGTTCGAAGAACTGATTCAAATCCCCTTGCTGATCAAGCCACCTGGAACTGCGATTGATGGACGTGAAAATCTTTCTCTGGTTTCACACGTAGACCTGGTCCCGACCATCTTGAACTACAGTGGAACGGAAGCCGCCTGCCAAACCGACGGTCACAACATTCGGCCTCTGGTAGAAGGAAGCAGCACACCAGTACGAAACGGGGTGGCGGTTGAGTTCCACAGTGTCAGAGTTGGGGATGCGACCTGCCCCCTGCGGTGCTGGCGGACTCTGGATTGGAAATACGTCGAAACCATCGGCGGTGATAATGAACTATACAATCTCAAAGCGGACCCGGACGAGGTTAATAATCTGATCCATGACCCCGATGCCCAGCCAGCGCTTGATCAGTTAAGAGGCCAATTGAATGATTGGATCACCGAGTCGAAAGATTTATGGCCCAATGTCATACAGATTCAACCGGATCACGACCTGGAGTCTGGGATCTGGGCCAAGCTGTCCAAATAATCCAAACCCCCTCGCTTGGTGGGGTGACAATGCAAATTAATCACGACCGTCGCGTAATGCATCCAATGTGTCTCTCAACGCCTTTCGTTGCACGTGAACATCGACGCCAACCATCATGACCCGCACCCCCCAATCACGACACTGACGCACGCCAGCCATATCACTCACATTATGCACCGTAATCTTGCCTGCCTTGGTGGCAGATTCGAAAACATGCTCAATTTTTTCTGCAAGATGTTGCTTGGCCTCCACCTCATAACATCCGCTTTGCACTGACCAGTCCGACGGTCCCACGGTAATCATGTCAAGCCCCTCGATATCCAGAATCGCGTCAAGATCACTGTATCCCTGGTCACTTTCAATCATCACCATCAAACGTGTCGCCGAATTAGCAGCGGCAAGGTCCTTTTGGGGATCCTTTAAGACATAATCAAGATTGGCCGTGGTCGTTGACACGCCCCGCTCACCCAATGGAGGATACTTGCCAAGGCGGACAAACTCAGCCGCCTGCCCGACACTTCGAACATCCGGTAGGTTCAGAATATGAATTCCACCATCCAGCAACACCTGAACATGGGTCCGCGCCAACTCTGGAATACGTACGAGTGGCACCATTCCAAGATGCAAAATCGTACGGCCAAGTTCAACTGCATGCTCATTGGTCAGCGGCGCATGCTCCAAGTCCAGCCAAACCACGTGATACCCGGCAAGTGCCATCAGTTCCAGTTGAATCGTCGTAGGATCGCGGCATAGCAAACCATACAGAATCTCATTTTCATCAAGCAGTTGTTGAAATCTATCTTTCAAAGAAACTCCTTTCTATAGCTCCACTTGATCGGGATTCAAGAGCATCTGGTACTCACCAGCAGGTTGAATTACCATATATTACTGCTCAGCTGATTGATCGCTCCATACCATACGATCAATGTTCCATTCTAAGTGTTCTTGCCCGTAGCAGGAGACCGACATGAAACTGGGTGTCATTTCGCAAAATATTCTGCATTTCAAAACGATGAATGAAGGGCTGGAATATGCTCGCAATCTTGGTTTTGATGCCATCGAAGTGGGTGCATGTGGCCTTTGGAACAATCGGTTCTGCAATGCCGCTGAACTCATCAAGGACAAGGGCGAGGTTGAAAGATGGAAGGAGCAGTTTGCAAAGTTCGAATTGGAGATTAGCGCCCTGGGCGGTCACGGAGCACCACTGACACCAAACAAGCAAGCCGCAGCACAATACAAGAAGGAATTCCGCACCGTGTGTCAGTTCATGGAAATGGCCGAAGTGCGGAGAATGACCCTGCTCGCAGGTTTGCCCGAGGGCGCTGAGGGCGATACGGCACCGAATTGGGTCACCTTTATTGAATGGCCCCACTTGCGTGACACGTTGGAGTGGCAATGGGAAAAACGGCTTCTACCCTACTGGCACGAGCAGGGCAAGATCGCGTCCGACCACGGTATCACCCTTTGTTTCGAAATGCATGGCGGGGATATGATCTTCAATCCCCCCACCATGATGCGGCTAAGAGAAGAGCTGGGCCCGTTCGCATGTTGCAATCTGGATTTCGGGCATTTGTGGTATCAGTCAATTGACCCCACGGCTGCGGTTCGTTACTTGGGCGACGCCATTCAGCACGTGCACGCTAAAGACACCATACTTCACCAAGACAACGTACGGGTCAAAGGCCTTATGGACCACACGAGCACCGAAAGACCCGAGGAACGCTCATGGAACTACACCCTGGCTGGTTGGGGCCACGACACATTGGTATGGAGGGAATTCATCACCATGCTCCGTCTAGTCGGATACGATCACGTGCTGTCGTTGGAGATGGAATGTGAATTCATGGAAGTGGGTGAGGGGCTGGAAAAGTCAGTTGAATTTCTAAAACCCCTGATCCTAGAAAAACCAACTGGCTCCAAATGGTGGGAACACGTTGGCATGGAACGGGCCGGAGGCTTGGACGTGCAGCGAGATTAACCGGATCCGTAATCACGTGGCACCGGCCACGGATTTTCATCAGGCAAATCAGCTGCAAACAGTGACGCTTGTTTCAGGTAGATGCGTACACGGATATACGGGGGTCGAGCTGCGGCCATACCGATGGCTTGCGCGATCGTCCGATCACCCCAGCGAACAGGGATATCCAAGTCATCCCTATCCTCGATGGCATTGCAATCGGTTCGTGAAAATCCCTCAATGGTGGTGCCGTCATAGTCCACCAGCTCCACTTCAACCCGCCCGCGGGTGGCGTTGACGTTGAGCTTGAGGTCGCCATCTTCTACGACATTCAGCGGCCTGGTTTCGATCACACCGTCACGATGCAGCTTTCGTGGCTGCAGCGCCTGGAAGCGATCGCGGGGAAGCTCCGCGACACCGATCAGGTATTGGGGAATGTCACTGCGTGGCCTGTCGGACGCATCATAATAGAACAACATCCTGTCACCGTCGTAAACAATGCTGTGCTGGGTCGCAATCCATGCACTGTCCCATTGTCCCTGTACCCCCAAGGGGAAAAATGTCTGACGGTTCGCTACGCGATCCCAGCGAAACCCGTCACGACTTACGGCCAGTTGCGTTTCGGTAATTCCTTCTTCCATCAACAAATTTTGATCTTCCATCCGGAGGTATTCCGTCACGTGCATTAGGCTCAAAAGGCCCACATATTGGCCGCCGCGCCGCGTCACAGCCAACTGCTGGATCTGACCGAACGGATCGTTATCCACCTCATCACACCGTAGAATCTCCACCGGGTCTGACCAGTGAATGAAATCATTGGAGACCGCTGCGCGGCAGTAGCGAACGCGTACCGATTCTCCGTTGGGTCCACAACTCGGATCAAACGGTGCCGGATCGCGCGTACCGCGCAAAAAGGCGATGTAGCGTCCATTGGCTGGGTCCCACACGATCGAGATCGGACAGTCCGCTTTGCCCGGAATCGCCAACCGCCCCTTGGGCGGTGACCAGGCGATACCATCGGGACTTGTGGCCACAAAGCACCAACGCTTGGGACCTGTCATTACGTCAGCCAGCTCAGGATAATCGCGAGTATATGAATTGAACATGAGAAGAAAGCGTTTATTGGGATCACTGTTGTGCTGATTTTCAATGACACAGGGCACAGCAATAGCTGGCTTGGGACCGAGTAGGATATTGGTCGGTGCTACGCCTTCGTATGGTTCATTGCTGGTCATCTTTCGCTGCCAATTGATGCCATCATCACTCTCGGCATAACACAGAACCTTGTCGGCCGTATGCCCACCGGACCCCGAGTGGTACCAGATGCGAAAACCGCCGCCGTCACGTGGCAAGACATTGCCATATGCAGCGAGGAAGCTTGACTCCCAGGGATATTCGCATTTGAGGATGGGGTTGTCCTCGGACTTGACCGGCTGATTCAATTGGCGGTCAATGTTGTGTTCCCAGCTGATACGCTGATTATCAAGAAACAACTCAATGCTGGACATGGGCAGGTTTCCTATCCCTCGCGGACGGCTCTTGATTTGCCAACTGTCAGGACCGAATCTTCGGGTTCATTTTCGCGTCAACTATATTACTATACTTTTCCCATGGGGGGTCGCAGCCTTAATCAATGTCCGACGAAAAAAGGTGCCAAACAAATGAATGTAACCCGTCTCAAACCGCTGCTTGGGTTAAAGGCAAGAAAAATTCACCGCACGGCGAGTCCCGGCATGAAATCATCTTCTCTCGTAATGTTTCTTGCCCTGGCCCTGCATCCCACAACCATTGTACGCGCTGACGAACCGGATTCCCTAGAACGCGTGCCCGACCAGCTGCTCTATCAGCCCACGGCCGTTCCCGATCGAATCGTATTGTGCTGGTCTGCTGACCCCGCAATCACACAAGCAGTTAACTGGCGCACCGATTCATCCGTCATCAGCAGCGTGGGACAAGTGGCTCGGGCCGGGGAGGGGCCAGGCTTCGTGGACCACGTCCAGACAATCGCCGCAACAACAACTCCGTTGGAAACCGATCTTGGGCTGGCCCATTATCACGCGGTTCAATTCGAAGGATTATTACCCGAGACGAAATATGCTTACCGGGTGGGTGACGGCACCAACTGGAATGAATGGGCTCATTTCCAAACCGCGAGTACTGACGCCAAACCATTTACCTTTATCTATCTGGGTGACGCTCAAAACAATATCAAGTCGTTATGGTCACGTGTCGTGCGCGAAGCCTATCGCGACGCATCACGGGCGGCATTTATACTCCATGCAGGGGATCTGGTCGATGGGGCGAACCGCGACGGTCAGTGGGGCGAGTGGTTTTACGCCAGTGGGTTTATCCACCGTTCCACCGCCTGCGTGGCAACGCCGGGAAACCACGAATATGGCAACGGGGGTCTTTCCCGTCACTGGCGTCCGACGTTTTCATTCCCACTCAACGGGCCCGAGGGTCTGAAGGAAACCGTCTATTATTTTGATTACCAAGGCACGCGCATTATTTCGCTCAATAGCAGCGAGAAGCGTGCGGCTCAAACGACATGGCTCAAACAGGTTCTATCTGAAAACCGTCAACCATGGATCATCGTAACCTTTCATCACCCTATCTATTCCGCCGCCAAGGAACGCGACAACCCGGAGCTGCGTAATCTGTGGCAACCGGTCTTTGATCACTTTGGGGTTGATCTGGTACTGCAAGGACATGACCATGCCTACGCCCGCTCATCCCTCATGACTCACACCAACGTTGCCGATGGGCTGACGAAGCAGAATGCATCGGGCACGGTATACGTCGTGTCGGTAAGCGGCCCAAAGATGTATGAGGCGAAAAAGCAGACGATCATGCGAAAAACCGGCCAACACCTGCAGCTCTACCAGATCATTGCCATCGACGGCAATGACCTGCGGTACGAAGCGCGTACCGCAACGGGCAAACGACATGATGCCTTTATCCTGCGTAAACAGCCCGGACAAAGCAATCAACTCATTGAGCTGCTGCCGTAGACAGATGTGACAAAACATCAGACTTTCAATGCCAACCAAGGCAGTACCAATCAAGCCAATCCCAACTTCGGCGCCACTTCACGAATCCATCCCTTGGCCAGGAAGTGGTAGCCTTCGCTACTGGGATGAAGCCCGTCGGCGTAGAGGTGCATATCCTCCGATCCCATGAGGGACAAACCGTTGACATAATGCAGATGGCTATCCCCATTACCCCGCAGAACTTCGCAGACTTCAGCAAGCCTGCAGCGCATGTTCTGCAGTGTCATGCCTGCAGTGTTTTCCGTGGTCTCGCTCGGCGGATGGCAAATCGGCGAGACGATTACCAGGGGCGTTTCAGGATGCCCGTCACGAATTGTTTTGATCATGCCTATGACCAACGGACCAAACAACCGATCCGAAACGGAGGCCAGGATCATCATATTGATGCCCAGCTTGAGTCCAATGTAATCTGCCGGAAGATCCCGGATCATGCGGCCAACCATGGGATCCAAATGACAAGCCCCGCCATAACCGAGGCTGGTCAGATGCAGGTTAAACTTCTGTGCAACCAGAGCAGGCCAGGTCTCGCTGGGACCAGCAGCATGGCGGCAGTGGGTAATGGAACTGCCGTATAACACGATCCGCGGACGATGTTCATCCCATCTTTGCACCGTTGCATCCGCATCGATCTGCAAGTCACGAACTGTAACCGCCATGTACTGACTGGGAAGGTAAAGTTCAAGCAGATGCTCACCGACAGGCAAATCCCTAAAGTTGATTACATTGGATTCGATCGGTGGT
>CAUZIY010000140.1:0-8073 GCA_963579995.1 Phycisphaerae bacterium
ATCGGCACCCTCGGGCAGTGAACCTGTGGTTCCCAGGCACGGCGACCGACCTACAACGCAAAGCACGACTGCCAGAATCAACAGCATTGACTTGGGACACTGATCTTCTTTTATAGCCAATCCATTGCTGCACATAAGGGTAAAGCCCTCATACAAGACGAGGGCAATAACCTCGTCTTGACTCTAGAGCATCAAGGTAAGTTGTCGGGCGGAGGACGATGTCCGCCAACCCCCGCCAAACTGGGTTCTTCCAGCAATTGGATCATGTGAAAGGCGTAGTCGGAGAAATTGCGATGCTGGCCACCGTATGTCCCCCATCCTTCTTCCCTCTTTGCAGCCGTGAGCAATTGCTGGCGCATCTTATCCAAAACGTGCGGTTCATAGAGGTCCAGAGCCCCTTCGAACGCACCTTGGTAAAGAAAATCCAACAGGTCCGTAGCCAGCCCACTCCCCCGTGAGGCATGACGATCAATTGCACTGACGATTCTTTGAGCAACCTTCGGATCGCCTGTCCACACAAGCGCGTAGATCAATTCGCCCCGGTATTGCCGAATGGCCCAGTTCACAAATCTTACCCGCTGGTTGTACGACTGTGCCTCCTCATCCGTGACAACTTCAAATTGGTCCCTTAACGCCTTGGCTTCGGCAAAGATGGTCTCGGCTTCCGTCTTACGTGCCGAGGTCATGTAGTCAAAGGATCCTGGAGGCTCATATCGCTTATCAAAAGGTGGAATACCCACAATGACGGAAATGAAATCGATCAGGTTGTAGTACTTGTTGCCAATCTCTTCGGGTTCCAGTCGCCATTCAGGACGCTCCGAAAGATTGATCGGAGGTGGCATATACTCAACCAATTTAAGTAGAGCGCCGCTGGCCTTGCGTAGCTGCTTGGGTTCGGATTGTTTAACAACCCACATTAAATGCCACCGGATGTAGGCATCACGATAGGCATTGGAAGTGAAGGGCCGAATCATACGCTTGAGGACCATTGCCACTTCATCGCCACCCCAACCACTCAGGGCCGGGTGAGGTCGACTCAAATGAGACTGATAGGCTGACTTATCTTCCTCGTTAAGCGTGAGCAGGTTATATTTATCAAGAAGCTTGGCATCAGCAATCAGTAGTTCAACGGCCCGGGCAAGAACATCCTTGCGCTGCTTGGTTCCATCCCCCGGATCACTTGGTTGAGCTGATGCTCGATCTTGCACCACGAAGACCGTAGCACACAGCAAGCCCACCATTGCGATCCGCCCAGCAAAGCTTGTCATGAGAACACTCCGATCAGGAAACGGCCAAGACAGCCAGCCTACATTTCATTGATTTCCTGCAACTTTTCCTCGACCATCTGATCAACCTGTTTTTCATATTTCTTGACAAGCTCCTGGATTTCATTCTTGGCCTGTTCGACGTCATCTTCGCTGAGATGCAGGGTTTTATCCTTGACCGCGGCATCGACGTGCTTATTGCCATCACGACGAGCGTTTCGAATTGCGATTTTCGCCTGTTCACCCATCTGTTTGACTGACCCGCCTAGTTGTGCACGCCGCTCACCGGTTAGTGCCGGCAAATTGAGGCGAATCTGTTTTCCTTCTGCGATGGGATTAAGGCCCAACCCCGCATTCTGAATGGACTTGATAATGAGTGTGTTTGTTGAAGGATCAAATGGTTTGATCAGTAATTGAGTTGGTTCCGGCACACTGATCAAGGCGAGTTGTCGCAGATCCGTCGGCGAGTCGTAATAGTCTACTTTGAGAAACTCAACCAGACCTGTCGATGCCCGGCCGGTGCGCACACCAGCAAGCTCGTTGTTGAGGTAATCAGTCGATTTCTCCATCATTTCTTCAGCAGTCAGCTGCGCTTCATCAAGGTCCATCACTTATCCTCGCAAGATATTACGGTTAGACCACACTAGCCTCATTTCGTCGCCGCAATTCCCGATTCAGTCTACGCTGCTCAGGGTTCTAATTATCATTGAAAGCATTAACTAGTTACTGGCGGTCACTTGTGTTCCATATGGTTTTCCTGCCACAACGTCAGCGATGTGACCCGGTGTCTTCATATCAAAAACGACAATGGGAATATTATGTTCCATGCACATACTAAATGCCGTCAGATCCATGACCGCCAGACGCTGATCCATTGCCTGCTGATAACTCAATGTGTCAAACCGCTTGGCATCTTGATGCACAGCTGGATCTTTATCATAAATACCATCCACTTTGGTTGCTTTGAGTAACACGTCAGCCCCGATTTCGGTCGCTCGAAGTGCAGCAGCCGTATCCGTCGTAAAAAATGGGTTACCGGTTCCCGATACGAAAATCACGATTCGCCCTTTCTCCAGATGGCGCACTGCGCGTCCGCGGATGAAGTTCTCGGCAACGGAAGTCAGGTTGATCGCACTGAGTACACGTGCAGGGTGCCCCGTCTGATCAAGACGTTCTTTGAGCGCCAACCCGTTGATCGCGGTCCCGAGCATACCCATGTAGTCTGCCGTGGCTTGGGCGATCTGGCCTTGTTCGGCCAAGGACCTGCCACGAATAATATTGCCTCCGCCGACGACCACCGCCAGTTGAATACCCAGGTCATGAGCATCTGCAATCTGCTTGGTGATCAACTCTAGTTCATCGCCGTTGATCCCATATCCATTTTCACCGCAGAACGCCTCACCACTGATCTTGAGAAGCACCCGCTTATAATGGGGCTGGCGGTTCACAACGGTGGTCATGTCATTGTCGGGGGTTATCGTCATATGAATTCACCAATATCGGCTCGACGATTGGACGGTCCAGATACCGCCCTAAGGCCCAATTGGACTAGGCCAATTGCATTCGGTCAAGTTCTACCCACATACTCTAGCATCCAAAACTCAATGGTCTTTGATTGGACGATCGTAGAACGGCTTGAGGGGGTCATGATCCAGTGATTGGTCATTGACGCCAAATGTCTTCAGCCACTGGTCTACCTCTTGACCTGATAGGGCCGTGTGCCTGTGGCTTTCCGGGTCTACATGACCCCCCATTGATGGATCAAAAAGCAGTTGCAGCAACTCAGAAATAAATTGCTTACTCGTCACCACCTGGCACCGGCGACGACGCGCCGCAGCACGAATCTGACGATCCGTGCTTACAATGGTAAGTCGACGTGGAGCTGAATTGGCGGCAACCATTTCCATGATCACAGAATCAGCACATCGAGAAGGCCCTGAATAGACCAGTTCCACCTGGTGGACTGGTGATTGCCCAATTCCCCCTGGCTTGATCACACCATCACAAACCACCCAAATCCCGGTCCCAGCCCACCTACCACGTGCCAACAGCTGACAGAGGCGGGATTCATCCAGTCCAGCCAGTGATGGTGGCATAGGTGTATGCAAGAGGTTGTAGCAATCAATGGCGAGCGGCATGGTGCAGTCCGTGGTGACTCAGGAGTTTGGGGCGGATCAGGATGTTTGTGGCAAAAGACATTCTGCACTTTTCCTGACCATTCAAAAATACTGCGAAGAGGATCCACAAACCGCTGGCCTGACCTTGTTAATTGTTCCTAGATAACATATCGACACAGAACGACCCCAATAAAATATCACAAATCCCGATCGGCACCTTGGTGGCCCTGAGGAGGAGATTGGGACCAGCCGTCCATTGATCAAATGCACAACGCCTGCCAGTTGTCCATCGTGGCCACGGCCCTAATACCAGATGACCATGCCAGTTACACATTGCCTGTTGGTGGTGTCCTGGCAATTCACAACGTGCCATAAGACCACTCGGTGCAGGGATCGATAAGACACCAACTGGTCTACAAGAAAATTGATGTCTTGGTATGTTTTTATCTTGTGCTGGTGGAAATGCCATTCCCCACAGAAAGTACGCAATTATTGACGCCGCCCCTGTTCCACCTCGGCCCGGGTCTCAACCGGGCATGGCGTGCTAGTTTCTTGCCCGAAATGCCGGATGGCTCTAAGCTGATGAGTTGGTGGAATGATCAAGATCTCGCAGTTGAATCCAGCAAACGAAATCGGTGATTCCACATGCGCTGAACACGACTCATTCCCGTTAAAATCACGCCCTCAATAATCTGGGGCTCGTAAGGAGTCAATCTGATGAACCAGACAAATACTCAAAGCCGAAGTCAATCAGCCCAAACTTTCGCACCACCATCAACCTTCACAGATACGGCCCACGTCAAGTCATTTGATCAATACGACCAAATGTATAAAGATTCGATCCAAAACCCAGACAAGTTCTGGGGTGAAATCGCCTCCCAATTCGTGTGGCACAAAAAGTGGGATCGTGTTTCCAGTTATGACTTCACAGATAAGGTCGAGATCCAGTGGTTCCTGGGCGGAAAGACCAATATCACCGTCAACTGCCTTGATCGACATCTTGAAAACCGGGGCGATCAAACTGCAATTATCTGGGAGGGGAACGAACCGGGTGATGAGGCCAAGTTTACTTACCGACAGATTCACCGCGAAGTCTGCAAGTTCGCCAATGTTCTCAAATCAATCGGCGTGACTAAGGGAGACCGTGTCTGCCTCTACCTGCAAATGATCCCGCAGTTGCCGATTGCAATGCTGGCTTGTGCACGAATTGGCGCCATTCATTCGGTTGTTTTCGGTGCATTCAGTGAAGATTCACTTCGTGACCGCATCAACGATTCATCGTGCAAGGTATTGGTCACACAGGACACCGCGATACGCGGGCCCAAGAACGATATCGAGATGAAAACCAAGGCGGACAAGGCGGTCGCAGAATGCCCAAGTATTGAACATGTCGTGGTGGTCAAGCGAACTGGAAATGACGTGCCGATGACACCCGAACGTGATCTGTGGTGGCATGACCACATGGCTGATGCCAGCGAGAATTGCGATCCGGAATGGCTCGACTCAGAAGACCCGCTGTTCATCCTCTACACCTCGGGCTCAACCGGCAAACCCAAAGGGGTGCTCCACACAACCGGTGGCTACATGGTCTATGCAGCGACCACGTTTAAGAATATTTTTGATTATCAAGATGGCGACATCTGGTGGTGTACCGCTGATATCGGCTGGATCACTGGCCACAGCTACATCATCTATGGACCGATGGCCAACGGGGCCGTAACGACAATGTTCGAAGGGATCCCCACCTACCCGGATGCCGGACGATTTTGGGACATCTGCGACAAGTACAAAGTCACACAATTCTATACCGCTCCGACCGCAATCCGCTCGCTTATGAGAGAAGGCGAGGAACCCATCACATCACGTGATTTATCGAGCCTGAAACTGCTGGGTACTGTTGGAGAACCAATTAATCCAAAGGTATGGCTCTGGTATCACCGGACGGTGGGCAAAAGCCGATGCCCGGTTATCGACACCTGGTGGCAGACGGAAACAGGCGGCATATTAATCACCCCCCTTCCTGGCGCGCACTTGCTCAAACCAGGAAGTGCATCGCGACCGTTTTTTGGTGTCGAGCCCGTGATCGTGGATGATGAAGGCAAGGAGTTACCTGACGGAGAAAGTGGCAAGCTTTGCATCAAAAAGCCTTGGCCTGGAATCATGCGAACCACTTGGGGGGACCATCAGCGATTCGTTGACACCTATTTCAGTACATTCAAGGGAATGTACTTCACTGGTGACGGCTGCCGGCGCGATACTGACGGTGATTACTGGCTACTGGGTCGAGTCGATGACGTAATGAACATCTCTGGCCACCGATTAGGTACCGCTGAAGTGGAAAGCGCGCTTGTCTCGCATCCATCTGTTGCCGAATCCGCGGTGGTCGGCTTTCCGCACGATATCAAGGGACAAGGCATCTATGCATATGTCACACTCAAGGTTGGAGAATCATACTCAGATGATCTCAAGAAAGAACTCATCCAGCACGTTCGCCAGGAGATCGGACCTATCGCATCACCGGATGTGATCCAGTGGGCTCCTGGTCTGCCAAAAACTCGTTCCGGAAAGATCATGCGACGCATCCTCCGGAAAATTTCCGAGAATGAAACAGACCAGATTGGCGACACAAGCACACTTGCCGACCCGAGTGTAGTCGATGACCTGGTTAAGAACCGGGCTGGCACGTAATGACTGCCGGACTGCACTTGAACCACCAAGGTGGCGATATCAAAAGTCAACTTGTCAATTTTGTAGGAACCTACCCGGTCCATTGGGGATATGCCGGATGCTTTTAGAAGGCGGCGCTGACCACGACCAAACTCAGTGTGAATCTTAATAAAATTGCATTGCTTCGGAATAGCCGAGGCTATGGCATACCAGATGTAATTACTGCTGCACGCACGTGTATCGACGCTGGTGCACAGGGGATCACCGTACACCCAAGGCCTGACGGGAGACATATTACTCCCGCAGATGTTTACGAACTGGCGCATGTGCTACAAGAGTATCCAGAAATTGAATTCAACATTGAAGGCAACCCTTTCGAAGGCCGGTTCATGGACCTTGTCAGCCATGCCAAACCCACACAGGCAACCCTGGTTCCCGATAGTCCAGCTCAAGCAACTTCCGATCATGGCTGGGATATGATCGCTGATACGCACCGACTCAGGCCGATCACCAGTGCCCTCAAGGCACAGGATATCCGTGTCAGTTTGTTTATGGATCCGGATGTAAATCAAGCCAGGCATGTACCGGAGACCGGAGCTGACCGCATCGAGTTGTACACGGAAAGCTATGCCACTGCCTTTCGCGCTGGCTGCCCGGAATCAATAATTGAGCGTTATATCCACACTGCGACTGTTGCTGAAGATCTGGGACTCGGCCTCAACGCCGGGCATGATCTGAACGTGCACAACCTGCAGTTCTTCTGTCAACAGGTATCTGGCATCCTCGAAGTGTCGATCGGTCATGAACTGATTGCCGATGCGATCTGGCAGGGACTTGCACAGACCGTCAAGGCCTACCTAAACGTGCTTCACATCACCTGACATAAAGTCATTTGGCCTGCATGGCTTTTGCTGAGGGTGTTGCGGCCAATTCTGCCCCACATTGGGGACAGCAGTCATGATCGATCTCTGACGTTCCACGCAGGTCATAGTGGCAACTGTGGCATCGCTTGATCCGATCAGAAGCCATCGATCGCAAGATTGCCAGACTCCGGTTGAAATAGATCAGGTAGGCCACCAACACCAATGTCACCACGCTGGAACCAATCAACATCACAACATGCAAATACTCGCTTGACATTTGGTATTTCTGGTAACAGTAGATCGAAAAACCAACATCAAATAGTATGGCGACGATAATAAAAACACGATGGAAGTTGTAGAGGCCCATTTGTATCTCCGGATTGTTTTGGCTGCATTGTAGCCACAGCAGCCCCCCCGCTGGCAACTGATTGCAGGGTAGATCCGGATGTTTTCGAGGGAAATCTGATTATCTTTATCGAACCACCGACAACGGTCTTTAGGAAACATGAGTCCCGATGAGCCCGAAATGTTCACCTATCCATCCTTCCAAGGGAACTGTAAGATGCAACACAGGCCGGATCAGGATTTAACATCCCAATGGGTATCCTCGGAAGAAACTGCGGATGCCCGTTCTGCCATCCTTGGCTCCGGTGGGGTACCAAGATCCGTATGAAGATAGGCGTCATCAGCGATACGCACGACCGTTTACCCACATTTCGTCGGGCCGTGGCCCTTTTTATACGATTGAAAGTCGATGCAGTACTCCATACGGGTGATTACATTGCCCCCTTTGCAGCCAAACTGATTGCGCCGGGGGTATTGACAGCCCCTCTCTACTGCATTTACGGCAATAATGACGGTGAACGCGAGGGCTTAAAACAGGTTTTACCCGACCTGGTTGATGGGCCCCTGCACATCCAACTAAATGGCAAGAAAATCGTCATGCACCATTTTATCGATTGGCTCAAACCAGCAGATTATGCTGATGCTGATATTGTGGTCACCGGTCACAGCCACCACGTGGTCAATGAAGCCAAGGACGGAAAATTGTTTGTTAATCCTGGTGAATGTTGCGGTTGGGTCACCAATCGCAGCACCGTGGCCTTGGTTGATTTAGAACAAGTTGAAGCAAAGATCATCGAGGTCCATGACTAGATCCAC
>CAUZIY010000141.1:0-8043 GCA_963579995.1 Phycisphaerae bacterium
TGCACCACAAACACCATCTCGGCATACATCGTTGGATGAGCAGTTAGAGCGACGCACCCAACAACGTCGAACGGGCCAGGGCGGGGTTTATTCTGATTCGGAAACGACTGTGCCTGCCAATTTGAGGATCCCTGAAAATAGCGAGCGGCAACGTGCCAAGGAGCTATACGAGCAAAGAGCCGCGGTCTTGCGCCAGCAGGAAGTTGACGGGCAGCTACCTGTTACTCAGGCAGATCCTCCCGTATCAAGACCACGTTCCGTTGAACAAGCGGGCGATACTCCGCAAACTTCCCTTGAGCAGCGGCACCTTGAGAAATGGTCAACTAGGGTCCAGCCATTGGGTGACAGGTCGCCTCTACAGTCCAGCATCGGGCATGACAATCAGGGTGATGATGTGAGTCGTGTCGGTTCGCTCGTCCTGCCTGACATGCCCCCTAATCTCACGGTCGCTGAACCCCAAGCCACGACCACTAGGCGAATCGATAAGCTTTTGGCAAGTCGATCGCTGCGTAGCGCAATTGTCCTGAAAGAAATCCTCGACTCTCCAGTTGGCTTACGGAAAGATGGTTTGTGATTATCTGGCCAACTGACAAGTTCATACGTTTATGGGTAACAGGGTTTGAACTCGTTATTGCTTGATCGCATTTAAGTAATCACTGGTGATATTACCACGTTATCTCTAGATGTCATTGTTAATGCAGCGAACACGACCTTGCTCGGCGGTGGTGGTGTGGATGGGGCGATACATCGTGCAGCAGGGCCACAACTGCTGGGGAAATGCCGAACCCTCCATGGTTGTGATACGGGAAATGCCAAGATTACAAAGGGGTATCAACTGCCATCAAAGTACATCATCCACACGGTGGGGCCAGTGTGGCATGGCGGAAGATCTAACGAAGACGCATTGTTGGCTTCCTGTTATGACCGATGCCTGGAACTTACTGCTGGGGAAAATATCCACTCCATTGCATTTCCCGCCATCAGTACCGGTATCTACCGGTTTCCAAAAGCTCGTGCGGCAAACATTGCTGTTGTCCGTACGTATGAATGGCTCAAGACGCACAGGTTGCCAAGGCGGGTCATCTTTTGCTGTTTTAGTGATCCGGATGCAGATATCTACACCACGGTCTTGAATGAAGTTTCACGAGATTGATTGTAAAAGTAGATATGCAATTTCCAGGAAGGCTGGCAAGCAAGTAGGTTCATGTTCGCATTTTATTTTCTGGCAGTAAGCTTTGTAGCGGCACCCTTCGTGAGGTGTTTATGATTTATCCCGGGTACCAGCAGCATCTTAATTCCCATCGCAATTGCATTCGTATATCCCGCTAACCAGGCAAGCATGGGCTGTCACGATGGCAGCTGCGTTAGCCAAGTTGTAGCTGCGCACTTCACCCATGATGGGGATGTATACCGTCTGCTGTGCCCAGCGTTGCCGCCATGTGACAGGTAAGCCATCAATTTCATTCCCGAAAACCAGCACCGCGTTCTTACAGTAAGCAGGTTGGTCATATCTCAGCAACCCATACTTGGTAACCAGCCAGGGCTTACGATCCCCAAGCCAACCAAGGAACGCTTCAGGGGTTTGGTGTTCGATAAGTTGAAGATGTGGCCAGTAGTCAAGGCCTGCGCGGCGTACAGCACGATCTGACAGGTCCAGTGCGTGTGGCCCGATCAGATGCAAGCAGGCTCCCATTCCCACGCATTGGCGGGCGATGTTACCGGTATTGGGTGGGATCTTGGGCTGGTAGATCGCAACATGAAGCATGGTGGTCACCTGTGATATAATCCTGATGATGAATCAAAGTTCGCAATACCGTCAAGCCAACAGGTTACTCGTCATTATGCCGACATGGGTGGGTGATGCGGTGATGGCAACACCGACACTTCGGGCGTTACGAAACCTGTATCCAACGGCACATATCACGGCACTTACACGCCGATCCAACCGCCCCCTATTGGACGCGTGCCCATGGATTGATGGTATCCTGTCCGCTTGGCCGCCGCAGATCAAGATTCAGCGTGACGGGGATCAGGGGGGGGTGTTCGGGGTTGTACGGCGACTGGCTGCCGGACAGTTCGATACAGCCGTTCTGTTACCAAATGGCATCCGATCGGCCCTAACCGCCATGCTCGCGGGGATACCACGGCGGGTGGGATATGATCGTAACGGCCGTGGGTTTCTACTTACTGACCGGCTTGCACCCAGACGTCAACTCGGGGCATTTGTGCCGGTACCAACCTTGGATTACTACTTGGCCATCGCGCGGTACCTCGGGGCAGAACACATTGACCGTACAATGCGGTTGTTTACGAGACCCGGTGATGATCAACGAGCCGAAGATTTACTTGTTGATGCAGGCTGGTCCCGGCAGAATCCCCTTGTGGTTATCAATCCGGGGGCTTCATTTGGTGATGCGAAGCTTTGGCCCATCGAACGTTTTGCGGCCGTTTCTGATCGTTGTGTTAATGAATTGGGCGCGTTTGTGGCGATCGGTGGGGCGGCCAAAGAACGCCCATTGCTGCAAAAGGTTATCGATAGGGCCAGTCGGCCGATTTTTGATTTGCCAGGACATGGCGTGGATATGAAAGTGTTCAAATCGGTTGTACGGAAAGCGTCTGTGGTTATTTGTAACGATACCGGTGCAAGACACATGGCTACAGCTCTCGGGACACCAGCCATCAGCGTCTTTGGTCCCACTGACCCTGCTTGGACTGAAACGGGTGTGGCTGTTGACCGCCAGGTTCGCGTGGATGTCGACTGCGGTCCCTGCCAACTTCGACAATGTCCGTTGGATCATCGATGTATGACTAGGATCAATCCCCAGATGGTCTTTGAGCATGTTGGCGAACTGGTTGGATGGAATGACGAACTGAAATATAAAGGGCAACACCAAGGCAGTTCAGTGGCACGTTCAGCAGGCTATTCTTAATTCATTCGGCCCTTCGGTCTCAGCCCTGATTTGGCATCCTTCCATGAAAATTGCCATTGTGATTGAACGGTTTGATCCCGCTGGAGGGGGGGCAGAGAAGTCCACGGCACAGATTGCGTGCCATCTGCGTGATCGTGGCCATGAGGTGACTATCCTAACATGGTGGTCACCCCCGCTGCGTGGTTTTAATGGGATTACTGTCGATTCGGCTACGCCGCGCCGGCGGCTGGGCATGATCCAGTTGTACCGGTTTGCCAACTGGGCACGAAAACGACTGAGTGAAGGCGAATTCGATTCAAGTTTATCAGTGACCACTGCTGCACCAGCTGCAGTGGTGCAGCCAAGAAGTGGTACGATTCGCGAGACAGCCCGGCGTAATGTTGCCATGAGAGCTTCGCGGACTCGCCGTACCATGAAAAAACTGTCGCAGGCAATGTCTGGAAAACTCCAGATACAGTTGGCTCTTGAGCGCCGAACGCTGTCAGATCTGCAAGTTAAACGGTTTTGCGCTGTAAGCCGATATGTAGCCCGGCAATTGGAGAATGACTATGCAGTCAATTCCGAAATGATCGAGGTTATTGCAAATGGAAGTGACATGCCGGATCCGAGTGCGGATCAAAGACGCCATTGGCGCAAGACAATTCGGGATGGTTTTGGGATTAACGCTGATACGCCAGCATTTCTATTCGCAGCACACAATCCACGGCTCAAGGGGATTGACACCGTATTGGCTGCCATGAAGATCCTGAGCCAACGAGGTCAAGAGGCAGTGGTCATGATCGCTGGACCCATGCAATATGGGATTCAGGCGTCTGCGGTTGCGCACGGTGTACGCGACCGTTTGCGATTCATTGGTCCAACCGATCGGATGGCGGAGCTTTACTGTGGTGCAGACGTTACAGTGCTACCGACCTACTACGACCCGTCGAGCAAGGTGGCCATCGAGTCGCTGATGATGCGTACCCCGGTCATTACGACCGCCTATAACGGCGCCAGTGACTGGGTGGCAGGGGCCGGTGGGTCGGGGTTCAGTGCCTCGGAAACGGGCCCTCGACAGCCCACGGGGTGCGTTTTGGCCGATCCGGCTGACGCCGTAGCACTGGCAGACGCCATGGTCCAGCTAAGTGATTCAGGCAAACGGGCCAGTTGTGCCCGTGCCACCGAAGGTCTGGCGGACAGGCTTTCAATGAGCAGGCACGTTGAGAGCCTAGAAAGAGTGCTAGTAGAGGTCTCCAACTGAGCATCATCGGGTTGGTGGATTGCTACGTTGCGTGCTATCGGTCTCTCAGGGTATACTTCTAGGCTTCGGTTTTTCACCATGACAGGATCGCTATGCCCACAATCAACCAGTTAGTCCGAAAGCCACGGCGAACCCCCAAGGCCAAGAGTAAGGTCAAGGATCTCGACGCATGTCCGCAGAAGCGAGGGGTCTGCCTTCAGGTCAAGACCGTCACTCCCAAAAAACCCAACTCAGCTTTACGTAAGGTGGCGAGAATTCGTCTGAGTAACGGTAAGGAAGTGACGGCATATATTGGTGGTGAGGGGCACAATCTTCAGGAGCACAGTATTGTCCTGATTCGTGGTGGTCGTGTCCGAGATTTGCCTGGTGTGCGATATCACGTGATCCGCGGTAGCCTGGATTGTCTTGGTGTGGATGGTCGGTCGCAGGGCCGTAGTAAGTACGGTGTCAAACGAGGCAAATAAGGTGTCTGAAGGCAGATCATGCCCTGACGCATCTATTAAGGAAATATAATGGCCGGACGAATCACCAAAGCCGAAGCACAACTCAAGCCTGATCCCAGGTATGGGTCAAAGGTGCTGTCACGTTTCATCAATAGTATTATGGGTAACGGTAAGAAAGCTGTTGCACAGAAAGTCGTATATGCGGCGTTAGACGAAATTGAAAAACGGACGAAGGGGGAGCCGTCAGCCATTGAAGTCTTTGAGAAGGCCGTAGGTCGAGTACGTCCATCGGTTGAGGTCCGGTCGAAACGGGTTGGTGGTCAAAACTATCAGGTGCCGATGCAGATCAACAGAAAGCGCCAGCAGAGCCTGACATTCCGTTGGATTATTCAATCGGCGCGAGCTGATTCAGGTAAACCAATGTATATACGTTTATCAAAAGAATTGATGGATGCATCCAAGGGCGAAGGCAAGGCCGTGACCATCCGTGAGAACATGCATCGGATGGCCGATGCGAATCGCGCGTTCGCGCATTTTGCGTGGTAGACCGGCAATCCATCACGAAGATAAAAAATCATTGACCAAAAGGACTTCGTTCGGTAAACTAGTTGAAAATTGAATATCGCCTTTTATCGAGAGTGGCTGAGGGACGGGCCCGATGACGCCACCGCAACCTCTCTGATTCGTCGGAATTATTCCGATTCCAGTCAGGGAAAATAGTGCGAAATCCCGCCTTGACGGAGCGCTGAGACTAGCGGCCGCAGGGGAAGATAAGAAGCAGCCGACGCTCAATCGGCGAACCAGATGCCCATTCTTATCAAATTAAGAAGGGTTTTTTTATGTCTGGCGATACGGAGAAGGTAAGGTTAGGAGTAGCGCTATGAGTTATGTCCAATCCCTGCGTTGCAAGGAATGTGAAACCGAGTATCCGATCGAACCACGTACAGTGTGCGATAACGATTTTGCGCCTGTAGAAGTTGCTTACGATTACGATCAGATGCAAGGTCGGGTCACGCGTCAGTCAATTGAGGCTGGGCCACGATCGTTGTGGCGGTATAAGGACTTGCTGCCAATTGAAGGGGCGCCGCTTGTTGGTCAGTGGTCAGGCTACACGCCCTTAATCAAGGCAGACAACTTGGCTCGGGAATTGAGCGTTCGTGAACTTTATCTTAAAGATGATAGCGTTAATTACCCAACCTATTCTTACAAGGATCGCGTGGTCTCAGTTGCATTGACCAAGGCGATCGAATTTGGATTTGATACGGTTGGCTGTGCCTCGACGGGTAACTTGGCACATAGCGTTGCTGCCCACGCAGCGCGGGCGGGTTTGCGAGCTTGTGTGATTATTCCTCACGATTTGGAACAGGGAAAGATTATTGGTTCCCTGGTATTCGGGCCGCGCATGGTCAAGATTAGAGGTAACTACGATGATGTGAACCGTCTGTGCAGCCAGATTGCGGACAAGTACAACTGGGCGATCGTTAATGTCAACTTGCGCCCGTTCTATACCGAAGGCGCAAAAACTCATGGTTTTGAAATCGCTGAGCAATTAGGTTGGCAACTGCCGCAACACACAATTGTGCCGGTGGCTGGCGGGACCATCCTGCCCAAGGTTCATAAGGCATATGAAGAGTTGATCACGCTTGGCATTGTTGATGACAACAAGCCCAAGATCCACGCTGCCCAAGCAGAGGGATGTAGTCCGGTAGTAAAAGCGATCCAGGAGGGCAAGGAACTATTTCACCCCCAAAAACCCAATACATTGGCCAAGAGTATTGCTATCGGAAACCCAGCCGATGGTTATTACGTTATTGACGTCGTTAACAAATCAGGCGGCCATGCGGCTTCTGCAGCGGACGAGGAGATCATTGATGCGTTGAAACTGTTGGCCACGACCGAAGGGATCTTCACCGAACCTGCTGGTGGTACAACTCTGGCATGTGCTATTAAACTTATTGAGTCGGGGCATATCAGTCGTGATGAATCGATCTGTATTTGTATTACCGGTAACGGTCTTAAGACGGTCGACGTCCTCGCCGAGGTCGGCAATTTCCCTGATGTACCGATCATTGATGCCAAACTCACCCAGTTTGATGAGTTGGTGAGTCAGATCGATGAGACAACTACGTGTCAGTCGAAGGTTTCAGCCTCTCCGCAGGCTGCATCCAATTATTGCGTAAGTGTAGATGAAGGAGTACCTAAATGTCCTTAGCTGTGACTGTACTGATTCCAACTGCTCTACGACCGCAGGTCGGAGGACAAGAATCGATTGATCTTGAAGGGAGTTCTGTTAAACAGGTTCTCACTGCGTTAACTGGTGAATATCCTGAACTTGGCAAGCGATTGTTCAAGAATGACAGCGAACTGAATCGATTCATCAATGTCTATCTAAACGACGAAGATATCCGTTTTCTGGATAATTTGGATACAGCGGTTTCTTCCGGCGATGAACTCTCGATCATTCCGGCAATTGCCGGCGGATAACAGGCGTGGGTAGATCATAAGGCACTGAACCATGGCACAAACAACTCGTCGTTGCTGGCTGACTTTTGATGAAGGCCGACAGAATGAACCCTGTCTCTGGCGAATGACGCGGGAATATCCAAATGTGATGTTCGATATTCGCCAAGCCAGTGTTCAAAAGGACATCGGTATTATGGCAGTATTGTTTACCGGTGAGGAACAGGAAATTCAAGCAGCGCTCGACTTTCTGATTAGCCAGAAAGTCAAGGTGGATCCCGTAGAAGGCGGCAGCCTGGTCGCGGGGTAGTTTGGTGGGCGTTGAGAAGTCACCGTATTCCATAATGGCCTATGCCGGAGTCCACTATTGTACTCCACGGTCCTCTTCGTTTATTCATTAGATCGTGAAAAATCCCCAACCCAGATCGGTGTCAGCGTCACTTGAACGCTATCATCGCCAGATGCTTTTGCCGGGTTTTGGGGAGGCCGGGCAGCGAAAACTACTTCAATCAAAAGTGTTGATCGTTGGGTGCGGTGCGCTTGGTACCGTGGTGGCGAATACTTTGGCGCGAGCAGGTGTTGGGCATCTGGTTATTGTTGATCGCGACTACATTGAGATAACAAACTTGCAGCGTCAGATCCTTTTCGATGAGTCTGACGTTGAAAATGCAATTCCCAAGGCCGTGGCTGCGAAAGAGAAGATCGGCAGCATTAATTCGCAGATAAAAGTAACCGCGGTGGTCGATGATCTGAACCACACCAATATAGAACCTATGATTGAGGGTTGCGATGTCATTGTGGATGGAGTCGATAATTTTGAAACGCGGTTCTTGGTTAACGATGTGGCGGTGAAGCATGGTATTCCTTATATCTACGCCGGTGCGGTCGGGGTGGTGGGGATGTGTTACACCATCCTGCCCTATTCAGCCTCGCCATCGGCGACATCCAGTTGTGGTCCCAAGCCTGGTGA
>CAUZIY010000142.1:0-7978 GCA_963579995.1 Phycisphaerae bacterium
TTATAGCCCGAGTTGACCGCCTCGATTACGTGGCGATTGATACAAAAAACAAGTTCCACCTCAATGCGGCACCCAGAAGTGAGGGTGCATTTCTTGAGTTGATCCCGGCAAACACCATTTACGAGTTACGATCTATCGAGTCAATACTTGCCTCGGCACAGGGAGATGCCGAACAGCAGTCCCCATCCGATCAAGTTGTCGCCAATCTCATAAAAAGTAATTTGAAGGTACAACTTCAAACACGGATTCAAACCCATATTGGATCAAACAAGAATCTCGCCAAGGAAAATCGCCGCGTGATGGTGCCGCTGTCAGTCAGACCGTCTTACCAGCAACCCAAACAAATGCCCCGGCTATCTCAATCATTTGACACCAAATCCACTCCCCACACACCTCAGACCCCGATGCCCAACCCGCCATCTCCCATATCCAGCACGAAACCAGATAATGCTGGCACTCGCTAAATGCTCGGCTCTTCACCCATCCACATACTATCGATGAGACGGATTGCTCCGACGCGACCGGCAACCAGACCGACAATTCGGTCTAAACAATCTGGATTAATCTGAGACAACACTGCCAAGGTCGATGCATCTCGAACGGTCGCATAATCAGCCATGACATGATGTGATTCGAGAACTTGAAGCATATGGGATTCAATTCGGTGCGTGTTACTTTCACGCTGGATCTCAATCATCTGTCGTGCTTCCACCAAGGCACGATAAAGACCAAGTCCCGCACGCCGCTCATCGTCATCCAGATAAGCGTTGCGGCTTGATAACGCCAAACCATCTGAATCGCGAATCGTCCCAATGGATACGATCTCAACCGGTACATTCAAATCTGCCACCAGTGCGGCCACGACACGTAGTTGCTGGAAATCCTTCCGGCCAAAGGTCACTAAATCTGGCTGAATGAGATGCAGCAATTTCATCACCACATGACATACACCGGCAAAATGGCCCGGCCGATATTCTCCTTCCAAGATCGATCCCAATTGCGGCACATCAATCTGAACGGGCAAATTGCTAGAAGGATACATCTTCTCATTGGCCGGACAAAAAACTCCTGACACCGACTCTGCCCGGCATGTTGCCAAATCCTTGGTAAGTGGCCGTGGATAACGTTCGAAATCCTCATTGGGACCAAATTGTGCCGGGTTAACATAAATGCTCACAATCACATGTTTGGCCATGCGTTTTGCTACTCGCATATGTTCAACATGTGCTTGGTGAAGTGCACCCATTGTCGGCACAAGCGCCACGGTCCCATCTAGCTGGACACGGTACTTCTGCAGCGTCGGCACTGTTTCGGCAACCCACATCTTTTGCCTCTTACTTACTAACGACTGTTACTACTGGCCACAACCACGCGATCACCGGTTGGGAATGGATAAGCCTCTCCAGCAACTCGCCGGTAAAGATCAACCATTTCTGACACCTGCATGGCAGCCGTGTGATGCCCGGCCACCCATTGTCGTGCGCTGGCAACCAAACGGCGTGTCTGATCAACGTCCTCAAGTGGCCGCCGCAGCAACTGTGCCCACGACTGGCTATCTGGCGCATCCAGCAGCCAGGCGGTTTGACCATCACGAAGATAGTCTAGCCACGGATCACGCTGAGCTAAAACAGGTAGCCCACATGCCATCGCAGCCAATACAATACTTCTTGCCACACCCAATGCCTGTGGAACCACGAGCATCCGGGCATCGGCCAGCCAATCGCGACGTCGCAGTCGAGATGGGATGAAATTGCACTGACCGTGTAGGCCAAACCGCTGCGCTGCCTGCCAAATTTGACGTTGATCCTCTCCCCCAAAAGCTTCAAAGAACAGGAGCAGGTTAGGATACTGGGCTGCCAGTCGCACCAGTTGCTCCAGCACCAACTGATAATCCCTATCTAAACGTCCCGTTCCAGTGATCACAATACCAGGAATCTCCAACGAGGACGGGCCAGTAAACCACGATGGCATCGGGACGCCCAAGGGGATGACCTCGACTAAAATTGAATCCGACACGAGTCGGCTCACCGCTTTGGCCAAGGACTTGGTCGCAACACAAAATGCTGTACAGTTCCCTGAAATCCGTCGACGCAGACGTTTGATCTGACTCAACTGACCCACCGAAGTCACACTTAAAACAACAGGCAACTGCAGTCGGCGCCCAAGATATAAAATCGGAGCCCAAAGCTGGCCATCGAGCGCATGAAGGACACTAACCTGATGATCAACAAGCTGCTCTGCCAGCGAGGCGACTTCAAGCCGGCCGATATGACCGCCAAGACCTTCCTGCCAAATCACGCTTTTCGCAAATAATGTAACTTCACTGGCGCCTTGTGGCAGCATCTGAATAACCTGGACCTGTTCATCCAAAAGTCCCACCACGAGGAAACGAAACATCGACTGTTCATCAGTCAAATGAGCAGTATTGGCCATCAACGCTATATGCATGGTTCACCCATCACAACACAAGTTGGTTGCGAGTTCAAAATGAATGCCGACAATTGCACAATGTTTGCCACCAACGCTTATCGTGAAGACCAGTGGACCACGCGACGGTTACTCACCTGGACGACCAAGCACTTTGCCCAACAACAGATCCAATCCCCACGTCTAGCAGCTGAACTACTCCTAGCACACGTCCTGAAAACCACACGGCTGGAACTCTATACGAACAGCGAGCGACCCACGAGCATGGCCGAACGAGCAAACTTCCGGGAGCTCGTGATACGGGCCACCAGACACGAGCCGGTTCAATATCTAACTGGACACGCACCATTTATGTCAATGATGTTGCAAGTGAATCCATCGGTATTGATTCCCAGGCCCAGCACAGAAACGATCGTGGAACATGTCATCCAACGCGAAGATCATAGTAGCAACCGTAACATCACCATTGGGGATATTGGAACCGGCAGCGGTGCAATCGCCGTAGCGCTGGCCAGATATCTCAAAGGTTGCCGTGTAATCGCAACAGATATCCATACCGATGCACTTGAAGTGGCAAGCCAGAACGCCCAGGCCAGTGATGTTGATCAACGGATCAGTTTTTACCAAGGAAACTTGCTTCTTGCGATTCCTGCAGGCCAAAAACTTGACTATCTAGTGTCAAACCCGCCTTACATATCTGACCCTGAATGGCGACATGTCGCCACAAATATTAAAGATTACGAACCACACCATGCACTTCGTGGGGGTATCGATGGCCTCAATGTCATCCGCCCGCTGCTAGCCATGGCACGCGATTACATGAAAGACACCGGTCAATTGGTCTTGGAAATCGCTGCGTCTCAAGCTAAACAGGTACTTCAACTTGCCAATCAAACACCGGGACTAACGCCGACACAGATATTAAAAGACCACGAAGGCTTACCTCGCGTGCTCATCGCCAATGCCGCCTGAGGTTTCTCATATTAACGCATCACCCACTGCTTTGATCGAAGTTTGACCTGATGCTGCTGGGGACTATGTGGTGTACCTGGTGTATCAAATGAAAGCATCAGTGATTTCCGCAACACGATTTCCTCACCAGTCAGTGGGTGCGAGATGGCCTGCTTTTCACCACTTAAACCGGCAACAAAAAGAGTCAGTTGGTCAATGTCCTTGCTGAATACGGGCCAGATGACCACACTTGCCTTTGCATGGTCCTTGCCAATAAGAATCCGACCGGAAACCTGGGCGGGGTTCTCAAGCAATGGATCACCAATTTCTTTCTTGATAGCTGAAAATGCACCTCCCAAGACCCCTCTTCCCGCAGTAATCACATCACCACGATCTGTCGCAACAGTGACTTCTGGAACAAAAAATTGTTCTGCATTGCTATTGTTGATCACGGTATAGGACATATACCAATACCACCGTTGGCGATTATCGAGCCCGCGAACGGTTATGACCCGAGGCTTGCTATATCTAAAGCTTAGCTGCCATACCCGGCCAATGAGCGACGGCTCGGGATGAGCGGTTGCCGTGCTACCAGCCAACAACAGGGTCGCGGCTCCAACAAACAATACCAACGCGCTAGCCGATCTGAACCTCATCTCAAGATCCTCTGCCATAGCCAGACAAAATCCCGCAACAGGCCGCCTTTATACCCCTTGCCTTGAGGCCTCAAACACCAGCCCAAGGAATTCCCGGACCACGAGGCTTGACGACCGGACTCACCATTGTACGGTCAGTAGATTGACATTCAAAGATGGGCTACAGCATGAAGACCACGAAGCCGGGATTGGCCAAAACAAACCCCCATCCACCTTCCTCCCGCAATCCGGAGGCCGTGGTCATCGACAAAGTTCCTCTCGGAGACCGCAACCAGGCCCTAACATTAATATTCACCGGCAATCCATCCGGCCCAGAATCAACGATTGATCCGTTTCTGGCTTTTCCCGAAGGGACGTTGATCTGCCTCGACGGGTTGTGGTCTGCGACAAGGTCCAACGAAATGCTGGCTGCGGTGCTGATCGTACCCAGTCCCGGCCGATCCGCCATGGTCTTCATCTCACCTGCCGACGATCAAACGCACGTCAAGATCTACACCCGCCTGATCGAGCGGGCCTGTCAATCATTGAATCCACAAAACGTGCGTCTCGCACAGGCATTGATTGAACCGGGGCAAAACGTTGAATCCCACGGCCTGCAGGCTGCCGGATTTGATGAACTCGCCGAACTGATCTACATGCAGCGAGCCGTATATGCAAAGCAGGTGGCACTCGAACTAAACAACACATTCACCATTTCAACCTGGATAGAAAAGCATAAACAACGATTTTCTCAAGCCATTCTAGCCAGCTATCACGACACGCTCGATTGCCCCGGACTAGTCGGCCTGCGACAGATTAACGACATTATTGCAGGACACATGGCAACAGGCATTTTCGACCCTGACCTTTGGTTCACTGTCTATCACGGTCACGACTCCGTTGCTGTCATGCTTCTCAACCTTGTACCCCAAAACAGTACCATCGAACTCGTTTACCTGGGTGTCAGCCCTGCTTGGCGCGGCCAGCGTATCGGCCGAAAACTTCTTCACTATGGGTTGGGCATGGCTTTGAAATACGCCGCCACCCACATGGTTCTTGCGGTGGACAGCGCCAATGGACCAGCCTTACGGCTTTATCGTTCACTTCGCTTTAAATCATCCTCTGTAAAAAAGGCGCTCGTGCATGTTGTCCCACAGAGTTGACCCCCGTAACACACAACAAATTAATTAATTTATTTATTTAACTAGGACTACAAAGAATTTAGAAGCATGCATCTGCTTTTCCACAAATCTTCCTGATTGACTAAGATTTCGGTGGATAAAAAAAAATTTATACGCTCAAATGCTTATTTATACAGGGCGCGAGAACCTATTGACCCAGTTCGCGACCAATTGCCGGTTGAAGTGCATTGATGTGCTTTTTATCTTAGCTACTTGGCGGTAACGGAATGCTGCTTGTCGATCAGGGTAATGGCAAAAGACATGGCTGTTTCCTTGACGACACACGGAGGGATCCAAGTCTAAATTTTGTGTCCGGCAAAACGCCATCGAGCGTGTCACAACCCAACCGGCCTACCCAGTAACCGGCCGTTTACAAAATGGAGTGACAGTGAGCATTCTCACTTCACCTGACTCTGTCATTACGCGCATTACTGATCGACTTGCCCAGTCAGTAGGCCGCCAGAAATACGGGATGTGGTTCAATGGCTCCGCAAAATTTGACTATGACGACAAACACCACCGGCTTGACATAAAGGTCCCTAATCGCTTTGTCGCCGATTGGATCGGCACACACTTCAAACGCCAGTTACACGAAGCCGCTGAAAACGAGTTGGGCAATCATGTCAACCTCAAGGTGCAGATTGATGCGGAAACATTCAGTCACCAGCCGGTTGACAGCCGAGTCGAACCAATTCAACAGCAGACTACAAAGCTAATTCGCAAATCGGTACAGCGGAATATAACTACCCAACACCCGCCGTTACGTCATCAGTTGGACGATTTTGTCGTTGGCCCCAGCAATGAATTGGCATTTGCCACCGCCAATCAATTCGTTCATAAAGCACCCGGACCGGCCAATACACTATTCATCCACGGAGGCTGTGGCCTCGGGAAAACTCACCTGCTACAGGGCATGTGTGGCATGTTGCAACAACGCCAACCTGAGGCACATGTGCATTACACCACAGCCGAGCGGTTCACGAACGAATTTCTTGGCGCCATGCGTGGCGGTCGGCTCGAATCATTTCGAAAAAGAATACGCCGTCTGGATCTGCTTGCAGTGGACGACATCCATTTTCTGGCGGGCAAACAGGCCACGCAGCAGGAGTTCCTGCACAGTTTTGATGCAATTGACATGAGTGGAGCACGGGTACTACTTGCCAGTGACAGCCACCCGAAACTCATTAAGAAATTCTCAGAGGCACTGATAAGCCGTTGCATGCGAGGTATGGTTGTACAGATCACCACACCTGATACCGCCACCCGAATCAAGATCATCCGCGCATTGGCCGGACGTCGAGGCTTGTCAGTGCTAGATAGCGTCATCCAGGCCCTGGCCTCTCGCTCCCAAGGGTCAGTCCGCGAACTGGAAGGCACACTGAACAAATTACATGCACTCACGATGCTCGCCCAGACACAAAAGGCAGATCATCGCAGCGATACCGTTGGACATGCACTACTCAACCAACTTTTCGAAGCGGAAAATCACGAGCAACCCACACGACCCGTAACGTTGCAGTTGATTATCGACACTGTTACTCAGCATCTGCATGTCAGTCGTGATGAAATCCTAGGTCGCGGCCGGACACGACGTGTGGTCCTTGCCCGGTCACTAGCGGTATACCTTGCACGCCAACAGACGGCCATGAGCTACCCTGAACTCGCCGCCGCCATGGACCGGCCACACCATTCAACACTCATTAGTGCTGTACAGCGAGTTGCTAGGGCAATCGATCAGAATGAAATTGTCAATACCCCGGACTGTAATCCACCAATGCCCATGCAACAGCTAGTGGATGACCTTAGCCATACCATTCGTGGCTGGAACTGAACCTTCCAACCAGCCCATGTGTGATGCAAGCATATAAACACTGATGGCCGCCAAACATCGCAAACAACCGATTCTGATCCAATTGGATACCGACCCGCAACCAAGTAGCTTTGATAGTGTTGTCGCAATCGATGCCGGCGTCGGATCGTTGCTGTCGTATGGCCAGGTCGCACTCGATCAGGTGCAATCTCTGGTGTACGGTGCTATTTTCACCCGTGGGGCAAAGGATCTTCGCCATACGGCCATCTTTATTGGGGGCAGCGATGTTGACGTCGGCGACCAGATCCTTCGACGTGTGCGTGCATCATTTCTCGGCCCACTTTCAGTATCCGTGATGGTTGATGCCAACGGCGCCAACACCACTGCGGCAGCAGCAGTTCATGTGGCCAGCCGACATCTGGACTTGGAATCCGCGCAAGCCTTGGTCCTGGCCGGCACTGGCCCTGTAGGACGACGGACGGCGCGGCTGCTGGCCGGTCGTGGCGCAAAAGTACGTCTGGCCAGCCGATCAGCACAACGTGCTGCCGATGCTGCAAACAAGGTCAATGAATTTCTCGGTAGTGACCTGACTATACCTTACGCGACTGCAGACCTTGATCAGTTGCGTACGGCCCTCGATGATATCGATCTGGTCATCGCGGCAGGGACTGCAGGCGTTGAACTGTTACCGGCGGCCGAACTCCATGGCGCAACTAGTGTAAAGGTCGCGATTGACCTCAATGCCGTACCACCGTCTGGCATCGAAAATGTCAAAGCAACCGACCAGGCGGTCCAACTGGGCACAACCACGGTTTATGGCGCTGTGGGTGTCGGTGCCACCAAAATGAAGATTCACAAGGCCGCCATTGCAAGCTTATTTGAGCGGCATGATCTGGTACTGGATGCTGAAGAGATCTTCGAAATCGCCTGCCGTCTATAGACCCTCAAGCATCCAACAACCCGGCAATCCACCT
>CAUZIY010000143.1:0-7966 GCA_963579995.1 Phycisphaerae bacterium
ATGGTGGTACTGAAGTTGAGATCGATGGCGATCAACTCGTGATCTTGCGTGAGAACGACTTGCTTGGCGTGATTGAATAGCCAGGCCATGCGTCACCTGAATGGGCCGCATGATTTAATTTATTAAGTGAGCTCGCGGCATTGCTCCGTGTTGCTCTATGTTAGGGAGCCAAACTGCAATGGCTAACAAGCAATTGATGTTCGGTACTGAGGCTGCATCACAACTCAAAAAAGGACTGGAACAGCTGGCGAATGCTGTGAAAGTCACGATGGGGCCGACGGGTCGAAACGTGGTGTTACAAAAATCATTTGGTGGTCCGACAGTGACCAAAGATGGTGTGTCGGTTGCCAAGGAGATCGAGGTGCCCGAGCCATTTCAGAATATAGGCGCCAAGATGGTGATCGAGGTGGCCAAGAAAACCTCGGATAGCGCCGGCGACGGTACAACCACTGCAACAGTTCTGGCTGAAGCAATCTTCGGTGAAGGTTTGCGCCATGTCACAGCGGGAGTCAATCCCATGGCATTGCAGCGTGGCATTACAAATGCTGCTGGGGTTGCCGGTAAGTCCATCACAGATTTGGCCACCAAGTGTCGTGGCAAGAAAGACTACCAAAAGGTGGCGACCGTTTCAGCCAATCAGGATGAAGAGGTTGGCCAACTCATCGCCGATGCGATTGACCATGTCGGTAAAAATGGCGTGGTTGAGGTTGAAGAGGGCCAAGGTGCCGAGACAACCCTTGAGTATGTTGAGGGAATGCAGTTCGACAAAGGGTATCAGTCACCTTACTTCATGACAGATCCTGGATCCCAGGAATGCATCCTTGAAGATGTATTGATTCTGATTTATGAAAAGAAGATCAGTAATCTGCCAGACCTTCTGCCGTTGCTTAATAAGGTTGCCACATCACAGAAGCCCTTGCTTATTATTTGCGAGGAAGTTGAGAACGAAGCGCTTGCAGCTTTAGTTGTTAATCGACTTCGTGGTGTGCTTAAGGTGTGTGCAGTTAAGGCCCCTGGCTTTGGTGATCGCCGTAAGGCGATGCTCGGAGATATTGCGGTGCTGACCGGCGGCGCCTTTATCAGTGAAGATCTTGGGATCAGTCTCGAGAACCTCGAACTGGATCAGCTTGGTACAGCCAAAAAGATCGTTATTGATAAGGATAACTCGACCATTATTGAAGGCGATGGCAAGAAGAAAGATATCTTGGCCCGGATCGATCAAATCCGCCAGCAAATTGAGGCAACCACCAGTGATTACGATGGTGAGAAACTCCAAGAGCGGCTGGCAAAATTGACCGGTGGCGTTGCCATTGTCCGGGTTGGTGCGGCAACGGAAATCGCAATGAAGGAGCGCAAGGATAGAGTCGACGATGCATTGAATGCAACGAAAGCCGCAGCGAAGGAAGGTTATGTGCCGGGCGGTGGTGTGGCGTTCATTCGCGCAATTTCAGCAGTCAATGCCGCACGATTACAAGCACGTGGCGATGAGAAGTTTGGATATGACATTGTAGCTAACGCATTGGAAGCTCCACTCTTTCAAATTGTGACGAACTCGGGCCGGGACGGCCATATTGTGGTTGATGAGGTCAAACAGAAGAATGGGAACTACGGCTACAACGCGTTCACGGAGCAATACTGTGACTTGGTTAAGGATGGGATCATTGATCCGGCATTGGTTGCTCGTACCGCATTGCAGAATGCTGCGTCTGTAGCTGGTCTAATGTTAACCACAAGTGTCTTGGTGACCGAGGTGAAGGAATCTGACAAACCGGTGGATGACGCTGTAGCTTAACAAGTGTTGATTGCCCTAGAATAGATTTAACCATGTAATGCCCAGGGACTTAGGTTCCTGGGCATTTTCAACTCTGCGATGGCGACAAAACGCGACTACTATGAGATCCTTGGCATTGAACGCTCGGCTACTCTTGATGAGATCAAGCGGGCTTACCGCAAGATGGCGATGAAGTACCATCCGGATCGTAACCCCGGGGATAAGCAGGCAGAACAGAATTTCAAAGAAGCGGCTGAATCTTACGAAGTTTTATGTGACACCGATAAACGCCAGCGATATGACCAGTTCGGACATGAGGGTCTGCGAGGAACCAGCGGCCACGACTTTTCCCATATGGATGCCACGGACATCTTTTCGATGTTCGATGACATTTTTGGCGATTTTATGGGAGGGGGCAATCGTCGTCGCGGACGTCGCGGCGGTGGTCAGCGTGGGTACGATCTGGAGACCCAGGTTGAACTGACACTTGAAGAAGTGAACTCGGGTGTGGATCGGGACATTGAGTTCACGCGTATGGACCACTGCGCAACGTGCTCAGGGTCAGGCGTTAAACCGGGGACGAAACCAATTGTATGCGTAACCTGCGGTGGTGCTGGCCAGGTGGCTCAAAGTGGTTTGGGTGGTATGTTTCGCATGGTTGCGACGTGTCCGGCATGTGGTGGCCAGGGAAAGATATTCAAAGACAAATGCGCTGACTGTAAGGGCGAAGGCAAGCAGCCCAAGAATCGGTTACTCAATGTCAAGATTCCAGCAGGAATTCATGACGGTCAGGCAATTCGCATTCCCGATGAAGGAGAACCCGGTACGCCAGGTGCTCCACGGGGCAACCTGCACGTTGTGGCGCGTGTCCAGACCCACAAGCTATTTCAGCGTGAAGATGATCATCTGATCCTTAAAATGCCTATTGGTTTTACCCAGGCATCTTTGGGTGCCAAGGTGACCGTCCCCACGCTTGCTGAACCGCAGGAGGTCACTATCAAGAGCGGTACCCAGCATGGTGACCTGATTCGATTGCCGGGAATGGGTTTGCCAAATTTGCGCAGCAGCAGGGCTGGTGATCTTGTTTTGGTCTTTATAATTGAGATCCCCAAGCGTCTTACGGAAAAGCAGAAGCAGATTCTTTGCGAATTCTCCGAAACAGAGGATCGCAAGGTGATGCCGGAAAGTGCAGGGTTTTGGGACAAGATCAAGGAATATATTGGAGCGAGTTAGCAGCGGGAAAAAACTGACCAAGTGGGTTCTAAAGGGCGGTTCAGATACGGCGTAGCCGCAACTCAATAAGAGTGGCACCAGTGGTAGAGAATTCGAAGATGAGTAAGCACAAGAATAAAACGGAGCAGAACATAACGGATGATCCCATGATCAACTCTGAGATATCAAACGAACCTGTATCTCAGGAGGGGGGAGTGGATGCTGAAATCAACGGTACTACTGACGAGACTCCCGCATCAATAACAGGACAGGCTGGTGTATCCAAGGGGGAAGCAGAGAGCCCGCCACAGGAACAGATCGATTCATTACAAAAGGAACTTGGACAGGTCAACGCACGTCTGCTGCGTGTCTCAGCAGACTATCAAAATTATGTTCGTCGCTCCCATCAGAATGTGGCGAATGCCCGTGACGAGCAGATGATCGGTGTCGCCAAGGCCTTGGTTACGGTATTGGACCAATTTGATAGAGCCATTGAGGTGAACTGTGATGAAACAACTACGATGAGTTTGCTCGAAGGTGTTAAGATCGTGCGAGACGAACTGTTGCACACATTAGAGCGGTTTGGTGTCGAGCGATTAGAGGTTAAGTCCGGTGAGGAGTTTGATCCAACTCGTCATGAGGCATTGATGCGTCAGACAGCAGAAGATGTGGATGCTAACCACGTCGTTGCGCAGCTTCAGCCCGGTTACCTGCTAGGCGATAAAACCATTCGTCCGGCGCAAGTCAGTGTTTCTGAGTGAGGAACTGTAAAATAGGCAACGAGATCTGTTGGAACTGTCCGTCACATGAGAAAAAGCGGTAGTACAAATGGAAGATAGCCATGCCAACTTATGAATACGTGTGCCGGTCTTGCAGCCATGAGTTTGAAGAATTTCAATCCATCACGGCCCGTTCGCTCCGCAAGTGCCCACGATGTGCCAAACTGAGTCTTAAACGCCTGATTGGAACAGGTGCGGGTGTCATCTTCAAGGGTTCTGGATTTTATGAAACGGACTACCGATCTGAGAGTTACAAGAAGCAGGCCAAGGAAGAGTCAAAGAGTGCATCCGAAACTTCAAAGTCCGATGACAAGAAATCAGGCAAGGACAAGTCATCGAAACAAAAGAAAGTGAACGCTGACAAGCCCAAGTCAAGTTCCTCTAATAAGTCATCATCGGACAAATCATAAATTGGCATTTCCCAGCTTCATGTGTTCAGTGAGACTGATGACCGAGTTGTCGCCAAGAGAAATATGGCTGGCATGCATTCGTGGATAGAGGTGATCTGCCACGGAATTTGCAGTGGACTCAGTTGGTGAATCTTATGATTGGTGGCCCAGTAAGAGGAGGGCGGGCGTCGTCCGACTACTTGCGGCGGGGCCAATCAGTTCCCCGGCGACTTTTGTTCGTTTGAATCTAATAGACTTTCAATCCGATCCTGAAATTCCTGGTAGGACACGATCGCACTACGGTAGATGTGCGCGACCTTTCCACGATTGACAACCGCAGTGACCGGAATACTAACGGTGCCATACTTTTGTCCGACAATCGAGCCTGGATCCAGTAGTGTTGGCATGGTAAAGCCAGCATTTGACCAAAAGGCCTTGACTTGGTCGGCTGCTTCATTCTGGTTGATTGCGTAGACTGCAACGGATTTGTCGTTCTGTTCGGCCCAGTGATGCAGCTGCTGGACATGTCGAAGACTGGGGCGGCAGGGGCCGCACCAGGTGGCCCAGAATTCGAGTATGACGACTTGTGCATCCAATTGGGCCAAGTCAACAGCTTGGCCGTCAATAGAATTTAGTGCCACCCGGGGTGCTTGATATCCAACAAGGGGAGGGATCAGCATGCCAGTGCTCATGGCGAGTGTAGCGGCTTGGACAAGTTCACTAAATGAGCCATAGCCCGGGGTGTCGCGATGGTGTATCTGGAATTGCTTGTCATCGAGCGGTTCATTGTATTTCCTAACCTTGATTCGATATTTCAAGTTAACCCTATTGTCTGGTGATTCGATAGCAGGCGGTGCCGTAACTTGCAATGTTGCCGATGACAGCAGGGTGTGATCCGGATGGAGTTCCAGTGTGATTTCACCCTCCTGTGTCTCTAGGATCAGTTTTTTATCTGCGGTCTCCTGTTCCTCGGGGTGTGGCTTTAGGCGGGCCTTGGTTCCACCCGTGACTGCAGCGATGGGGTCGTCGGCTAAAAGCAGACCCAGGTCAGGTAAAACAGCGGGTACGATTCCATTACTGAATACAGGCTTTGAGATTGCGGGAATGGCATCTAGCAGGGCGCGGTAGTTTAGTAATTCGGGTGCCGCCACATCCATGAAAAGTTCTTTGATCAGGCCATAAAACTGAAAGGTTAGTCGTTTCCCATCACTGGTTAGCGTCCAGTCGGGACCATCGACAAATAAGCGTTGTTGATCACGGTCTAGGGCTATGTGGTAGTCGGCGCGTCGAATCATCGTCCACCGGCCATTCTCTCGGTGGCTTTCAAAGGTGACTGTTGCTTCATAGGTTTTAGCGTTCTGATATGCGGAAATCAGTTGTTGTAGTTGTTGGGAGGTGGAATTTGAAGGCTGTGGCGGGGGCGTATCAGCCACAGCAGTGCCGATCATGCAGATTTCCAGGGTGGCCAATACCACGTATTTCAAGGGAACCGTCACAATCCTATTATGCATGAATCTACTCCAAATCGTCATCACGATGGCTGTTACCTTAGTCGGCTTCAGTGGCACAGACAACCGGTGTTTGCCAGTTGTGCCCATCCTCACTACCATCCGCCACACAGGTAGATGTGTTTAATCGTAATTTGTTTATAGGAGAAGGATTTATGTCTGGTCATGCCTTGATTGTTCCGCATGGCGGCCAACTGATTAGCCGTTTTTCCGCTGCACAAGATTGCAACAAATTGGTGGATGAAGCCAAATCACTACCCCAAGTGACGCTTAGTGCCAAGCAAGCCTGTGACTTGGAAATGCTTGCCATCGGTGCGTTCAGCCCGCTAGAGGGTTTTGTCGCTAGGACTGACTTTGAACGGATCTGTCACGATGGCCGCCTGGCATCAGGAACCGTTTGGCCTATTCCCATCACCCTTGCCATTGATGATGCACAGAAGGCGAAGCTTTCTGAAGGAGTCCGTGCTGCACTCGTTCATGGTGATGGCACGCTGATGGCCGTCATGGATATCCAGGAGATCTACCCGCACGATAAAAAGTTGGAGATCCCCAATGTCTTTCGAACCGAGGATGAGGCCCATCCTGGCGTCCAGGCAGTGGTAGACGAGGGGGACTGGTTGGTCGGCGGTCCTGTTCACGTCATCACCGTGACGCCGGAGAAGGATCCTGGAGAACAATTCCCGCAGTATCGTTTGCCGCCAACCAAGACACGCGAGGGGTTTCAAAAACGGAATTGGAAGACGATAGTTGCATTTCAGACCCGAAATCCAATTCACCGGGCACATGAATATTTGACCAAGTGTGCATTGGAGATCACGGACGGTTTGCTTATTCATCCGCTAGTTGGTGAAACGAAGCCCGGGGACATTCCGGCGGATGTACGAATGGAATGTTATGAGACAATTATTGAGAACTACTATGTTAAAGACCATACGATGCTCACGGTAATGCCGGCCGCGATGCGTTATGCCGGTCCGCGAGAGGCTATTTTGCACGCTTTGGTTCGCAAGAACTATGGGTGTTCGCATTTTATCGTGGGGCGTGATCACGCCGGTGTGGGCGATTATTACGGCACCTACGAAGCTCAGGATATTTTTGATGAGTACGAGCCGGAGGAAATCGGTATTGTGCCGTTGAAATTTGAGCATGCAGCGTATAGCAAACGTGCTCAAGGGATGGTTTCAAGCAAGACATTCCCGAAACTTGACGACGATCAGGTATTTCTATCGGGAACTAAGGTTCGCGAGTTGCTTGATGCGGGCGAACGTCCACCAATGGAGTTCTCGCGTCCCGAGGTGGCGGATGTATTGATCAAATGGGCCCAATCTGAAGGCTGAGGCCAACGAGCTAAAAAGTCGAACGATGCCGGTCATCCAGTTGGTGTTCGACCACTGGAAATAGCCAGCCTATGCGGCAGGAGTATTTTGAAGTCAGTTGTGACGATGGGATGATCCGTGGCATGACCTATGTGCCCCAGGTCTCCGGACGGTGTCCATCGGTACTCCTATTGCACGGGTTCACCGGGCAGCGGGCTGAATCCGGGTTCATGTTCGTTTCGCTTGCGCGGGCATTGTGCCTTTCCGGCATCGCTGCGGTCACATTCGATTTTCGCCATAGCGGAGAATCAAGCGGGAGATTCGACCAGATGCTGGTTACTGGTGAACTCGACGATTGCCTGGCTATGACAAAGTGGCTTCAGGCCCGTTTGTTTGCTGACCGGACACGGCTGGCGCTGTTGGGATTTTCACTTGGTGGGTTGTTGGCGGCTTGCACGTCTGCTCGAACAAATGTCTATCGATCATTGGTGTTGTTGGCACCAACAACTGTGCTTAACTTGTGTCGGCATGCAGGTGAAGATGGTGCGGGCTGGTCCTATTACAATTGGTCCTCACCAGCTTCACCCTGGACTTTTCGATGATGTCCGCTCATTGGATCCACTGAATAATGTCACTTGTAATCCCAGACCGACATTGCTTGTCTATGGTTCGAATGACAATGCGGTACCACAGTCAGTTGTACAGGAGTATGCCAGCGCCATGAATGATGTGGATATTCCTCTGACACAGAAGACCATTGTGGATGCCGACCATGGTTTTTCAAAACTGTACGCTCGCGAACAATTAATTGAAACAGTTACAACATGGCTGCATGAACAGTTGTTCTCCTAAACGGTATGCCATTGCGTGTATTTATTGCAATCCGGGTCAGATGCTGTAATCGATTGGCGGTAATTGTTGAAGAATTGGATCAACTTGGTCGTACGGTACGGTGTGTGTCATCGCAGAATCTGCATCTGACATTGCAATT
>CAUZIY010000144.1:0-7794 GCA_963579995.1 Phycisphaerae bacterium
ACTTGCTGCTCCTGAGCCACATACCTAACAATCAACTGTCAATAATACGATCCATATCCACATATTTGACGGTACTTTAACCTCTTGTTCTTCTGGGTTTCTACTGTCTTGTTTTGCTAGCAGAAGATCGTCGCGTTGGTTCTAAGCTTCACAGGCAATCAACGCTTTAGACAGTGATGCGATATCGCGCGGTCTAGTTGCAAGTTTCAAGGCGTCGATCAGCTTACGCTTGATCTTTCCCCGGTCTTCATCTGTGATCGGCCAACGTGCCGAACGGCATAACAGAGCTGTATCGCTACGGTCGAAGTGCCCACAACAAGGCCTAACTCCATGCGTACTGGCGGCTAATCTTAGATTCTTACTCCACGTTACCATTCAATTGCCCTGGCAGCCCATCCAGTAACGCCTTCAAGCCGGCTAGCTGCTCACTGCTTAGCTTGCCCAACTTCTTGCACTATCTCCAACTGCTGCGGCGTGAAGTGGCCCAGAATAGTGCTGTAATCCTGCTGCACTGACGTCGTAACCTCTTGTTGGGATTGATTTGCGTTCGGATTGCAAATCCGTTGGCTAACGCCAATCGTCGGTTCGAATCCGACCGCGGCCTTTCGATTCTTGATTTTATGGTCCTGGATCCTAATAGTGCCACAGTAAATGTATAGCTGCCAGTGAGATTGGTCGAAATGAGGAAGGCGGGGGAGCGACCACCCATTGGCGGATCTATAATTAGGAAATGGCCTTCAAACCCATAATAACTGGAATCGTTGATACCCAGAGGCGGTATGGTCGATCCTGGATTGGGTTGGCGGTTTTGGTATCCGTAGGCAGTTTGTTGATTGTGCCAATAAGCGGGGGAGCTCCGTCTGAATCAGCGCGACCGACAGGTTCGGTACTCAGGATTGATGACCGTGCTCGGCCCCAGACATTGGCTGATAAGTTGGTTGAGCGTAATGACCCCAAGAAGGATATTTGGGACAGTGAATATTTCAGCCAGGTGACCAATGGTCAACTCAAGGTGTTGAGTAGCCTGCTGAAACAACCCCATCTGATCGGTGTTGAGACGATTTCGCCCCTGATCGCTCCGAATTTCACCTGTGGCCAACTGCGTCCGGTGGATCTCACCGAAGTCTTCAACGATGGAACGATCATCGTTGCCCGCTCCGATGAGCAGTCACGTCCACGACGCGAGTACGTCGGTGCCGATGGTTTCGTGGATGCTCTGCGTCATCTGACGGAGGGACTCGGGGACGGGGGTGATATCCGCGTAAAGGTAAAGATGCATCGGGTGGTGAAAATGGATGAGATCCTCAAGACGCGGATATTATTTGAAGCCAGTAACCGGGAGGTTCAGCGTGGCCAGCAACTCAATGCCGAATGGGTGGCGCATTGGACCTATCCCACCGCAGAAAATGACAACAAGTCACAGCTTATCTGGTTGGGCTTGGAGGGTATTTTTGAACAGGCGGAATTTCGTGGTCCGGATGGCCGGATGTTTATTGATTGCACCGAATCGGCGATGAAGGCCAATGATTCGTATGCCAAACAGATTCTTCCAGGCGTGGATTATTGGGTTACACGTATCAGCCAGGTCGTCGACATTACTAATTTCGCCCATCATGGAATTGCTGTTGGTGACGTCAACGGCGACGGGTTGGAAGATGTGTATGTCTGTGAGACCGGGGGGATGCCCAACCGCTTGTATATACAGAACCCCGACGGCACGGTGACGGACATGTCCGAACGATCAACTGCCAATTGGATGGAGTACACATCGGCGGCACTTCTGGTTGACCTAGACAACGATGGTGACCAGGATCTTGTGGTGTCAACGCGGCCGATGCTGCTGGTGGCCGAAAATGATGGTACCGGGCGATTTCGGACACACAGTGCCCAGCGGGCTGTCGCCGATTCATCCTCAATTAGCGCCGCTGATTATGACGCAGATGGTGACCTGGATATTTTTGTGTGTGGTTATCGCAATGACCTGATTTCCAGTGGTCCGCCGGTTCCTGTGCCCTATCACAATGCGACGAATGGTGGTCCCAGTTCCCTGCTACGAAATGATGGTAACTTTGTGTTTACCGATGTCACGAAAGAATCAGGTATTGGTGACCAGAACGACCATTTTAGCCTGGCCTCTTCCTGGGAGGATTTCGACGACGACGGTGATCTTGATCTTTATGTAGCCAATGACTTTGGACGCAACAATCTATACCGCAATGACAATGGCCATTTCACAGATGTGACTACTGAAGCGGATGTGGAGGACTTCAATCCCGGCATGTCAGTTTCGTGGGGCGATTACAACCGGGATGGATTGATGGACCTCTATGTTGGCAACATGTTTTCTGCTGCGGGGAGTCGAATTACCCATCAGCCTCGATTTATTAACGCCAATGACCAGCAGACGGTCGCCTACATTCAGAGAACGGCACGCGGTAACTCGCTGTTTGCCAGTCGAGGTGATGGGTCATTCTATGAAGTGAGCGATACTGCGGCTGTGACCATCGGCCGCTGGGCTTGGTCATCAAAATTCATGGACCTCAATAATGACGGGTGGCGTGACTTGTATGTTGTGAACGGTTATGCCACCAATGATTTGTCGGATGACTTGTGAAGTTTTTGGTGGCGGCAGGTCGTGCCGCGTTCCACGCAAGCTGCAGAGGATAAAAACGAGCTGGAGGCTTACATAGAAGCCCATCACGCCATGATCCGGATGATCAAGGAAGGCAAATCATTCAGCGGTAATGAGCGGAATTGCGTCTTCCTTAACACGGGTCACCCGCGTTTCGCCAATGTTTCTTCTGCTGTCGGCCTTGATTTCAAGGATGATGGTCGTGGTATGGCGGTGCTTGATTGGGACCAGGATGGTGATCTTGACATGTGGTTGCGCAATCGAAGCGGACCGCGACTACGCCTTTTACTTAATCGAACGAATTCACTTATTCCCAGTAATCAGTGGGTGTACTTCCGATTACAAGGAACAAGTTGTAACCGTGATTCAATTGGAGCACGGGTCGAGGTTCACCTGAAAGATCCACGGCAGGGGCGAATGGTGCAGACATTGCACGCGGGTGATGGATATCTGTCGCAATCGAGTAAATGGATGCACTTCGGACTGGGTACCGATGCGGAGATTGACCATGTCACCGTTCGGTGGCCGGCAGGTAAAACAGAGACATTTGGTGATATTCAGCCGCGGCGTCGTTATCTGCTGGTTCAAGACAGTGGTGAGCCGGTCGAAAGCCCGGTGCCCGAGCGGCGGTTGTCGCTGGTGGAGTCTGACCAGCCTAAACCCCAATACAGTGAAACATCGTCCTCGTCCTTGCCGGACCCATTCCCGCTGCCGGTCCTCCGTTACACCAAGTTTGACGACCCGGCGCCACGAGAAATCAAGACAAATTCAAAGCCACTACTGGTTAATTTCTGGGCTAGCTGGTGCCTACCATGCCTTGGTGAATTGCAGGAATTTACCGAGCGACAGCAGGATATTCGTAAAGCGGGATTAGATGTGCTTGCGATCACGGTCGATGGGATTTCCGTTGACCATGACACAACACCAGCCAATGCACAGCAATTAATTAACCGGCTTGAATTCCCGTTTGATACCGGAGTCGCGACATCTGAGCTGATCGACAAGGTCGCTCTGATCACCGAGATTCACTTCTATCGCCGCCGCAGCTTTGACCTGCCCTTCAGCATGCTCCTGGATGCAGAGGGGCGCCTGTTGTCGATTTATCGTGGGGTGGTGAAAATTGATGCATTGCTCGAGGACCTTGACCAGTTGTCCAGTGCCAGTCCCTTGAAGATGATGAACTTGTCAGTGCCGATGCCCGGTCGCTGGTACGACGAAATCTCAACTGATTTACGTGAAATAGCCGGATCATTTAAGGGCAGGTACAACGAGGATTTTGTGCGGTATGTCAAGGGTGCAACCAAGCAGATTGCCAAGATTCGAGAATTGACGCTGCCCGAACATGAACAGAAGCGCCTACAAAAACTCCATGCGGATCTGTATGTTTCATTGGCGAAAACTGCTTGGGAAGCAGGTGATGCGGATCAGGTCATCGAGCAGTACCGCAAGGCGTTAACAATTCGGCCGAACTATGCCCGTGTTCATTACAACCTGGCAGTTGCGCTTGCAGGACGCCGACAGGTTGAGTTGGCGGCGGAGCATTATCGCCAGGCAATCAAATCTGATCCAAAGATTGCCGAAGCTCACAACAACCTGGGAATGATTTTGGTTGCTACTGGCTCGGTGGATGAAGGCGTGGAGCATTTTCGTCAGGCGATTGCAATCAATTCGGAGTTTGGGCTAGCATTCTTCAACCTGGGTAGGGCGCTACGTCTGCAGGGGCATTTTTTCGAAGCGGGCGATCAGTTCCGTGCGGCACTACAAGTCAATCCCGGGTTTTATCAGGCACATTTCTGGCTTGGCATGATCCAACAGGGACAGGGAGGTGATCAGGCCGCAGCAGAATCATTTGGTCGTGTCCTGTCGATTGAACCACAGCATGAGATGGCGCATCGCATGCTCGCCACACTGCGGTATCGGCAGGGCAAGTATGCTGTATCAATCAATCATTTCCGTCAGCTTGCCAAGGTGGTTCCGGATGATGTGGAAGTGCTTAATGCGCTAGCCTGGTTGCTGGCAACACAGCCACATTTAGATCCAAGTGATCGACAAGAAGCCGTGCAACTTTCAGAACGCGCTATTGAACTGGCCGAACAACTGGATCCATCCTTGCTCGATACCCTTGCGGCTGCCTACGCGAGTACCCAACGTTTTGAAGATGCAATCACGACGGCTCGCAGGGCATTGACGCTTGCGGAGACGCGCGGTGACGCACAATTTCACGAACGCATTGGTGGCAGGGTCGAGCTGTATGAGCGTGGTCAGTCATATCGCGAGCCGGTAGCTGGTGGTTCGGACAAATAACGACAACCCTTTCGCCTTGACCCTCTTGAATATCATTTGTCAGTTGTTCGGGTGATAGGTGGTCAATAACCCGTCTAGTCTAGGAAGCCTGGCGCTCGAGGCGTTCTTTGGCCATCTTTATAAAACCAATGCCCATCACTGTCAGTGCCATGGGAGCCACTGGGTTCTGAAAGAAAACACCATTTTCATGAAGCAGCCCTAGATAGAGCAGCCCAGCGATGACCGTGGCAAAAGCTGTGGTCTGAACAATACATAGCATGGCGTACCTCCCCATTACTTGTGGAACTTCTAGATCCCCAACCCCCCAAACAGACGATATAACTTCTTTGGACCCAAGTGTAATCACGGATGTTTTTGTGAAGAACTGAAAAAATTTGCATTGGAAGTTGATGTGGGGGGATAAGTTGAAAATTCAGCAGATGAGTGCAGTAGGCCTCCGGGTCCGGGTCCGGTTCCTGTAGGAATATGTGTCGACGATGCCAGTGCGGGGATCCACCCGCGGACCTGATCGGTTTTGGACCTGCTTGACCGAACCGCATGTGGATTGAACAATGACTTGTAATACGTAAAGCCGTGCGAGTGATTTACTGATGCCCATAACAGACGAAGATGTCATCGTGGTGGACCTGCCTGCAGCAACGGCGGCGGAAGCCAGCTACCTGCCCGAGGTGTTTAAGGGTCTTGGGACGACATTGCGTCATCTGGTTGGGTCTATTGGACGTGGCGACCGCAGTAAGACATTGTGTTACCCCGAGGAGCGGCGTGACGGCATGGCCCTGGAAGATGGGGGCCTTTATAAATCCAATTATCGAGGCGTGCACCGGCTGAATCGGGATGAGGATGGTCGGGTCAAGTGCGTTGCCTGTTTCATGTGTGCAACCGCCTGTCCTGCGAACTGCATCCATATCGAGGGCGAAGAATCCCCGTGGGATGATCGGGAGAAGTATCCAAGCAAGTTTGACCTTGATGAACTTCGCTGTATTTACTGCGGTATGTGCGAGGAAGCATGCCCGGTGGATGCCATTGAGTTGACACCTGTCTATGATCTTGTCGGTCTTTCACGACAGGAGATGATTTTCGACAAAGAAAAGCTGCTCGCTGTCTATGATCAGACCATCGATCAGAAGCCCATGTGAAACCAAGGCGTGAAAATGGGTGAGTTGGGGGATTTGCGCGGAAGTTGCCGATATTTTACTTGAAAAAAGGATGTCCGTTTGCTATTTACTAACGTTTATAAGCACAAAATTGCTCTCTCTTCCCACCAGCGCCGCGGCACTGTTTTTTGAATGTGTTATGACCAATTGAGGGTCGAAGAGTTACCGACCATTGTCGGCCGGTTTAGTTGGTCTTCCCATTCTCGGTTTTGAACAATGTTATAGGGTTCAGAATTGGCCGATATCATGAGAGGGGTGCCAAATATGATGCAGACGTAACTGCAACATTAGTTCCACTTAGGGAAGTTCACTGCGATGAGTAACCAGATGACAGGTATGCAGTGTGCGGCAGCGTTAAGTGACCTGTCCGACTCGGATTCGGCACTACGCCACGTATTGGACCAACTCGATGGCCAGCTTGCTGGCACGGCCAAGCTTGTCATCGTCTTTGCGACCGAACATCATCGTGAACATCTTGGCCATATGACTGACTCGCTCGGTGCTATTCTCGGTGCAGAAGTCACGCTGGGGGTCACATGTGGGGGTGTTCTTGGTGGGGTGCAGGAGCTTGAGGACGGGCCGGGACTTAGTGTTTGGGCGGCGTCGATGCCCGGCGTAACCATTCGCCCCTTTCGGTATGAATTGCAGGATTGGCCCCAGATCTGCCAATCTCCAAATGGGTTGGCTGATTATCTTGAGACGGATCCTGAGGCTAGTGGCAGTGCGGGAGCACCGGTTGCCATTATGCTTATGGCAGATCCGTTCAGCACCCCGCAGCAGGAACTGGTGTCCGCATTTCAAAAAACGGCGCCGGGGGTTTCCATTGTTGGTGGCATGGCTAGTGCTGCGCAGAAACCAGGTGATAACCGGCTGGTTCTTAATGGAGTTGTAGGCCATGAGGGTGCCATTGGTGTTGCAATCAGCGGTGAGGTTCGGGTTGATTGTACGGTGAGCCAAGGATGTCGGCCCATTGGCAAACCATTTGTCATTACTAAAGCGGACCGTAATGTGATTCAGCAATTAGGTGGACGAAATGCATTGGCAGTGGTCCATGAGGTCTTGGAATCACTTGATGAGGATGATCACAATTTGGTCGCGGAAAATGCCATGTTTGTGGGTCGGGTGATCAATGAATACATGGATCGTTTTGGACGAGGCGACTTTTTGATCCGAAATATTATCGGCGTTGATGAGGAAGCTGGATATATGGGCGTTGGTGACCCCCATATCCGGGTTGGTCAAACGATCCAGTTTCAGGTTCGTGACGGGTACAGTGCGGTAGAGGATTTTGAATTACTTCTAGAAGCACAGAAACTTCATGGTTCGGCAGCTGGCGCCCTGCTTTTCACCTGTAACGGGAGAGGTAAAGGAATGTTTGCCAAGCAGCATGTTGATGCCAACTTAGTCCAGGCGGCTTTGGGTGAACTGCCATTGGCGGGATTCTTTGCAATGGGCGAGATTGGTCCGGTGGATGATCAGACTTTTATTCATGGCCACACCGCAAGCTTGATGGTATTCCGTGACCTTGCCGACACGGAGAGTTTGAACGGCACACACGACTGCTAGTGCAGGCCTTTTTTGTGTCCTTTGAATAATTGGAGCCCATCCGTACCATTTCGCACCAGCGGTCTAAAACGGCCCTTCGTTTCATAAGTATTGTTTTCACAGTAGTTTGCCACGCCCTCTTTTTTGCCCTGGTACAAA
>CAUZIY010000145.1:0-7721 GCA_963579995.1 Phycisphaerae bacterium
CGAACCGAGTGCCCTGGACTGGCCCGGTTCTGATTGGTCGGCGGGAAAAAACTACGGCGATGCGATTCGCTACGGATCGATGGACCGCTACTTGGCTAACAGCTTCATTTACGCCACTGTCATTACGGCGGTGCAGTTGCTGGTCAATGTTCTGGCGGCGTACGCATTTGCACGCATGGAGTTTCGTGGCCGCCGGTTTCTGTTTGGGCTGGTACTGTCGACCATGATGATTCCGCCAGTGGTACTCTTGGTCCCACGCTTTCTGGTGATTCGTTACCTGGGCCTGGTCGACACGATATGGGGGGTACTACTACCGGGATTCGCCGGCGCGTTCGGCATCTTTTTGTTGCGCCAGTTTTTTTTGAACATTCCCACTGACCTGGAAGATGCAGCCCGCATCGATGGTTGTGGTACGTGGGGTATTCTCTGGCGTATTCTGCTGCCGCTTTCGCGGCCTGCTCTGATCACGATGGGGCTCTTCACGTTTATGGGTGCCTGGAACATGTTCGAATGGCCATTGGTCGTACTCAGTAACCAGGACTACTACCCGCTCACCGTCGGGCTGAGTCTGTTTCGTACGGAATCTCATGCCGACTGGCCGCGTGTTTTCGCTGCCAGCGTGATGGGGTCAGTGCCCTTGATCGTGCTCTTCCTGGTTGTTCAACGCTACTTGTTGGGGGGGATCAGTCTCAGTGGTATGAAGTCGTGATCGCCAGCCCCGGCTCTCGTTCCGCGGGTTACTGAACCAATACAAGCTGTGATTCCTGGGTAAACGTTATCTGGGAAATGCGGTTTCATCGAGTTGATGACAAAAGTAGAATGTTCAACGTTGATTCATGATTCTTGAATGTCGAAAGATTCGGAAATATATACATAAAGTTAGCCTGGATATATTTGTAGTGATGTATGGCATCCTTTAAAATCATCAATCTCAACCCTTGCCGGCCTTCCAGTCTCAACACTGGACCACCCTCTCCTAGGTTGAATGTCCGGCAGTGGTAGATCGTTATTCATTGCGGTCGACGGGTACGGAGAGTCATGGGGTTATTCGAGATCAGCACAAATGGACTGGTTGGTGCTCTGGGTGCTCAAGGTCAATGGCATCGGCTCATGTCATGTGGGCGGGCACTGCCGCTGATGGCCGAGCGGGTCGCGTTTGATGTCTGTCAAGTGCAACTGAAGGAGCAGGAAAGCCATGACATCGCCCCGATTGTAACTGACGCGGTCGACGCGCCGAAGGAGTCAACCACGTCGCGACTGTGGGTACACGATGACTGTACCAGTTGGCAATCATTTGCCCGCATTGACAAACCGGATGGGGGGCAACAGGTGACCTTTGGGACGGATGCGTTCAGGCTGACCACCCAATGGTCCAGTGTGGGCCAAGCCGTTCGGATCGATGGCGAACTGACGAGCTGTGACGATGGTGAACATGCGTGTCTGCTTCGCTTCCGCGTGCCGTGGGCATTTGATCAGGGGATGCGGTGGTGGCAGAGTATTGGACAGGTATCGGAAGTTGAGGCGAGTGGAACGTACAGTCAGACGTTGGTGCCGATCGCGGCAGTGACCAGCGCTGATGCCGGTGTGGCTCTGGCGGTGCCCCCCGATACGCCTTGTTATTTCAAAGCGGAATACGACGCACAGATCGGGCTGTCGATGACGATGCGATTGGGGCTTTGCCCGCGATCACATGTTCGATCTAAGGGTGCAGCCTTCTCCTTGTTAGTGATGCCCACCGACCCCCAGTGGGGTTTGCGTGATGCACTTGAAAAATACTACGACCTGTTTGACCGGTACTACCAGCGTCGAACGGAAAAGTACGGCCTGTGGTTCATGGGCCGAGCCAGCGATTATCCCGACCCTGATTTGCTGATGTTTAGTGAAGTGGGTGAGGACTTCACCCGCAACACGGATTATGGGCAGTTGCTTGATATGGCCCAGGATAATGCGGCCCATGGGCTTGTCACGTTTCCCTATACGATCGTTGGAGTCTGTCACGTGATCCATCGGCGATGTCACACCGAGTCTGTCGAGCAACTGAATGACGTGTTGAACGACCCGTCGCCACAGTTCACACCATGGCATCGTGCCTGCATGACACTGAACAGACACGGTGATCAAGCGGAGATGCTTGAAAATGTTCTGGCCGGGGCCGTCGGTGACCCTCAAGGACAGGTTTACATCTACCAACGCGATATTCAGCCGCTGTTCGGCCTGACGGTCTCCATCGTGTGCAATCCTTCACCGGGATTGGGTGAGGACTGTAAGGGCCAACGATGGTTGGCCGCCTCGGCGAAACTGATGGCGCATGACGTGATTGAAGGTATCTACGTTGATTCACTCGGTCGATGGTGTGACTATTTCGATTACCGGCCGGAACACATGGCAGTTACGGAGTTGGGCCTGTCCTTTCTGGACGATGGGCGATTGGGAAAGCCCAACAAGTTTTCCCATTACGAATATCTGCTTCACCTGCGGCAGGCACTGCACGGTCAGGATAAGCTGCTGTTCGGTAACGGCGTGCACCAGGGTACCTGGCGTGATGGGCGATTCTTTCTGGCGGCACTGTTGGATATCGCCGGGTCTGAATCGGGGCCCAGGACCAGTTTGAACAAGTATGATCTTTGCCGCACATACATGGGATCAAAGCCGTACCTCCTGTTTTCTCAAGGTCAATGGGGCAGCCGAAAACAGGTGGAGCGTTACTTTAAGTACAGCACCTTGTACGCGATCGCGCCCAGTTTCTTCCCGCGGTATTACATGCCAGAGGACCAGGTCGCTCAGGACACGAGTTTTTCGTGGGTGGATCCAGCCGAACCAGATCTACCGGCCGGCACCTATGCCCGGGACCGCGACTTGCACGAACAATATCTTCCGGTGATCCGCCGGTTGCATGCGGCAGGGTGGCAGCCGGTTACGCACGCCTTGGCATCGGATCCCCGGATTCGTGTTGAGCGGTACGGTGTGCAAACACCACAGTTACTCGTGGCAGTGCTTAATCCAACAAGTCAAGCCATTGGATTTTCACTGGTGGTGGATGAAACATCGCTTGGAATCGTCAAGCCGGTCAGGCTTGAACCGATTGTGGGGGCGGCTGCCGTTGATTCGCAGGGTTGGTGTCTGGGCCCCGGTGAGGTCGAAGTGTTTGTCGTGACCGAAAGGAAGCATGAGAACGTTAGAACGCGGGCGACAGCCCAACAGTTCTCTGTTTGACTTTATGGAGTTAGAATTTGTGAGAAACGTAGAGAGAATCAAGCAAGAATCAAGCATCAGTCATATCGACTTTCTGTGTTGACGTTTTTATGGATCGGTGCCATAGCCCAAGATGACAAACATGTGTTTTGGAAGAGTTCGGCAATGATTGAACAATTTGGCTGTACCAGTCGAAGATTGCCGATGGTGACGACGCATAGGCGGCCAGCGTTTACCCTTATCGAACTGCTGGTCGTCATCTCGATCATTTCGTTGCTCGTTGCCATCCTGTTGCCGAGTCTTGAGAGGGCACAAAAAACGGCAGAAACCATTGTGTGTGCCAATAATCTCAAACAGATCGGCATCGGGATCTACTCCTACAGTATGGACAACGGCGACGTTCTGCCGCCCGGATGGTCGTGGACTTCGTTTAATCGGATAGAGGGAGCCATGCGAGACGGCGAGCCATACGAAAAATATTACAGCGTCTACGACTGGGCCTGGCCCGGTATGATCATTAACTACTTGGGTTACAGCCATTATGAGAAGGATCCGGACAAGCCCCCCCCGCCGGTTACGAGAAATATGAGGCGCCCGCTAACAGGATAAACTGGTGGTCGAAATTGATCCCCGTCTACGCCTGTCCTACGGACGAAACCACCGTGTTGTACGGCGGCACGACTTACGCGATGCCTAAAGGTGTATCGACGACGTTCGGCGTGGATTGCTGGCAACCCAAATCCTACTTCACCTCCCAATGGCGCCCGCTATCCTCATTACGAGAACCCACCTTGACCATCCTGGCAATGGATTATTATCGCGATCCACCGGTGGCCGACTGGGGGATTGACGGCTGGCTCGTGAAAAAGGGGTTCACAGACGACACCAACCGCCGGCCGGTCCGTCACGATCGAACGGGCAACGCCAATGCCACATGGAACGCCGACGCCAAAGGCGTGGACAATTTCTTGTTCGCCGACGGTCACGTGGACCCGTTGCCAAACAAGGCAGAGAACGCTGGAGGAAAATACCCCCACTTTTTCAAAAACCGTTAGATAACAGCGAAGTGCAATTGATCATAAAGGAGTTATTGAATACGCTGGCAAGGCAGGTCACGAACAGTGGCAGGCCAAGCAGCGGGCGGTATTAGGATGGTCTGGGTATCTGGTCGTTCATACTTTCTACTTGTAAATCACCGTATGGGGTGGTTACAATAAAGTTGGTTTACGGAGTAAAGCACCAGCCGACACATCGTGGAATTGGAGTGTTGGAAGCAGTCATTTAAAGCACCTACATCATGTATGTCATATTGATAGGGAGATGTTCATGTCAACCCGAGGATTATTGAATGCCCTGATCCTGATTTGGGCGGCGGTGGTCTTATTCATTGCGACACCTGTGTTTGCTGAAATATTGACTTTTCAGCAGGGTCACAACGGTTACGAGCGGGCGCAGGATACGCCAATCCGGTGGGCATATACGGTGAACTACGGTGATAAACCTGGTTACGATCGCGACCATGCCGGTGACGAAGGCAGCTACGAGATGTGGTCCACCAACGGTGGGGCGGCAACGCTTCTGGAAACCGGTCAGTTTTTTCAACGAGCATTGGGAAGTGTCGGTGGCGGCGAGTCCACGGTGGAAGCTGGACCTACCTATCGCTACTCAAGGTTCTTTATCCGTTTCAGGGATATCTTTGGTACCGGTGCAAATCAGATTTCTCCCGATGCTTCAGTCAACAGTGCAACCCTCAAGCTCTACAACACGGAGGACCTTGGTGCAGAGGTGGCGGCCGCAGGTGCATTTTTTGGTAACACCGTCATCTTGGTGGGTCCCGGGGGAGTCAAGACCAGGGAGCCCAATATCGTCAGTCAGCCCAAGCTGAGCGCGGCGATGGTGGGGATGTATCCGCTGCTGGTTTCGATCAAATATGGCAATAATGACGGCCCTGCAAACAAAGGTGTTGTCACTGCCAGAGACAAAAGGAGGGGCAAGGAAAAGTGGTCCCGGGATGGCTTTTTCTGTGCGCCTGAGCCATTGAATGATCCCTTGGCTGATGCGACGGACTGCGGACCCGCCCCTCTGGGCAATCCCTACCTGGCAGAAGGACGCCAAGCGGAATACGACCCCAATCATCCGGGTGCTATTGAGGTTTTTCAAGACGCTTCTGAAGGGTTCAAGGAGTTTGATGTCACCGGTTTGATTGATTCCATCGGAGGTAACGGACTTTATGTCATTGGTATCAGCCCGCCGGACCTGTTGCCGACAATGGACACCAATTATGCCCAGACTTACCGGTCAAGTGAGTTCGGAAGTACGCCGCAGGAGATTGCAACACGTCCCATGCTCGTGGTTGAACTAGGTGATTCAATGATTCCTGGTGACGCCAACGGGGACGGCCTGGTGGATGTGGCGGACCTTGGAGTTTTGGGCGCAAACTTTGGCAGCGCCAATGCCGTGTCGGCAGATGGCGACTTCAACGGCGACAATATTGTGGACGTGGCGGACCTTGGAATCCTTGGCGCCAACTGGACCGCATCACAGGCAGTGGGCAATGCCTCTGCTCTGGTTCCTGAACCCACAACGCTATCACTTCTTGCAATGAGTGTATTAGTGGTTGGGCGCAGGCGGCGAGGCTGACACAGGGGCAATCACGGGTCTGTTTCGGTCAGCGTGTCGTTCCGCCATAAAAAACATCTGAAATTTTGTCTGCAGGCTTACCTACTAAACCCCAGCCCCGCATGGGACCCCTAAAAGGGACACGGGGGCGACATACTGCGGGCGCAAGTCTCGTGGAACGGCGGCGATTCGCTCACAGCGCTCAAGGGCCGCTACGTGCGACTTGCCTTTAAGCTTCAGCGTGCAAAAATGTTCTCATTCTGGGTGGAGTGATTGAATGATTGGTATCAAGCATTTTCATATCGTCTTCGTGGCGGTGCCTTGGGGTTGCTTGGCGAGGAAAATAAGTAGCTCATCGCAGTGGTGACCGGTGATGCGAACTCGCAGTGGAACAACTCGATGGAACTGCACGGGGGTGCAGAAGCATTCCTGGGAGTAGGGATAATCAACTGCTGGCCTACCGACGTCTCCGCAGTAATAGCAGTCCGCCGAAGCCGACAAGAGCTGCCGTAGCCGGTTCGGGCACCAGATCCGTCAAACCAGATGATTGTAATGCCTGGGACAAAGAGCCACTCTGCGCAGCGCTCCAGTTGGCGCCTACAACACCAAGGTCCGCCACATCCACCACGTTGTCCATGTTGGCATCGCCCTCGATATAAGTGACGTCATTATTGTTGAAGTTGGCGCCGACAATGCCCAGATCAGCCACGTCCACGACGCCATCGCAGTTGAAATCGCCGGGTGCCGACGCCCCCGGTCCCAGGGGTCCACACGCCGTACCGTCGTCGCCCAGGACACCAATGAAAATATTGTCGTAAAGCGCATTCTCAAAAGAGATGCCGCCACCACCGGTCTGAATACCTGAAATCGCGTAATCCTCTGGTTCATCTCCGGACGCGGATTCAAAATCTGCGACCACAAGTTCATCGTTAAACCACAAGTCCATCTTGTGATTATCAGCCTTGTAGTGAACGGTGATTTTACCTTCATTCATCTGAATGGGAATGGGTGTAATTCCGCTGCCACTGTGGAGGTTGTAGTAGCCAGGTTCGCCGTTAACGAAAAAACTAATATCAGCTCCTGCTCCGTGGATCGCCGCGATGTCTCCACTGTCGTTGACTTTCCCAGTCCCGAAAAGCGTATCGTTACCAAATGTGTCCCCGGCTGCGATCGACATCGTAAAGTCGAAAGAAAACACCCAATCCTTGGAAGTATCCATCGAGATGTTATCTGAACCGTGTTTAGCGGTAACCTGAGCCCGCACGGTAGAGTTGACGCAGGGATTGTTTCCCCCCGGACCCTCATTGCCTTCACATGACCAGCCGCCATCATTGGAAAAAGGTGAATTACCCAGGACAAAGGAACCTTGCAGAAAGCTGGCCTTACCCCAATCCTTGGGCTGGAAATCCCAGTTATCGCAGAGCAGAAAATCATTGTGCATTTTCCCACTCACACCCCCGGACGTCGCCCGCGGCGCACCACGGGCACAATCAAGACTGGGAGCCGGATCATCGGGATCATGTAAAGATGACTCCAAGGTGTCTGGATCACCTGAAAACAGGTACTGAATTCCCGGCTCACTATCGACGAACGTCGCAACCGGTGCAGCAGCCATGACGGACGAACCGCTAAGAGCCACCAGAAGAAGGAACAGTGTTACAAAATTGAATTTCATTGCATGATCTCCATTTGTTTTGACAGACCCCATCATATGTGCAAATTTCATGCCTCAAATCCCACCGTGGAGGATGAATGCATGTAGATCATTGTGAAATATTAACATACAACTCCACTGATCCGTCAGCGGTATGAACTTTTCACTTACCCCCCCTTTAAGGTGATCGCTGCTGGTATAAAATCACCCGGCACACCAATAAGGTCGACCCCGGTAACCGAGGGATGGCCAGGTT
>CAUZIY010000146.1:0-7660 GCA_963579995.1 Phycisphaerae bacterium
CAGGTAAAAAAAAGAGGTTACAAAAAGTAACCTCTTTTGCCTTCCCACCTTTTAGTCTTTTTTTTAATACCGATTGCCACCGCCGCCGCCGCCGCCGCGACCGTAACCACCGCCGCCGCCGCCGCCGCGACCGCCACCGCCACCGCCACCGCCACCGCCGCCACCACCACCACGGGGCGCACGTGGCCGGGCCTCATTGACGGTCAGCGATCGGCCTTCGTAGTCATTGCCGTTGAGCGCCTCGATTGCTGCGTTGGCTTCATCATCCGAGGCCATTTCCACGAATCCGAATCCGCGGCTGCGACCTGTTTCACGATCAGTCACCACGTTGGCACTTTCAACTTCACCATGTTCACCAAGTAACTGTTCCAATTCGGCATCCGTCACACTGAAGGCGAGGTTGCCCACATATAGTTTTTTGCCCATCGTCGGTCTCCTATTCAAGGCAAGTGCGACCCGGTTAAACTTTCGGGGTCAGCTCGAAAGAGGCCAACTTTCTGGCCGGGAAGGTAGGAGCATCGAACGGAATAGGGGTGCCGACTTTCTGTCGACGAGCATCCTTCTCAGTCTTACCGACAATATGGTATCAATGCATCGGTCAGACGCAAAGGTGAGCAGGCCGGTCTGAGCGAAGTACTGAATGATTTGTTATGATGCACTAATGACTACTACTGCAGAAAAATCGATAGCGGATCTCTTGGCAGCAACCACGCAAGGCGACCTCCCAGCCATTAAACGCCATCTTAAGGATGGTGTTAACATCAATGGAGAAACGGTAACCGGCGGATCCATATTGCACGCCGCGGCACTGGGTACCGCCCAAAATGTCGTCTCTTTTCTGGTCGAGCAGGATGCGCAAGTGGATAGTCGGGATAAGTTTGGGAAAACGCCCTTGCATTGTGCCGCCCGCCAGGGGCACACGGATATCGTGAACGTCCTGATCAGTCATGGCGCCAACGTTAATGCCATGGCCAAAAATGGCTCCTTTCCATTGGATTGGGCCATCAAGTTCGGCAATGAAGCGGTTGCCGCCCTCCTTACCGAGCATGGTGCTGAAAGTGGCAAGGCACTTCGGTAGCACTCATCGCACCGATTTCCTGGTGTGACGGATACCATATTCCTCAACGGTTCGGCTTGCTTGCGGCAAGACTTGGTTTGGTTGGGGAAGGTGAACTTAAATCCTTAGGAATACCAGGTCTGCATCCGCCTCTAGAGCCTGGGGGATACCGAGCGGAGTGACCAGGTCGTCATTTTTGAGCGACAAGTTGTTGGTGCGAATAAGGGCATTGTATTTCAGTGATTTGAATAGAAGGTAGCTTGCACCATATTGATTGCCCTCGTTAGCCCCTGCCCGCCCGAAGATGGCCCGGTCAATTCGGGGAGCCGCCAGTTGGACATTGTTCATCCAGGTGGTTAGCTCCCGGTCACCTTTAACCTTGAAGCTGCCGACAAATGCCATGGTATTCGTGGCGTTGTTGATTGCCGTGTCAATGAAATTATTTTGTGTGTACATTAGCAAATTAGTCGCCACGTCATTGTCCACTGCAATATGAAATGTCGAATCGGAGAATGTCCGGGCTTCAATTCCTTGGATGCTGTTAGCTGATTCAACAACAACGGCCTGCATATGGCCGCCGGCTTTAAGCCTTTTAAGGGCGACAGCCTTGGGATTACTTGGATCAAAGGCGGCCAGTAGATTGAGATGCATGTTGACCATGTCATTTTTGGCTTCGATCTTGATGCCGGTTCCCGCAGTCACATTTACATCTGTGATCGTCCCCCTGGACTTTAGATGCTTCAGGACATCTTCGAAGGCAAAGTCTGAGTTTCTTATGTCACCCTTGGCATCAATCTTGAATGTCGCGATGCCGGAAATGACAGTGTTTGCAATGTCCTGCCTGGATTGAATAGATTTGTACCACCCGGAAAAATCAGCGTGCAGATTGTCAATGGACTGTGCACTGAGTGTGCCGAAATTATTGATTCCGGTCCAAACACCCCCGGTAAGGTCCCCGGTTTTAATTCTGCCGACAGAATATTCCCTGTGGTCAGATCCCGTAGTGTCAATGGCAAAGGCTGCTTGTTGTTTGATTCGAATATTTTTCACATACAGTGCAGTAACACCATCAGTTGCCGGGTCATCATTGACGAAATTGTTGCCGGCCAGGTCAATTGGAGCCGCAGAGTCCACGACAAGGTTGGTTGCATCGGCAAATTTCAACTTAGTGGGCTTACCTGGTCCATGATCGCCAATCATGAGCGAAACCTGATCAAGGTCATTGCTCCGTATCTGCCCAAGAAAACCATTTATTGTGATGTCCGCGGCAATGAAATTTGAACCCTTGGCATCAATTCTACCCATGTCGCCATCGATGATGACTGAGCCGACCCGGATCTGGCCGTCGTCGCCCCCCTTGGCTTTTAGTATCAGTTTCCGCTTGTTTATATGTGCCTCGGGATCGACATTGATGTTAATCTGAAGGATTTCAACCCCGGATACCGTGTCGGGAACCACCAGGGTGTTTCGTTCAAATTCAACGATGTCCTGGAGTCCGGTTCCGGACAAACTGACTGTTGCGGTACCCCCTGTATAGGTCACTATCCCCACCGTCCCATCGTCTTCGAAATACTTGATGCTCCTTGCAGCCTGATCGTCACCGATGATCAGGTTGGATATTGATGATACCTGGCTTCGATCAACTCGAAGAACGTAATCGCCTTCGGTAACTTTACCCGTGATAAGGACCTGTACGGTGTCGGGATCGAAAACATTCACACCCGTAATTACACCATCTCCATCATCATCTGACGCCATTAGTGAACCGGATGAGTCAAGCACCTGCATTGTCATCGACTCGGTTGTTCCCGGTGCCCCGGGACCCCCAAAGGGCGCGTTGAGGGTGAGCGTCAACTCGGATCCCCCGGTAATATCCATGTTGAAATGATCAGTAAAGATCGGTGTAAATAGGTATGTAACACCACGAAGCGAGGCAACGTCATCATAAAGGCCACCCATGATCACGGTGTCGTTGTTAATTGCAGTGGCATATCCCAACCGGCTGCCAGGCTGACCGTTGGAAGCGATGAGCTTGGTTCTTTCTACCCAGTTTCCGGTTTCATCACGTTCGAAAATATAAGCGGCACCAGTATCAGCACCGTTGTTCGGGTCGCCATCGGCGCCAATAACAGCTCGATCACCCCAAAGATCGACGGAGATGCCCAGGTGAGCGTACTCGTTGGCATCCGAAGCCAATAATTTTTCCGTTTCAATCCAGTTACCATCACCATTGCGTTCAAAAATATGAGCAGCACCGGTGTCTGCCAGGTCACCATAGCGTTCCTGTCCGTTGACCGCCCCAATCAGGATGGTGTCTTCCCAGATGGAAATTGATGTACCAAAAAAATCACCCCGCATCGCCTGCGCTGGGGTAAGGTTTGATGATTCGATCCATTGCCCGGCGACATCACGTTCAAACACATATGCGGATCCGGATCGTGGTCCACCAAATTCGGTTTCATCGGCTCGTGCACCGATGATGGCGGTGTCTCCCCACACTGTAACTGCAATACCGAACCGATCACCACTGGTTCCGTCGTTGGCCGTAAGCTTTGCGGTTTGGGTCCAGGTGGTTTGACCATCCGAACTGGTGCGCTCGAAAATATAGGCTGATCCAGTGTCCTGGGTTGATTCAGTGGAGTCTCTGCTGGCACCAATCACCACGATGTCACCGTGAATAGCGACGGCAGCACCAAACTTGTCGCCATCGGCGCCGTCGTCAGCTGTCAGTTTTGACGTTTGGATCCAGTCGTCGGTTGTATTGCGGTTGAAAATATACGTTGACCCGGAAAACACATCACGCGAGTTATTGCTGGATTTGGAACCGATAATGATGGTTTGATCCCATATGGCCACCGAGTCACCGAATCGGTCACCGCTTAATCCATCGCTGGCGGTGAGAGTGGCTGTTTGGCTCCAGGTTCCATCAGTTCCTGGCAGGCGTTCATAGACGTAAACAGCCCCGGTTTGGGAATCGTTTAGCTCTTGGCGGGACGCACCAATCACGAGAATATTGTCATAGATAGCAGTGGCCGAACCAAAATCATTGTCCTCGATCCCATCCAGAGTGGTTACGGCATGGGTTTCCATGGTGGTTGTTTGATTAAACACACCGTCAAGGTGTCCAAGTAGCACGCCACTGGCTGGCAGTGGTTGTGGATCCGCTGCAGGCAACTGCAGTGCGGCATTTGAGGTGATTACTGCGGTGTAGTTCCGGACCTGATCGATGGTGTCACCATTTACCTGTACGTAGTAGTCGCCGGTATCGGGCAGGGTAAGGTTGGTAATGACGGTGGTGTTTGCATCACTGGTTAAGCCATTGGCCAAAACCGTACCCATGTGATCGTGGAGTGAAATGTCCAACCCCGCACCGTGTAAAATCACACTTGTGGAGTCACCCGATGTAAGGGAAAATCGATAAACGTCGGTATCACTACCAGTAATGGTGCCACGTACAGCAGCACGTTGCGCATTGGTATCAAGCGTGATAAAGCTGGACGTAATGTTCTGCGCGTCGACAATTGAGCCATTATCAGAAGGTGTAATATCCTCACTTTCAACGGCTGCATTAAGGGTTAGTTCTAATTTATAGGTCCCAGTTCCGGCCATGGTGGCAACCACGATCTCGTAGGTTCCCGCCTCAGTAATTGGCAATGTCTGCAGTAGCAGTTGTTGGCTTGGTGCGTGGGCAGCTACATTCCCAAGGATCGTGCCATCCGATGCCCGCAACTCGACCTGGACCTGCAGGTTTGCGCTGTTGGGTTCAAAGAGGACGGTTGCTGTCTGGCCAGGATCCACGTGTAACGCCGAAACCTGGACACGGTCCTGTTCTGTAATCGCACCCTCGAAGGTTTGCGTGTAAATCATGGAACCAAGTGGTTCGATTGGCTTCAGGGGTGTCGCGGCGGACAGCAGAAGCCGCGGCTCCAGGGTCTCGATGGATGGGTGGGCTCGAACTGCGGCCGGTAGGCAAAAGCCGGACGCAGTTAGATCGACTAACCGCCCAAAGATCGATCGCGATTTCTGTTTACCGGCAGATATCAACTTATGAGATCTTTCTATTACCGTCCACGGTGCAAAGGTTGGTCAAAACTTGCGTTGCCACCCATCTATCGTAAATCCCGTTCCACTACTACAACGCCGTCGAACATTGAGTTATTTCACCCATTCCCACCTTAATACGCCTTGGATTGATTGAATCCTGTAACGCATCATGAAATACGATTTGCCTTCAATTATTATATGCGCCCTGTCGTCCCCTCCCCCATATCCCCATGGGATTTTCGTTTCGGTGTCTGGGCGGGCATGGTTTTGGCGAGGGATAACCATGTACCCTGCCAGGGATACACCTTGATCCATGAAGGTGGCTTTGTCCCATGCATCACGCATTGGCCACTGCAACCGCTGTTAGGATCGGGATGTCAGGCTTGCCTCCCGTTTTACAAGTGTGTACCCGGTCCTCGGTGGCGGGCAGTTTCGTTTGTCGGTTGGGTGCAATTCGGGTTGGGGTTATGACTTTTACAGGGCCTGGGCCAACTTCACGAGTGACGGTGGTTAAGGTTAAGTCACGCCGCCTGGATTTTTAAACCATGATGGCAAACGTAAAACGGGACTACTTCAGGCCGATAATGATCTCGGGCCGTTAGGGCCGGTGGGTGTTTTTCACGTGTATGACTCTTGCTGGGCCCAATTCTTTGCCGATGTAGGGGGCGGTGGGTTCATGGCGTCCGATTAAGCCTGGGGATCCCCGGCCAGTCAATTCAACGGACGCAATAGGGATCCTGCCCGGAACCCCACGCGACTTGTTACGGCTGTGAAACAGGTATGGAATCTGCACCAAGTAAAACGCAATCGTCAGAAAAGCTGATCGATCCTGCAGCACGTCACCAAAGCCCATGGACCTTGCGCCAGAAGGTCTGGCGGTTGTTATGGTCAGTCGTTGAAGTCACGGTATTCCGATGCTCATTTACCAACATGTACGCGTGGCGGGTTTGGTTACTGCGACTATTCGGCGCTCAAATTGGGCGCCAGTGTACCATTCGGCGAACGGTGCATGTTGAGGTTCCATGGCACTTAGCGATGGGAGATAACAGTTGTCTTGGAGATCACTGCATTGTCTATTCCCTCGGCCAGATCAGGCTGGGAGACCGGGTTACGGTCAGTCAATATGCTCATTTGTGTGCGGGCACCCATGATCACACGCGTCCCGATCTGCCTTTGTTGCGATTGCCTATCGTCATTGGGGACGATGTATGGATTGCGACCGATGTTTATGTCGGTCCCAACGTCCAGGTGGGTCCTGGCACGTTGATCGGTGCTCGATCAAGCATATTCAAGGATTTGCCCGCCTGGAAAATCTGCGTGGGCAGTCCGGCAAAACCGATCGCGGATCGGCAATACCGCAATGATAACACCTAGGGTTTCAGTGCCCGGGGTGTCAATAAGCAGATGGCCAAACAGGTATCCACTTTGCATCAATAGACGCGGGGTTTTTGATTTGTTGATGTCATCCGCATTGGTGCCGGGCAATATTGCTCGTCAGTTGTGCGGACGGGCGTGTCTCAGGCCATCACGATATGGTCATGGGTGCCAGTCACATCACGCATGACACCCCGCGTATCGATAATGAGTTGAGAGTTATCTGTAATCATCTGCCAGTCGTAGGCTGAATGATGGGTGGCAATTACTACGCAGTCAAATTTATTTAGCGCAGCAGGCGAAAGTTCAATACTGGTCATCTGCAGGTTGTAGTGGCGCATGCGATGGGTGGCCGGTACGTGCGGGTCGTGATACGAAACGTTGGCATCCAGGGCCGACAGTTTTTTGATGAGCTCAAAACTGGGGCTTTCACGGATATCATCGACGTCTGGTTTGTATGCCAGTCCCAGGACAAGCACCTCCGCGCCGCAGATTGGTTTGCCGCGTTGGTTGAGTGCAAGGACGGCACGGTCAACCACGTATTGCGGCATGGAACGATTTACTTCCCCGGCCAGTTCGATGAACCGTGTGGGCATTCCGACTTCCCTTGCTTTCCACGTAAGGTAATAGGGGTCGATCGGGATGCAGTGTCCACCTAGCCCTGGCCCGGGATAGAATGGGCTGAATCCAAAGGGCTTAGTTGCTGCGGCATCTACCACCTCGTACGTGTCGATACCGAGCCGGGTCAAAACAACTTTCATCTCGTTGACCATTGCAATGTTGACGGCGCGGTAGATGTTTTCCAATAGCTTGGCACTCTCTGCAACTTCAGCACTTGATGTTTCGATGACCTGGTCAATTGCACAGCGATAAAGCTGGGCCGCAAGCCGGCCGCTTTCAGGATCAATACCGCCCACCAATTTGGGAATCTGTCTCGTGCTGCAATCTTTTCGGCCCGGGTCTTCACGCTCCGGAGAATAGGCAAGGTAAAAGTCCTTGCCGCAGATCAAGGATCGAGCTTCAAGCGGTGGTAGCATGATTTGGCGGGTAGAGCCCGGATAGGTGGTAGATTCGAGGACAATCAGCTGGTTAGCCCGCAGGGTTCTTGCGATGTCTTTGGCGGCCTGTTGCATGAAACTTAGATCAGGTTGAAGGTGTGTGTCCAGGGGGGTTGGCACACAGACA
>CAUZIY010000147.1:0-7650 GCA_963579995.1 Phycisphaerae bacterium
CGACCGTTATCATGCTGGGTGTACCGGCAATGGCAGCGGGTGTGGCAAATGTCAGTGTGGTGAGTCCGCCGCCGAACCGAACCAGTGGTCAAACACCAGGCGATATCTCCCCCATTGTCTTGGCGACCTGTGCGTTGCTGGGAATTAAGAAAGTCTATCGCATTGGTGGTGCGCAAGCGGTTGCAGCTTTGGCGCTTGGCACACAACGTGTTGAACGCGTTGAGATGATTGCTGGGCCGGGAAACATTTACAGCCAGTTGGCCAAACAGCAGCTTGGTGGTCAGGTGGGAACAGATGGGGGATTCTATGGTCCCAGCGAGATCGTGGTTATTGCCGACGAAAAGGCTGATTCACGTTTTATTGCAGCGGATCTTTTGGCCCAGGCTGAGCATGATCCAGGTAAATGTTTCTTGGTTGCATGGTCACGGCAGGTGATTGAACAGGTCATCGGTCAGATGTCACGCCAAATTACTGATCGCAAGCGGAGGTCAGCCATTGAGTCGGCACTGGGCAATGAGTCTTGTGCTGTTCTTGTTGCCGGTTGTGACCAGGCGATCCGGGTTGCTGATCAGATTGCATGCGAACATGTGGTCCTGGCGGTAGCAGACCCCAATGCTCTGGCAATGAAACTTCGGCACGCTGGTACGATCTTTTTGGGCGACCGCAGCCCCGTGGCATCTGGTGATTATTATGCTGGTCCCAGCCATTGCCTTCCAACCGGTCGTAGCGCCCGGTTCACCAGCGGTATCAGTGTTTATACTTTTCTAAAACGCACTGGTACAGTTAGCTATCACGATGGAATGAATCCATCAGTGATTGACAATATAGCGCGGATGGCCGAGGCTGAGGGGTTGGATGCACACGCCGAGTCCGCACGATGGCGAAGCAGGTAAGAGCAATTATTTGGTGTTCGTGCTTTTGCCGCCAGTGTGATTGATGGGTTGCATCACCGGTATCGATTTAGTGTTTCCACCACCACTTGATGAACTTCAAGCGGCCTTGCCACCATGTCCCATACCGCTTCAATTGCCGCAGTTCCCGCGGTTGCGAACCCAATCGTTCCAAGTCCAAACAGCCGTTCCCGGATTGAAAAAAGGGTGACGGTATGTTGAACGCTGGCAAGTTGTGTCTCAAATACTGAAATACGTAATACGCCTTTAATACGCAAAACACGGCGGTCTGTCAGGACATAGATCCGACTGAGCCACTCAAGAAGTTGCCAGGCAAGGCGGATTGCTCCAATTCCGACCGCCAGGAAAATCAAATCTGTCTTGCTGGCCCAAAGGTCGTAACCTTTGCCGATCAGTAGGACCGCAATAATCAGAGCTAACACTACTCCGGCCAAGAAACGCCATGATTCAAGCAGGATATACCAGGCACTGGGCTTAATGAGCAGGATAATGACTTCGCCTGACTGTAGTAGCTGCTGGGGTAAAAGCGCCGCGGTACGCAGGTCCGCTAGATTTTCTCCCGGCCCTGTGATCTGATCCGCCTCGGCCAGATGTGTTTGCGGCGTTCGTTGTGGGTTGCTGTCTATCGTTACCATGGTTGGTTGATCATCAATGGAGGTGTTGTCTATCAACAGTATCCTGTATGGCATCAGAGCGAAGCGTTACGATGTCCGGTAGATTTCGGTCGTAACCGTTGTAATCTAAACCATAGCCAACAACGAAGCGATCTGGAATCTCGAAGCAGACGTAATCAACTTCATGCTTTAACGCTTGTAAGTGTTGTTTACGTAATAAGACACAGGTTCGAATGGATGCAGGTGCCCGGCGAATCAATTGTTGTTTGACCAGTTGCAGTGTCTGCCCCGAATCAAGAATATCGTCCACAATCAATACATTTGTGCCACTAAGTGTTTCTGGCAATGTGGTTAGCTCATTTTGTGGCTTGGCACCGTGACGGATGATTGTGGCACCGGGGTATGAAACGACAGATACCAAGTGTATCTGCATTGGCATGGGTAATTTCCGAATAAGATCAGCAACAAAGATAATGCTTCCGGTGAGAATGGGACCAGGGTCAACTCGGGTAACTTCTGTTTTCCGGGCTCGGCATTCTTTGGGGACTCACTTGTAGCATTGACCTGCCGAAGGTCAGACTACTTGACGCTCAGGATTTCTGGGCAGAGAATATAATCGGTTTTAGAATGTGAATATTCCTTGTTTGTGCGGTCTTATAAATGTCTATAAATATATGTGGGTCAAATATTTGCGTGGCTAGAAGGTTTTGCGGTGCCAACGTTGTTGTGCTTCTGGTGATATTGGTGGCGGTTACAGTGAGCGGTTGCACGAAGACGCACCGTCCTGCACCTCGTTTGTACCAACCTGCGAGGTCTTTTACCGGGCCCGATTTCCTGCGTCATTCAGTTGGTGCCCTGACCCAGTTGACCAAACCAAGTAGTGAATACCTCTTGGTCAGTGGATATGGGCTGGTCGTTGGCTTGGATGGAACTGGCTCAAGCCAAGTCGACCTCAGCATCAGGCCGGAAATTCTCAACCAGGCACGCAAGCTTTCACCATTGTCCGCACGGCAAGGCAAGCCGCATCTGACACCACGGCAATTGCTGGAAAGTCGAGATACTGCCGTGGTTGCAGTCGAGGGATTGATTCCACCGGGGGCACCGAAGGGGACCCGTTTTGACCTGTTGGTCAGCTCGCTGCCTCAGACCGATGTGGTCAGTCTGGCGCGAGGGAAACTTTGGTCGACGCCACTGAGCATCTATGGTACCACCCCAAAACTCTATACAAAGCAATTGGCCAATGCATCAGGTTCGATTTACATCAATCCTTTTGCGGTGGCACACGAGCAAGAAGATCAGCCTGTGCATCGCCAAGCAGTGGTTATCGGTGGTGGCGTGGTTACCCAGGACCAGAGCATCAAGTTGCAGCTGCGTCAACCAAGTTTTGGTCGTGCACGGGTCATTGCTGATCGGATCAATGAGCGCTTCGGCCACGAAAGATCAACTGAAATTTTCAACACGGCTGTTGCGGTCTCTGATCAGTTGATTGAGATTAACATTCCGCACCGTTTCTTGTCTGATCTGGATTTGTTTCTTGGTCTTGTCTCGCATTTGTACCTGGATCGTGGCCCAAATATTGAAATCCAGAAAGCGACTGAACTGGCTGAGGCTCTCAGGGGCAACCCGCAATATGCAGAAGATGTTGCGCTGGCATGGGCGGCCATGGGCCGAGTGGCATGGCCCGTGCTGCGAGGCCATTACAAGCATTCTACAATCCATGTATGCCTGGCAGCTCTGAAGGCCGGCGCTTTACTTGATGATCCACATGCTGCCACGCAATTGGCAAAAATGACGGTACACCCCGATCCTGAGATCAGGCAGAGCGTAGCGCAACTGTTGGGGTTGACGAAAAATAATATTCGTGCTGCATCGTCGCTGCATGGGTTGCTGGATGACGACCAACTCCATGTCCGATTGGCGGCTTATGAATCCCTTGTGGCCATCGGAGATCAGTTGATTCAGCGGACAGCCTTTCGTCGCAGTGGTGAGTTTAAGTTTATTCTGGACCTGGTACCGTCGCGCAGCCCCCTGATCTATATCACTCATTCTCCGGTGCCACGTGTGGTGATATTTGATCCGATGTTGGGGTTCGCCCCAAACGAGGTGATTGCGCTGTGGGATAATCAATTAATGTTGCGTCGCGATAAGACCAATGCGATGACGGTGTATTATCAGGAGCCGGGTCAAATCAAGGGGATTCAGGCTGAGATCGCACCCACGGCAGCCAACTTGATCTATCTCATGGCACACCGACCGTCGCTCGAGCATCCAATGAAGGGATTGGATCTGCAGTTCAGCCAGGTTGCCAATGCGCTTTATACATTATCAAGCAGAGGCGATATTCAGGCGCCAATCGAGATTCAACAAAACAGTTGGGCCCGGAAGTTTGATCGTGTCCGTCAGCAGCAGCGGCCGGGACAGACGCGTCCGGAAATCAGCAATGAACCGCTGTCCGGCCCAGATGCCCCGGTAGCCCCCGATGGGGCTGGAAGTCCGACGGGCGATTTGATCGGTTCGGATGGCAGGGATGCTTTGACGGGTGGTATCCAAGCCCGTCCGGATCGTGGTTAGACTTGTAGTAATAGTGGAAAGCCGGCCAGATCATCCATCCTTTACAGAAACAGAAGCCGGGCATGGGAGAAAATGAACAAAACCCATTCTTACAATCTTAACGAATGGCATATATTATCTGACGTGCCTAGGATGGGCCGATAACGACAAGGAGGTCAAACGTCTTATGCGTCTGTCAAAGCTCACGCTCGCCGGATTTAAGTCTTTTGCGGATAAAACGGAGATCGATTTTAGTGCGCCGATGATCGGCATCGTGGGGCCCAACGGTTGCGGGAAATCCAATATCGTAGACGGACTCAAATGGGTGCTTGGTGAGCTAAGCGCCAAAAGCCTGCGCGGTGGCGCGATGATGGATATGATCTTCAACGGCTCTGTGGCTCGCAAGCCGTCGGGTATGGCGTCGGTAACGCTTACTTTTGACAATCCGCCAGTCAATGGTAAGCGCAAACTGCCGCTCGACTTCGATTCGGTTAGTGTTACACGTCAGCTATATCGGGACGGCTCCAGCGAGTATTTGATTAATAAGCAACAGGCACGCCTTCGGGATATTCGTGAACTGTTTATGGATACCGGCGTCGGGACGGATGCCTATTCAATTATCGAGCAGGGCAAGGTTGATATTCTTCTTCAGGCCAACCCGGTTCAGCGACGCGAGATCTTTGAAGAGGCCGCCGGTATTTCCCGTTTTAAAGCCCGCAAAAAAGAGGCAGTGCGAAAGCTTGAACGTACTGAACAGAATCTAGTTCTGTCGCGCCAGCAACTTGACCAAACTCAGCGCCGCTTGCGGAGCGTCAAGATCCAAGCAGCTCGAGCACGTAATTACAAGGATTACAAGGAACAGCTACGTTGCTTGCAGTTGAGTTTCCTTTTAGCCGAGTACCACAAACTACACACGAGTCTAGCGGATGTCACCGCCAGTCTTGAGCAGGCTGAAGCTGATCGTGGTGCTGCATTGCGGAGTCTGGCGGATCAGGAAAAACGGATCAATGACGCTGAAATTGAACGTCAGGCATTACTCAACCAGCAAAAACAGATTGAACATGAGCGGCTGGGAAATCAATCCGCCGCTGAAAAATCTGAGCAACGACGTCAATTTGCCATTACCAATACCCGCCAGTCACAGGACCAGATAGACCAAGACTCCTCCCGCCTTGAAGAGTTATCGCAACGCACCGCAGCCATTGACTCGGAGAAAACGGAGAAGCGATCACTCGTAGAGAACTTGCTCTTGGCTCAGGCGGATGCTGAGAAACGATTGGCCCTGGCTCAAGGCGATTGTCGCATGCTGATGCATGAGTTGAATGAAAAGCGAAGTGCTATTGAGGACGAAAAGGCTGGTATTATGGGGCTGATGCGCCGGACAGCTCAATTGAACAATGAAATCCATTTGATCGGTAGTTTCCAGGAGAACCTGCTTTCAACGCGGCGCAAGCTTGATCAACGTAGTAGCTATATTTCCCATGAGCTTGAGCAGATGCTTGCCGCCCGAGATGAGGCCGGTGGAAAACTTAATGAAGTCGGGCAACTCATCGAGGCGGAGGATCACCAACTCGAACAGTTGAAGCAGCAAGCGTCGATGCTCGGAGGTTCTCAACAGCAGTTGACCCAGCAGTTGGCGACAGCAAAGGAAAAGCGTAGCGGCCTTGAGTCACGACGTGCAGTGCTTCAGGAGATGCAGGATAAACAGCAGGGTGTAGCCGACCCAGTTAAGGCAGTATTAGCTCGACGGTCCGAGGCGGATGATGGTGGGGGCACCTTCTGCTTCGTGCATGGTCTTCTAGCGGAAATGTTTGAGGTCGAGGTAGAGCATGCACAGATCGTAGAGGCGGCGCTCGGTGAATACCAACAGGGGTTGGTCGTCGATTCGTTGGATCGGCTTCGTGATCACCAGGGTATCAAGGCCCTGGCATCGCTTGCCGGCCGCGTCACATTCGTGCCGATCACCCAAGACGCCATGGACCCCAATGATATTCATCCGGTGAATCATGACGGTACTGTACTGGAAGGGCTTTGTAGTGTTCTGGAGTTCGTACGCTACCCTGACCGGATTGCACCGATTGCTGAGCGTTTACTTGGCTCAACCTATGTTGTCGAAAGTCTGGATATTGCGCGTGAGACCTGTCGCCGTGGTGTCGGGAATATCAGGTTTGTGACCCGGTCAAGTGAGTTGCTTGAGGCAGATGGTCGTGTGGTTGCAGGGCCGGCGACAGAGAGTGATTGGACAGGTGGATTAATCAGTCGTCGTAGTGAACTCGTTAAATTGAACAGCCAGATTCATGAACTAGATCATCAGATCACCCAATGGCAGCAGGCGTTGGCCAAATTAAATGATCGCGCCACCCATATTGAAACACTTGATCAAGAACTGCGCCAGTCGATCTACGATGCCAATGCGGTGCGTATCGAATTGACCAGCCGGCTCGAGACTTTGAATGCTCAAATCAGTGGATTGGAACGCGAGCAGCCGGTATTAACTGCTGAGGCCGAACAGGTATACCGACAACTTCGTGACGCTACTAAAAAACGCCGCGGCCATGAAGATCAGGCCCGTCAGCTTGAAGAGGACTCTGGTGTTCGACAGCAGGCCGTTCAGACGCTCCAGGACAAGTCAGGGCAATTGGCTACACATATCGAGGAAGCTCAAGAGGGCATCACTGCGATTCGTGTTGAAGCAGGGAAACTTACTGAACAGATAAGCAACGCCCGTCATCAGTTACGGCAGTTGGAGATTGCTCATGGTGATATTGAGCGGCAACACAAACTTCTGAAAGATCAGCTTGGTCAGCACCATCAGCGGATTAAGGAATACAAGCAGGTTTCCGCCGATGCTGAAGAGCAGGTCAAGCAAAGTGAGTTGCGGATTCGAGAACTTAAAACTCGGGCCGATCTCATTGGGCATCGGCTGGGTAAATCTGATGAGTGCATCGGGGATCTGCGGCAGGCGATGATTGAGCATCGCCAGAAGGTCGAAGCAGATGAACGCGCCATGCAGGCGTTGCAGGTCGACCGTCGGGAGTTGGAAGTGAAGGTTGAGGCAATTCAGCAACGCAGTCAGGAACAATTGGAAGTTGATCTGTCGGTGGCCTATCAAGAAGCTTGCCGGGCCGATGACAGTCCGATTGATAACATTAGTCAAACTGATTGGCAGGAAGTCGAGCAACAGATCGACACACTTCGCGGCAAGATCCACCGCATTGGCAATGTGAATCTTGAGGCGATTGATGAACAGGAGGATTTGGAGCAACGCCAGGAGGAATTGTCACAGCAACTGGGTGATATTGACAAGGCCAAGGCAAGCCTGCAGCAACTCATTCGTCAAATCAATGAGGATTCTCGCAAGCGATTTGAGTTGACATTCGAAAAGATCCGAGAGAACTTTTCGGGCCAACACGGCCTGTTCCGCAAGTTGTTTGGTGGTGGTCGTGCCGATATTGTTCTCCAGCCTGACGAGGAGGGGCGTATCGATGTTTTGGAAAGCGGGATTGAGATCGTGGCCCGCCCCCCGGGCAAGGAACTGCGGTCAATCCGCTTGCTTTCTGGTGGCGAAAAGACCA
>CAUZIY010000148.1:0-7593 GCA_963579995.1 Phycisphaerae bacterium
TCAGTGCCCGCCGACTATCTCCTGAAGAAGCACAGTCCCGCGCAAAGCTGGAGGAGATGCTGACCGTTGACGAGGTGCTTTATCACAAGGAGGGCATCAATACCACGGTCACGGTGAAGAAATATCACGATAGTAAAGACACGGTTCTATTGGTCAATGGGAAACCTGATGCATCGGCGCAATTCGATCTCACCAATCAAATTCTTATCGCTCAAATCCCACTGCTGCTACACCCGGAGCCACGTAGCGCGCTGGTGATCGGCCTGGCCAGTGGCATCACGCTCGGATCAGCCGGCCAGCACCCACTCCAAACCCTCGACTGCGTGGAAATATCTCAAGCGGTTGTTGAGGCCAGCCACTTCTTTGATGAACACAACCACAACATACTTGCGGATGAACGAACCAGATTAGTGGTTGCAGATGGCCGCAACCACCTGGCCCTCACGGACAAACAGTATGACGTCATCATCTCCGAACCATCCAATCCCTGGATCGCGGGAATTGCATCTCTTTTCACCAGGGAATTTTTCCAGACTTGCCATGATCGCCTTAATGACAATGGGGTCGTTGGCATTTGGTTAGCCATTTACAGCATTGATGCTCCGGCCTACAGGAGTGTTATACGTACCTTCCAATCCGTATTCCCACATGTCACATTCTGGAACACTCTCCGTAGTGATCACCTGATTGTGGGGTTCAAGGATGAGCACCCACCGCAGTTGGATTACAGAGCCTTGACGAAACGTATGAACGACGAACACATCGCCCGTGATCTTAAACGGGCAGGCATCACAAGTTTACCTGACCTGCTGGTCAAAAATGTGATGGGGCCAACAATGGCCCGACAATTTTCCGGCAACGCACCATTGCACACTGATGACAATGCCTTGCTGGAGTTTTCCGCCCCGCGTGCCAGTCGTGCCGGTGAAAGAGCACTACTCAATCAAATCAGACAGCACCGGCATCTGGACCTTTCTTACCTGGTGGAAACACCAGCTACCTCGGCCCGTACGCAACATTCGGATCTACCTACCATCAACCAGATCAAATCGCTTACAGAAAAGCGTTTTGCGGCAACAACAAGTTTTTACCGTGCCACGGAATATCTGAATAAAGGCCGCCATGCTGAGTATATCGCCGAATTAGGCAAGGTGGCACAACTAGATCCACTGAATGAAGACCTTGTTGCCCTGCTGTCCCCTGTACGCGCACAGGGCTTTTCTCACATCAAGGAGGGGCGATTAGATGAAGCAACAGCACTGTTCCAACGCCTATTAAAGATCAATCCAAATGATCCCGAGGCACTGTTCGGCATCGGGATCATCCATAAAATTAATCATGAACTCAAGTCAGCTAAAAAGGCCTTTTTGAAACTCATACGGATCGCACCCACAAGACCAAAGGTGCACATGGAACTCTCCGACATCTATCGCCGACAAGGTGATTTAGAACGCCAGCACCATCATCAGGATCTGGCAGCAAACCTGGTCCCCGAAACAGCAAAGGCGCGTTATGACCATGCACTGCTACTTGCCAATTTCGGCCAGCATGAGCAGGCGGCCAACTGGTATCGCAGTGCAATCGAGTTGGAAGCCAACTACGCGCCAGCTCATTACAACCTCGGTGAGTTCCTGTTATCCCGCGAGAGGCATGACGAGGCACTACACCATTACCAGGCCGCGCTGGCTACAGCATCCAACCCCCTGCCATCTTCCAGCAAGGTGGCGTTCATTTTATCAAGCCACCCTGACGAATCGAAGCGAGACCTACCGCGGGCACTTTTTCTCTCACAATCTGCATGCCAACAGACTGATTATAAAAACCCTTATCTTCTCGACACCCTCAGCATCATCTACCTGAGATTAAAACAATTTAATGATGCGGTAGAAACAATCCAGAAAGCCATCACGCACGCCGAGTCTGATCCAGACCCCAAGATCATGGAACACCTGCAAAGGCGACTGCAACTTTACAGAACATTCCAGGCACAATAACCCATCATTCAAGTTCAACCGACCAGTAGGCGTGATCAAGAAAGGCCCGCCAACTGGCATATTTGCCTGACCCAAGCCGCGTGCTGATCATTGGGTTACGCCGGAGACGTACGGGCTTTCGCCATAATTTCAGTCCTGCTTGGGCTGGTGTGCGTCCACCTTTGCGTGCATTGCACCTGACGCAGCAGCAAACCAGATTACCCCAAGAACTCACACCACCTTGACTACGCGGCATGACGTGATCCAAACTCAGCTCTGATATGGGAAAGTGCCTGGCACAATACTGACATCGATTGCTGTCACGAGCAAAGATGTTACGACGGCTCAGCTTCACCTGCTGCTGTGGCAACCGATCATAACCGAGTAGCCGAATGACCTTGGGTACCGCCAATTGAAGCCGTACGGTCCGAACCCACTCATACTCATTTATGCAAAATGCGTCGCGAGCTTCGCTCAATTCAGACCAAGAATAAAAACTGTGACCACTATACGCTCCATCATCAACATGGATCACTTCGGCCAAGTCGCGTACCAGCAATGAAAATGCCCGACGTGCACTGGTCACACGAACAGCCATCCACAGTTTATTCAAAACCAGCACGTAGGCATTCAGACTGTTCCCGCCCACCATCATTTTTCACCTCAACCCGTCAAGTAAAGCCAAAAAAATAATAGGTGGGAATAAGACTTATGGCAATCAACCAGGAAGGTTAATTGGGGCAATCACGGAGCTTTCCTCGCCGCAGGCGGTGGCGTTGGTTTGAATACATTTCGTGTCAACTCGCATGGTCGGGCACGTCCACCATCTTCTGCTTCACTGAGTCCACCTTCTGTGCCATCGATTGCATGCGATCAACCCTCGTTCCCATCTTGAGCGAGGTGTTAATCCGTGGCACACCCATTTCGTGTAACACCTCATGACATCGCTTAATGGCCTGCATAACTTTGTCCCAGTCCCCTTCAATATTGGTCCCATAGGCGTGTAACTGCGTTTTTAACCCTGCCTTAGCCAGAATACGCTCGCACTCAACAACATATTTCGAGACAGATACGCCGACGCCCATGGGCACGACACATAGATCCGCAATAACCTTCATCTTTGATCCGTTCTACTTTTAACCTACTAACCCTAGGACTTGGCCAGAAATACTCATAACGACTAGATATTGACTGGATAACACAACAGCAGGGGCAGGTGCAAATCCGCCCACTGCGTAACATAATATAACACCTATTATAGTCGGCCCCGCTGTGCAACCACGAGATCGTCATTCAAAGAAAATTTTGATGGAAACAAGGTCGATCCAAACTACTGTCCGCCTCATCGGTCACACTCTGCTACTGGCCGGAATCACTTTAATTCCAAGTTGCGACGATTGGGGCAACACTCACAGGGCCACGGTCGTACTACACGAGGTCGCACCCCTGACCGAACCCTACATGCCACTGCACCTCAACGGCCTTGTGGTCAACCACAAACCCCAAGGCTATCAGACCCCAGTCTACAAAATCCCCATTGACGAATTGGTTCCCGAAGGCAGTACCGTGGAACCAGGCGACCACCTGATGACGCTTAATGTTGGCTTGGCCAAACTGCGGCTTACAACATACGAGTTGGCGATCCAGGAACAGGAGCATGAACTCCTTTTGGAACAGATGCAGACAGCCGACCAGATCCATGAACTCAGCAAAGAACAATCCAATGTACAACAACAACTGGAAATCATCGACGCCCGAATAGCGGCTTCACAACAGAAAGACCAGGATGAAATAGCCATCGCCAAAGGGGAATTGGACCTGGCCAAGAAAATGATCGGTGATGCAAAGCGACGGTTGGTTCGCTTGGAGAACCTGCAATTGGATGCTGCTATTAGCCCAAGGGAAGTTGAAAAGGCGTGGCAGGATTATGAAGTGGCGCAGCAGGCAGCTCGCGTACCGGCGATACGCCTTGAATATCTCAAGGACATCACCGGTTCAACCATGCGGCGACTGTTGGAGTACGATCGTGATACACTTGCACTCGATCTTGGCAACAACAACATTGGAGGCATCTTCAAATCAATTACGGCCCTGCGGAAAACACAACAGGTCACTGAACAACTTTCAAGTGAGTCGCTTCGGAAGCTGTATGCATCACGCGATCATGACATCAATGTAGTCGGCAACAACGTGATTCGAGCTCGCCAAGCGGGTGTCTTGAAGTATCAAGCTTCAGGAGTCAATGTCGGAGATCGTTATCGCCAGACATCCATCATGTTTGTCCTCCAGGACAAGGATATGGGCTTTACTTTTGATCTGCCCGTCCGTTGGCGAAACATGGTAACCCTGGCCTCCGAACAGGACCCAGACGCCGGACGTGTGTCCGTCAATGTTCCACAGCTTGGGATCGAAAACCTAGAGGGGCAGGTTCGGTCGATCTCAACAGTTCCGTACAAGATCCCCGGTGGCCGAGCATACCGTTGCTCAGTCCGGCTGACCAAGCCAATTCCCGGACTCAGTGAGGGCATGCAAGTGGATTGCACGCTACATGTACCTGTATACCGTGGTTCGGTCGCAATACCCTCCTGGACTGTCCGCAATCCACATGCCCCATGGGTTGTCATGGCCGATGGCAGCAAACGCCCCGTCACCGGGCATCTTGTCGGCCATCAATTTGTCGTATCCGAAGGCCTTGCCGCAGGTGAAACAATTCTCGCAATGGCCGCTGAAATCGACGGGAAAGATCCCGTGCGTCTGTCCGGATTTGTCATAGCTACGAATCGTGTGGACCTGCGCGTCCCTTGGCGAGTGGAAATTGCGCAGATGGTGGATAACGGTTATTACGTCGAAAAGGGAGATGTCGTTGCCAAATTGATCCGTCTCCACAATGACCCGTCGGTTGACCTGCGCCAAGAAGCGGAACAACTACGCCAGGAGGCCGCTGCCCAGTTGGCCATCGCACAGATTGAGGCAGAAGCTGAACTTATTGAAGCCTATATTGAATGGCGCAAGGCGGTACTACACCTTGAACGGGTCCAGTTTCAACAAAAGATATCGCGTTACGTCATTTATGAAGAGGAAGAGGTGGTCGGCGATGTGGAGCAGCAGCTGTCTTCAATCGAAGTGAATGCTGCTGGACAGCGGTTAGCAGATCTTGATGACATCTTCATGCGCCAAACTGTTTCAGAACATAGACGCCGAGATACCAGACTCGCAAGTGAAATCGCCCAATTGGTGCATGCCCGATCCGAGATCACCGCGGTGGCGGCGGCGCGCCACAGGAACTGGATTGAAGTGTGGGACGATGATGCGGAAATGTTTGATGCCGAACATGAAGCCTCCGTACTGCGATCACAATACAGTTTGGCCCGTGAAGCGTATCAGATTGAATTAGCTCGTGCCGCTAACGACTATAGGGTGATGATGAAATCAGCCCGTTATAAAATCGATCGGCTTGAACAGGAGACCGTCCTGGCACCGATCAGCGGACATGTTTACCACAACAGCGACTATTGGCACTGGAATCGCCGTAAAACCCGACCCCTTGAAACCGGTCATCGCATCTATACGACCCGGCCATTTCATATGCCGATTGACAACCGACGCGAAGTTCGAGTCGAAGTACCCGCCCGTTATCATGGGCGAATCAAGGTTGGTGATCATCTTCCAGTACACCTGTCGGTGCTCGGGCCCAAACCCATTGATGGCATGATCATGGCGGTCACACACCATTTTCATCGAAGCGAACTGGCAGAAGAAGAATTGCACGCCCGCAGGTCAGTTGGAAGCCAACCCATGGTATTCACGGCAACGGTTGGACTTACGCTTCAAGATGATCAGATGACAAAAGCCACACCAGGTGTAATGGCTTGGATCGAAGTAAAATAATGACCATTTTTGCATGGATTATCATGGCCAGCATCCTAGGGATAGCGATCCCCTATGCCAACGGAGCGGATCAGCCACCGCAACCATCACGGAACATATCGTTCGCCTTTTCAGGCGTGGTGCACATTCCCATATCAGATGTCGATGGCATCACCCCGATCTGTGAGCCCCTGGTCGTAAAATGGAAATGCGCCGACGGGCAATCCGTTATGAAAGGTGATCCGCTCATCATCTATGACTCAACCATGCAACAAGAACGGCTCGTCGACAAGACGCTATCGCTTCGTAAGGCAATCGCCCAACAGGAACTCGATGAAATCCAATTGACCAATGAAATGCAATCTCTGACCGACATGAAGAGATCATTGGAGTCCCACCTTGCCGTGATCCAAGTCATGCTGAGCCGACTTCACCATACCGATATTGAGCAGATTGCATTACTTGCATCCCAACACGATCTGGATACACAGCGCGTTGCCGTGGGACAGCGTGAACTCGGCGAAAAGGAAAACCTTTTGTCTCTGGGTGAGATTAGCTATGACGAGGTTATGACGGCCCGTCTTCAATTACAGAAGGCTGACAATGAAGCGGCTATAAGCCGACTCGCCTGGCTGCATCAAGAGACTTATACCGACGACATGACAATAGCAGAGCTAGAGGTAAAAGAGCATGAATTACTTATGCAACTAGGCAATAACGCGGGCACTGATGGCAAAATCATATCTGGGCACCAGGGACTCATCCAACGGATTAAAGCCTTTGAGCGACAAATTGAAAGCGCACGTAAAAACAACAAAGCCGCCGTAGATCGAGCACGCAAAGACGCTCACAAACAATTACGGGATGCCTACGACCACACACCAATAACTTTCATTGAAGTGAATAACAACGAATCATTGGAGCCCATACGCCAAATATGCTTTGGGCCCACGGGAAGCAACATCCCCGAAGGCTTCGTGCTCGATGATGGGGCAGTTTATGATCCACAACGTGGATATGGGTGGGATCGTGATGTGCGTAATGCAACGCACTTGCGTAATCATGGCAATCTCCTTGAAGCAGGCGTTGTGGCGGTACGCAGGCCGGCAACATGGCGTTGCGCCATTCCCAATGGAACCTATCAATTGCGGATTGGAGTTGGTGATGCAGTTGACTGGCACGGCCCCGTCATCTACCACCGCCAACGCGCCCTGTTTGCAAGCCGCCACCTTGAAGAACGACAAGTCGTGGAGACAACCATTGAAGTGCACTCCGGCGAGATTACCCTTCGCTGCAGCGATGAATATGACAAGGCCCTGCGGGCACCTGATGACGGTGTTGGACGGCCTCAACCCTGGCTAACGCTGGGGCATCATGTTCGCTGGCAAAGCTGGCCGATCGCTTATTTTTCGCCACAGGCCAAGTTGAAAGTACAGGGACTGGTACGGCAGGATGACGTATCACTACTTAAGGTTCATGAGTCAACGGAGACATTGGAAGACCAGGTGGAAATCGATGACGATTTTTCGGCAATGCTGGCAGAATACGAAGCAGGAAATGCCGATCATGAATCTCACGCATCACTTGACCCCAAATTAATGCGCACCGCAAAGATTCGGGGACGTCTAGCTACCTCAAAGATATTCATGGAAACTGCAGAAGCATCACATATCGGCGGTCACGTAACCACCATCGGAACCAGTCCAGTAAAAATAAACCGGGGTGCCGGTGTGTGGTATCGGGGTGAAGAAAA
>CAUZIY010000149.1:0-7537 GCA_963579995.1 Phycisphaerae bacterium
AAGAGGGCAGCACCTTTGTTGACGCATTGGATATGCGAGCACAATGGAAGCAGGACCTATGGTTGGGTAAACGCCCGGAAAGCGGCCTGGATAGTTCCCTCCTCTACTGGAGTGTAATCAGTGATAATGGCGTTGGCGGATCAATACCCCAGCCACCCTATCACATTCCCGACCTTGCAGTAGGTGTAGTCGACCCGGGTGATGTTGGCGGTCCTATCTTGGATGGCGGCATCCTCGTAAACCAGCCACAAGTTGAATATTCAGGCAATATTTCAATTACACCAAATGCGAATATAGAAATGACCATGCTTGCCGAGTTGGGTGATCATGATGAACTGGTGGCGTCAGAACCCGTGGACCCACATTATTTCGGTAGCGATATCTTCGTGGGCAAAGCGCAAGATAAATATTCAAGTAGCAGCCCAATCTCAAAATATGCGGATAAAGCGGAGTTGGGTCTTACCGACCTCGATGATATTGACGGTCTGGTGGTGGTCGATCTTGATGGTAGACCAACCGACTTCAACTCAGAAAGTGACATTATCTTCTTTTCACTTAAACGTGGATCCCTTTCACTTGGCCCGGACTACGAAAAATTTATTGGTGGGGCAGCTGTCAACAAAAGCGCTGCAGACATCTATTATGTTGGCAAAGGTTATTCGGTGGCCCGTCTCTACTCAGCTGCAGAATTAGGCTTGTTGCCATCTGATGATATCGCAGCGTTTGATTTTGCAAACATGGAACTTCTACAAAGTATGATTGGGCCTATTCCCGGTGATGCAAACTTTGACGGGATCGTGGATGTGGCTGACCTTGGTATCGTCGGCGCCAATTTCAATTTGAGTGGCACATCCTTTTCGCAAGGTGATTTCAACGATGACGGAATTGTTGATGTTGCCGACCTGGGTATCCTAGGTGCCAATTGGGGTGTTGGTTTCGGGATGTCCGGCATGGCGCTGGGGCAGAATGTAAATGCCGCGTCCGCCGTTCCTGAACCTGCCACGGCGCTGGTGTTGCTCGCAGGCGCCGCGCTGATTAAAACCCGCCGGGGAACAAGAAAAGCTATCGCCCGATAGTCTGCCATCAGTCATGCCCCTTAAAAGGAGGTAGTAGCCAACCGTGACGCCGGCGAACTTCTTTTGTCAGTTTTGTCCTGTCCCCAGGTCGCCAAGAACATCAATGATCTGGGCAGTATTCGCCCATGGGACCTGGGAAGTTGGATCCTGACCTTCCGTAGCAAAGCCAACATGACCATTGCGGCGCGGGCGTAGTGATTCCCATGAACTTACCGCCGTCACATTGATGTTTCGTGTTGCCGCGCTGTGCGAACTAGCTTGTAGTATTGCCGTCCTGGTTCTCGCTTGCGGCCGTATACCAAGCAGGCCGTCTGGTGTTTCACCGCGTATTCTACCTATAGTATCCAACCATTGGCTCGCCAGCCCTGCAATACCAAGTGATGGCGACTGTGACTCGTCGGGCAGGCCCTCGGGATTAATAATTAGCTTTGCACCCAATATGTTGCCGCTATCACCCCGGGCGCGGTCACGAATGCGCAGTTTCCACATGCCCTTGGTAGGATCACCATCAAGTTTTGATAGTTTCTGCTGAGGCTTGAATTCACCGGAAAAAGGGGCTGCGCCCTCCTGGATCCTGGTTGCCGCTTCATCGTTGAACCTGGCATTCATGTCATCACCGGAACCGCCATGCCGGTTGAATAACCTGACCCGCGTTCCATTCGGGCTGATGAGTGTCATCTGTAAATCACTGATCCAAGTGTGCTCCAACTTAACATGCACGTCGATATCATCAATTACCAGGTCACTATAAACAGGAATATTGATTGTGGTTGCCCTGCGATCCTTTAGGTGGCGTTCTCCTTCCCAACTGAATTCCACCTGGGCCGTATTGTCAACAAAGGTGTTGAATTGGTCATCAGGAGTTTCACCAAAGATGCCATCCTGGTCCTGATCCATCAGGTTTCCATCAAGATCCTCAATACCCGGTCCGATTGTAATCTCGTAGATACCCAATGCCATTTGGGATCCGAATCGAACTTTAACCTGCGTACCGTTGGACCCTTCTACCGGATGCAGGGATTCAATGGGAATCGTCGTGCAGTCCGGTGCAATCAAATGGGTGTCATCCAGAGTCACCGTGGTCATATCGATGGGTTTGTTGAAGGTTAATGTGACACCATCAACAGAATTGTCTGTTGCAATCCACTGGGCACTGGTGATTTGAGGACCTTGGCTTACGGGCTGATCAACTCGAATCGCCGAATTTAAATTTAGGCGGCCGTGCGTAACCGAATCGAGGAGCACAGGATCTGCATTTTCATAAATTGCTGAAATCACTTCACTGTGACTCCAATCAGAATGCGCAGCCCAGATCAATGCCGCCGCCCCGGCCACATGTGGGGTGGCCATCGAGGTGCCGCTGTAAGTACCATACCGATCGTTGGGCAGGGTGCTGAGAATTGAAACACCCGGTGCGACGATATCAATCGAATTAACACCGTAATTGGACCAGCGGGCAAGCCTGTCATTAGAGTCACTTGCGCCAACGGCGATGATATTTGGCAGGTCATAGTCCACGGGGTAGGAGGGATTCGCGTCATTGTTTATCCCCTCATTACCTGCTGCAGCCACGAAAATACCATCCTCATCACCAAAGGCACGAATTGCATCATTCATCGCCCGGCTGTACCCACCGCCACCGAAACTGGCGTTGATAACCTTGGCCCCCATCTGGCGGGCATAGTTAACTGCGCGAACGGCATCACTTGTATACCCGCCACCATCAGCATCTAGAAACTTCAACCCCATCAATTGGACGTCCCATGCAATACCGGCGACCCCGTGTCCATTATCACCCACGGCGCCAATTGTTCCTGACACATGGGTTCCATGCCCATTGTCATCCAAGGGATCACCATCCTCGTTATAGAAGTCGTAGCCGTACAAATCATCGATGTAACCATTGCCGTCGTCATCCACGCCCACCTGGCCGCCAGCTTCTGAATTGTTTATCCAGATGTTCTCGGTCAGGTCCTCGTGCCGGTAGTCAATGCCAGTATCAATCACGGCAACAATGATTGAGCCGGCATCGGTTCGAACACTCCATGCCTCTGCAGCGTCGATATCTGCATCACCGGTTCCACCGGTCTGGCCAGTATTGTTCATCCCCCACAAGGACTGGTACCTAATGTCGTTTGGCGTGCGAGCCACATGACCAAGAACATAGTCAGGCTGCGCATAGGCGACATCTGAAAGACTGTTGTAATGATTGACCGCCGTACTCAAATCTATCGCTGAATCAATCTGGACTTCATAAAACCCAAAACCCAACTGTTTACCGATATGCGTTCCAGGCATATAACTTTTCACCTTCAATTCACTGTCAAAACGTACGATAAACTGATCTAAATTCACATCACCAGCCAGGGGGTTAACCGACATTAACAGCCTTGATTCCAAGGGTTCAAAAAGATTCGATGAGGTCTCCAAACCAGTACCTACCGCACAGGTGATGGCATGATGATGTCGCCTGATCAGATGCATGGGGAGTTTAAATAATTTGTTCAACATTACTCTATCTCCTACGCGTAATGGCGATGAACCAAACCGTGGCCAACTTCACGCGAAACTGATTGATGTAACACAAGGTGCACGCAAGACGAATATGACCACGAGGCCAAATTGTCAGCCTGCGGAAATATCAGCAGCCATTGTGACGCTGGTATTTGTGATTTGAATTGACTAAAGACCTGGGGCATGAAGGTGTATTCCTTCGTGCCTCCATCTTTGAAGTTAGTACTGACTCACCTGGATGCCTCACGGACACCTTGTTTTTATAAGCAGAACACGCCTGCCTATGCGACTGCCAAGGTGTCCGTAAGGCAAGTTAAATACTCTGATTTAGAAATGGACTGGCCAATAAATAAATTAAAATTTCCCCAATAAATCCAGAACACAATCGTTATAACACCACCCGAGGCAAAGGCGGCCTGATACAGACCATGGACATCAGGTGTTACGGAAGAAACAAACCAGTCACGGCATAAAACAGGCTGTCATCCATGAGCAGGGAACAGAACTAAACACAAAAAGCAAATGCAACCTAAAATAGTAAAAATTACAATAAACAGCATCGTTGTGCCGGCCGTGTCATCTTCTAATATCAAGTTGATCTGACACCTGAGCTACAGGTCATTCAGCAATACTGGATTGAAATGGGTTAAGTAACGGGCAGTGGTTAAGATTAGAACAAGGGTCTATACATGGCGATACTGGGCTCGAGCAACGACCGGTAGAATAACCACCGTTCCCCTTTACTGCAGGTGTCATTTCATGAAGATGCATGGAGGCCATCAATGGTGTACGGTGCTTGGCATCGTGATGTCCTGCTTGCCACCAACGACATCACACGCCCGAAGTGATCAAGACGCATTTGTTGTAAATGAATGTGATACGCTCGATAACTGGTCATTTCTTGGGAATGTCAATCCGGATATTGAGCCCAACGATACTGGCTCGGGAAGCGTCCTTGCCATTGCCTACCAGGGCAAGGGCTCATTCCGTGTGACCACGAAACTGCCCGCTAATCCAAAGCTTTCACCCTGGCACATGTTTTCCTTCCGGATTCGCGGTGCCCAGGCCAATGCAACCGCTCAATTGTGGGTACAACTAATCTGCGATAACGGTGCTGTATTTAGAAAACAGTACCATGTTTCGAATATGGAATGGGCGCAGATCTTCCTGTTGCCGAAAGATTTTCGGGGATGGGAGCGGGGCCCCAACCCCGATTGGATCATGGGAACCTGATTGATAAAGCAAATGCCATCTTGCCGCCACGATCACTGATGCCAATGCGTACACCAAGCCTGCAAATACGCTCGATGAACCACGCCATGCTCTTGCCGGCAGATCTCCAGGCCATTGCTCGGCAAATTGGAAGGGCTCCGCATGGTGTCATGGACGTGGCATATCGATGCCCATCAGGGCACCCGGGCGTGGCGCTAACCTATCCGCTCAAATCGCAGGCCGGGCGTTTGACACCCTTTCCATCACAGATGTGGTTGACCTGTCCACAATTAACCGCATGCCTGTCTGAATTGGAACGCACCGGTGTTATCGCCGATCTGCAACAACGACTGGTGGAGTCACCCGACCTGCAGGCACGGTTTGCAGATGATCACCGCCGGTGTATCGCACATCGATGGAGCCTTTTGTTACCTGAAGATCAGGGTCTGATCCAGGCAAGGAACATGACTCACATCTTTGCGCAACGGGGTATCGGTGGGGTGCGGCATTGGATGACCATCAAGTGCCTCCACCTGCATTTCGCACACCACCTGACCTTGGGGGATACCGTTGGGCAACTACTTGAAAAGGAATATAGCGTTAAACCCTGCAGCCAAAAGAAGTCGAATTGCGTGAACACAGCAGCTGATTGACAATCCCGTTACGCTTGCCAGATCGGCGTCGAGGCAACTAGAATCATAATCATGGATGCAGCTCCAAGATCACTGCTTGATGTCCGCTCATCATTGAAGGTCCAGTGGTATCGATCACCCATTGAGCGTGAAACATTGCGCCAGATCATGCGGCGGAGTAATCTCCGCGGCGCCTGCCAAGCGGTGGGGCACCTGGCCCTATGGTGTCTTACCGGGTCTGTTGCCTACTACATGTTTAGCCAGCAGTTGTGGGTCGGCTTTGCAATTGCGCTGTCATTGCATGGGACAGTTGGATCGTTTTTTAAAGGTCTTGCCACCCATGAACTTGGACACGGTACGGTATTTAGAACACCGGCACTCAATAAATTGTTCCTGCGGATCTACAGCTTGCTGGGCTGGTGGAATTTCCACGTATACGCGATGAGCCATACCTACCATCATCGCTATACCCTTCACCCCGAAGGTGATCGCGAAGTGGTCTTGCCAAAAACCCCGACACTCAAGGCGCTCTGCCTGTTGCAACTTTTCACCGTCAACATCTGTTTTGCTACTGAAACCGTTCCAATGTTCCAAACCATACGTCGCACGGTCTATACCGCCATGAACCGCTTCGACACCGAGTGGCACGAGGCCCTTTACCAGGCACATCCTGAAGCACGGGCCCAGGCGGTTCGCTGGGCGAGGATCCTATTGCTCTTCAACGTCCTGGTGATTGCCGGAAGCTTCATGATCGGCATGCCCATCCTGGCGGTTCTTATTTCGGGACATCTGTTTATTGGCAACTGGCTCAGGTATTTTGTCGGCCTGCCCATGCATTGTGGACTGCGGGAAAACGTGCCTGACTTTCGGCTGTGCACGCGAACCATCACGCTTAATCCGATTGCCGAGTTTCTCTACTGGCACATGAACTGGCACGCTGAGCATCACATGTTTGCCGGGGTTCCTTGCTACAAGCTCGCCCAGTTACATAACGCCATCAAGGATGACATGCCCGCGCCACGCACCCTAGTCGGCGCATGGCGGGAGATGCGGCAGACCTGGCGTCGCCAGCAGAAAGAACCGGGCTACCAGTTTGATACGCCGTTACCACCAACTGCAGGCACGCATTTGACCCAAGACACCACCCCGAAAGATGATCAGTCGCTCGAATCGTCAATCGGCGACCTGGCCCCACCTGTTCTATCCTCAGTGACCACCGAAGAGCGGACCTCAGCAGCCAGGCGACCTCGTTGCCCTGGTTGATGTTAAAACAATACGCCGGGGAGAATTACCCTTGGAAATTCATTTTGATTGTTACGAAATGCGGCTATGATATAGATATACAAAGGTCCGCCTAGATGCAGAATGAGGGGTAGGAGGAATATCGTTACAAACTTGCGAAAGCTTCACTCCTAATCACTGGTTGGCCCAGGCTGTATACGCTCTATCAATCACCTGCGGGGCCCCTTTTGAGAACTCGACACTGATGGATTCAATCCAAATGCTGACAAAGATACTTCGCCGATTTAAGAAAAATAAACAAAAGGCCCTTTCCCTGCAAACCACTCCATGGCGCGGGTTGCAGCAACTTGAACCGAGGTTGTTACTTCATGCCGATTGCGCTGTTCCCATTACAGAAACTATTCGAGGTGCCAGTGTTACACTTGATGAATGCTTTGATCGTGAATTCAACCATGACGGCACCGATTACCAAATCCATGTTTATTTTACTGACTCTGCAACCGGTGCCGGCACGCATAAGATCCCGGAACTGGACGCCGATGCCAACGGCATGAATGATCACGCCGAAGACATGGCCGATGAAGTTGAAACGGCGTATCGATTCTATATCGATCGGCAGATTGATTTTCTTCCCAGTGGCAGTACAGATGAGATGAACCTGTTTATCGCCGAGGACAACCGGATTGGCGGAATCATCGGCACCACTGGAATGAATATAGACGACGACACCATCATCAATAACACGCTTGAAATGCGATCGATTGCATTTCATGAAATACAACACCTTGTACAAAAACAATACGATTCCAGCCCCAACTGGACCCAGTACGGCGAAGGAATTGCGAGGGCAATTGAAGATCG
>CAUZIY010000150.1:0-7502 GCA_963579995.1 Phycisphaerae bacterium
CAACATATTATCCTGGAACGGAATGAGAACTTTTTCATCAAGGGTCGTCCGTATCTAGACAAAATCGTCATGCGGATTATCAAAGATCCAACAGCAAGATCCCTCGGAAGAGAGAATGGCGAAATTTACATGTCGGCCTTTGAGTCATTGGCGCAAGACATTTTGCATGCTGAGGGTGTTGCGCATTTGACTGCGACTGACCAAGGTTACGCGGCTATAGGGCCAATAGCCTGGTATGCGTTTAATACGAAGAAAGAGCCACTGAGTGATGTGCGAGTACGGCAGGCGATCGCTTACGCGATTGATCGCGATTTCCTCATGAACGCGATCAGCCAGGGTACAACTAAGGCGGCTTATACTGGTATTCATCCGGATAGTATTTTTCATGAGCCAAATGTCGAGCACTATGATCTAGATCTAGACAAAGCCAACGCCATGCTTGATGACGCGGGTTATGCACGTGGCGGTGATGGAATGCGTTTTCCTCTGACAGTTGACTTCGGTTGGCCGGGTGCCAAGCCAAACGCTGAATACCTAAAACCTCAGCTCAAAAAGATTGGGATCGATGTCACTGTACGCACATCAGCGGGGTTTCCCGCCTGGGCAAAGACTGTTTCAAATTGGGACTTTGATATCACAACCGATGTGGTATTTAACTGGGGTGATCCAGTTATCGGTGTGCATAGAACCTATTTGTGTAATAACGCGAAAAAGGGTGTGATCTGGTCGAACACTCAGCAGTACTGTAACTCGGAAGTTGATGCCATATTGGCTAAAGCGGGTCAGGAGAACGATCAGGCGAAACGGGTCGCTTTCTATTCCGAAGCGCAGAAACAAATTGCGAAAGATGTACCGATCTATTTCACAGAAACCGTGCCTTACCACACGATCTACAACCATACCAAGGTGGGCAATCCACCGAATACGATTTGGGGCACTTGCTCCCCAATGGATGAGGTCTATCTGAAGAATTGACCTAGAGAAATGTCAGATGTTGTTCGGAAATGCCTGCTGCTTGTCAGCAGGCATTTCTCATTTGGTCGAACAAGTTAATTTCATATTAAATACATAGTAATTCAATGCAGTTTTTGATCATCACACTTAAGCGTGCCGGTTTTGGTCTCGTATTGCTTGTTGCTGTTTTGGCGTTGAATTTTGTGCTGATACACATTGCTCCAGGCGATGTCGCAGACACGATTGCCCAGGATGCTGGTGGATTAGATGCAGAGATAATGGAGCAGATTCGCGAAGATTACGGGCTTGATCTACCTTTGTGGGAGCAGATGGCGAAATATTTCTGGGGTGTGGCAAGGCTAGATCTTGGTTATTCTTTTTACTATAACGAGCCGGTTACCAAACTCATAATGGAGAAGTTACCAGCCACTCTTTTGTTAGTGATCAGTGCCCAGGTTATATCCATTTTCTTGGGCATATTGCTTGGTGTCACGGCAGCTCGAAACCCAAACGGGGTGACAAGCCATTTTGTTACCGTGTTGTCTTTGGTTGGCTATGCGGCGCCGGTGTTTTGGACCGGTATCATGCTGATAATTTTGTTTTCCGTTATCGTCCCGATATTTCCCATAGGAAACATGATAGATGTGTCAGTAGAAAGGGACGGGATCGCTTATGTCATTGATGTGTTGCACCATTTAGTCTTGCCAGCGGTTACTTTGGGTTCGATTTTTCTGGCGATTTATAGCAGATTGTCGAGAGCCAGTATGTTGGATGTGTTGGGCTCTGACTATGTTAGAACAGCACGGGCCAAAGGCTTGTCGGAATTCCAAGTAGTGTTCAAGCATGCGTTGCGTAACGCACTACTCCCAGTGGTTACAACTGTTGGATTGGTATTTTCTGGAATTATTTCCGGTGCAGTTCTTGTCGAGACTGTGTTTAGTTGGCCAGGGTTGGGGACGTTAGCTGTCCAGGCGATTGTCGCAAGAGATACCCCAACAATTTTGGGTATCTTGTTCTTTTCATCGTTGGTTGTCGTAGTGGCGAATTTATTGACCGATATGGTGTATCGAATTATTGATCCGAGAATCAAGACATCAGAAGGAAGTCAGGCGTAATCGTGAGTGATGAGCTAAAACAGCAAAGCCTGAGTCATCAAGAAATGGGTGTTGTTCAGATTGAGCACCCTTTTACAGAGGCCGCGCGAATGTTCGCCGCAAACTATGCCGCTGTCGCAGGGTTGCTTGTGTTGGCAATTATTATCGTAGTCTCGTTGTTGGGCCCGTTTCTGTATACGGTTGATCCCTGGGAGATGGTCTGGTCTCCCTTTAGCCCCCCAGGGGCCAAAGGGTTTCTTTTAGGAACAGACTATTTAGGACGCGATCTTGTGGCCCAAATTATTCACGGTGGAAGGGCGACCATAGCAGTGGGGTGTGCTGCTGCTTTATTGAGTGTTCTGATTGGTATTACTTTTGGAGCCCTGTCGGGATTCTATCGGGGGTGGGTTGAGGAAATTCTGATGAGAATCACGGAATTCTTTCAGGTGTTGCCGACATTGCTATTTTCTATGGTTCTTGTTGCGCTTTTTGGACCTTCACTACAGATGATTGCGTTTGCGATTGGCATCGTTAGCTGGACTGGTGTTGCCAGGGTCACGCGAGCTGAATTTCTTAAAATTCGAGAACTCGAGTACGTTACCGCTTCGCGTTCGGCTGGTGCGAAGGCTCCGACCTTAATCTTTAGAGTGATTTTGCCTAATGCGTTGCCACCAATTGTGGTGCAAGCGGCATTGCTGGTTGGTTTTGCAATTTTATTTGAAGCGGGTTTGAGTTTTCTAGGTTTGAGTGATCCCAACGTGGTGAGTTGGGGTGCGATGATGGGAAATAATCGACCATTCATCCTACAACACTCCTTCACAATCATGTATCCAGGCCTGGCTATTTTTATTACGGTGTTGGCCATCTCATTGGTAGGAGATGGCTTGAATGATGCATTAAATCCCAAGCTTCGGAAACGTTAATGGCAGAACCACTACTGTCGGTTAGAAATTTGACGGTTGAGTTCACGATCCGTGGTGGTGTAGTGCCGGTGATTGATGATCTGTCATTTGATCTTGGTCCCGGTGAAACATTGAGTCTGGTCGGAGAATCTGGCTGTGGCAAAAGTATGACCGCGCTTGCAATTATGGGATTGATCCCATCACCGCCTGGAGTGATATCTGCAGGCTCAATAACTTTGCAGGGCGAAGATCTAGTTCAAACAACAGATGCCAGGATGCGTGAGATCAGAGGCAACGAAGTTTCGATGGTTTTTCAAGAACCCATGACGTCCCTGAATCCGGTCTACACGGTAGGTGAGCAAATTGCTGAGACGCTGCGACGTCACCAGAGACTGACCCGGAAGCAGGCCCAAGTTCAGGCGATTCAGATGATAGATGCGGTACAGATACCCCTGCCTGACCGTCGTGCAAATGATTATCCGCATCAACTATCCGGTGGAATGAGGCAACGCATCATTATTGCGATGGCGTTGGCTTGCCAACCAAAAATTCTGATCGCAGATGAACCGACAACCGCATTGGATGTGACTGTACAGGCACAGATTTTCGATCTAATGCAGAACTTACAACATGAGACAGGTGCGGCGATCATTCTCATCACTCACGATATGGGGTCGGTCGCCGAAATGGCTGAGCGAGTGGTGGTTATGTACGCTGGGCGTAAGATTGAAGACGGTCGAGTGGAAGATATTTTGTTGCGACCACAGCACCCTTACACCCGAGGACTCATAGCGTGTGTGCCACATCTGTTGGGCAAAGTGACAGCGGACCGGCCATATCTTCAAGAGGTGCCTGGAATGGTGCCCCCGCTTTCTGAATTTGGCTTCGATGGTTGCATGTTCGCACCACGATGCGATCTGGTTCGCGATGTCTGTTGGCAAGAAAAACCCCACTACACAACGCTAACAGAGACCCAAAGCGTAGCATGTTGGGAGCTTGTTACCAGCAGCGAGTCAGCCGATGTTTGACACTGCGCCGATGTTGGAACTTCGTGATGTGGAGGTTCGCTTCGACCTGAAGCGAACGAATTTCTTCGGTGCCGCGCCGCAGTTGAGAGCGGTCGATGGCGTTTCACTATCGCTGCAACGAGGCCAGACTATGGCTGTTGTAGGTGAATCCGGTTCGGGCAAGACGACGCTGGCTCTGGCGATCGCTCGTTTAATACCTGTAACCACCGGTAAAATTCGGATGGGTGATGTTGACCTGCTCGGCCTACAAGGTGAATCGCTCCGAACTCATCGACAGCATATGCAGTTTATTTTTCAGGATCCTTATTCTTCGTTGAATCCAAGACTGCGAGCTCAAAATATCGTGCGAGAGCCACTGGATCGTTTAAGTATTGGATCAGTTGAGAGTCGTAACAGTCGGGTTCAGGAACTGTTTGAGCAGGTCGGGCTACGTCAGGACCAACTGAGACTGTTTCCACATCAGTTTTCAGGTGGTCAACGCCAGCGAATTGGCATCGCCCGGGCGATTGCCTCAAATCCTAGTCTTGTGATCTGCGATGAGCCGGTTTCGGCGCTTGATGTGGGTGTCCAGGCGCAGATACTGAACTTACTTCGCAGATTGCAAAAAGATCTCAATCTGACGTATCTGTTTATTTCTCACGACCTTGGTGTTGTTCAACACATGTGTGACAGCATTGCAGTGATGTACATGGGCAAGATCGTCGAGCAAGCGGACCGTGAATCACTTTTTAATAATCCCAAACATCCCTATACCCAGGCGTTGCTGTCGGCCGTGCCGTCAGCGGACCCAAATCGTAGAAACCGGCGGCGTCGCACAACCATCACTGGTGATCCGCCGAACCCGATCGATTTGCCGCCTGGTTGTCGCTTCGCTTCACGCTGTCCAGTAGTTGAAGAACGCTGCAAGTCAGTTGAACCCAAGTTCAAGGCGCTTAATTCAACGCACCATGCCGCCTGCCACCTCGTTTAAGAAGTAGATCAGCGTTTTGTTTTAGCTGGAGGGTTGCTACAGATGCTTATTGAGTCGAGAAAGGACCGTAGATTTTAGGATCAGTGTCAGTAGGCATTTTTTCAGTAGCAATCAATACAACCTTAGAGGAGCGTTCCGGGGTTATAGAGCTATGTTCTAAGCGGTAGGTTCGCCCCACTTTCTGCCAAATCCACTGTTGATGCGGTGATTCGGTAAAAGATATGACTCCCTTGCCGCGGATTACGGATGGAGGTAAAGCTGTTGCCCAGCTTTCAAATGTATTCCGATCTAATGGCTTGCTATGCTGAAGGACACAGCTGTGAAACTGATCATGTGTGTGGCCATGCCCGTGGTCTGAAGTGGCTTTGGTATCAACCAATGCCATATCTTTCTCAGTGCTTGAGGATGCCATAGGTATGCTGTCAAACAAGGGGCGGGGATCAAAATCAACCTGATCATTGATGAGTAGCGTGCAGTCCGAATGTTGCTTGTCGAGAGTTTCCCTGACGGCGTCCACGGTTGATTGATCCGTTAGGTTTGCTTTGCTGATGAGTAGGATATCCGCTTCTTTGACCTGGGTGAGCACCGCGTCTTTAATCATTGAGTCTGTCAATTGATTGAGAAATTGAGGTGCATCTACCAGTACGATGACCCCGTTGGGAGACAGGCCTGGATCCAGTTTTGCGATATCCATGATCCGCCTTGGATTGGACACACCACTGGCTTCAACAACCATTTGATCGAACTGATCCGCTCGGTCCATGACCGTAGTCAATGCGCTGACAAAGCCGTCGGCCATACTGCAACACATACAACCATTGGCAAGTGCGATAGTTTCTCCATCGTGCCGTGCTATGAGGTGCTCGTCGATGTTCAGTTCGCCAAAATCATTGACCAGTACGGCGTAGCGCGTCTGTGTAGTGAGGTTAAGCAGACGGTTTAATAGTGTGGTTTTCCCCGACCCGAGGAATCCACCTAATACCGTGAACGGCAAAGTTGGCGACTGAAACTCGTTCATTTGGCTGTTAGTTGCTGTGTTGGGACGCAGGCCTTGGGATGCCGTCGACCACAGTTCCCCAAACGGCGATGTCTTTCAGCGTTTCGGCAGGTACGTCGGTGGGATCGCCTTCAAGCACCGCAAAATCTGCAAATTTTCCTGGCTCGATGCTACCAACGAGATGATCAAGGTGTAAGGTAAAAGCAGCGCCGAGCGTGATCGCGCGTAACGCATCATGCACCTCGATACGCTCGCTTGGGCCAAGAACTCGGCCGCTTGCTGTCTGGCGATTAACGGCGCACCAGGCTGTGAACAGAGGATCCAGAGGTGTCACCGGTGCGTCAGAATGGATTGTATAAGGCACACCGAGTCGTTTTGCTGTGCCGCAGGCATCCATACGAGTGGCCCGGTCTGGCCCCATTGTCAGACTGTAGTGTTGGTCTCCCCAATAGTAGATATGGTTGGTAAATAGGTTGGAACAAATACCTAGTTGAGCCATGCGTCGGAACTGTGCTTCGTCCGCCATCTGGCAATGTGTGAGTGTGTGGCGGTGATCGGGTCGAGGATTTTTGTGCAGTGCTGTTTCAATTGCGTTGATCATTAGTTCTGATGCTTCATCGCCATTAGTATGCATATGCATCTGGAGGCCGGCGGCGTGGTAAGCCTCAACCATCTCGGTGAGTGTTTGTGGTGGTAAGTTCCAGATGCCATTGGGCTTGCCGTTGATATACCCTGGCCACTTCAGGCGTCCCGTAAATCCTTGAATAGAGCCGTCTGTCATGATCTTGCACAAGCCAAGGTAAAGCTTGTCGTTATTGTGCTGCTTTAGTTGAGCAACATGAGAAGGGCCATCCTGTATCGACATTGTTAACGCGCCTGCAGCTGGAACTAGTCGTAATGGATAATCAGCATTTTTTGTAACCTCTACATAGGATTGGATGTTCTGATCTTGAACACGGGCATGTAGATCGGTTGCAGTGGTAACACCGACGTTGGTTGCGGTTTTTGCAAAGATCCAGAGGTCATTGCTATTAATGCCGTCAAACCGGCGCACATCTGTTACCTTATAGGCCATAAACTGCGCTGCCATTTCCCCAAGTTCTCCGGTTGGATTTCCATCGGCATCTTTCATAACACCTTCGACGTCAGTGGTCGAGTCGATGCCGGCCAGTTCAAGCACCTTGCGGTTGGCATTGAGTAAATGACCATTGGAATGTTGAACTAGAATGCGTCGCTCACGGGAAACTTGATCGAGATGCTCCAGATTCATGCGGACGCCGTCGGTAAAATATATGGGGTCGAATCCCCAGGCAACCAGCGTCTCTTCGGGATCATCGAGTGTGTGCTCGATTTCTATGAGTCGCTCAACCACGCCGTCAAGAGTTTTTATTCCCGGCCACAGCTGCCCGTTGGGGTCAGTGCGATCAAAAAATCCAACATAGGTATTTTCCCAGACAGATCCGTTCATTGCATGACAATGGGCTTCGACAAATCCCGGAACCAGAATTTTGTCAGCAAATATTTCATCCAGCGTGTAATCACCCCAATACCTAAGCT
>CAUZIY010000151.1:0-7414 GCA_963579995.1 Phycisphaerae bacterium
TCGTCATCGTTATGAGCTGACCATGGCAACGCGTGGATTAAAACAAGAGCTTAATGCCCACGGGTTCGTTTCGGCTGGGCGATCGTTATTCTGGAACTTTTTCAATATACATTTTAGTCACGGCTCTCCTTGCCAGAATTGGCCGATGACATATCAGCGTTCAGGTTAATGCAGCGTATTAGTCTGTATTTCTTTTAGATCCAATAGCGGGCCATGAAAATCATCCGCGCCAATCCAACCATTGTGGCAGCCATACTCATTTTTGTGTTGGCGTTGTGTATACGCTTTGGGTACTGGTCGCAATATTGCGGCACAGCACTGGACCGATGGCATGAATGGGACCAGACGGACATGTCCACCTATCTGGAGCAGGCTCATCTTCTACGTACGGATGGATGGTTGGCGAAGGATCCGTTTCGCCCCTACCACCTCTGGCATGCATCTGCATCAGAACAAAAATGGGCCAGTTGGGTCAACTCTCGTGTGTTCTATCAAGCTCCAGCCTACTCCTATGTGTTGGCGGCGGCAGGTAGACTTTTTGACGATTCATTGCCTTTGGTCAAGGCCGTTCAGTTAATCATTGGGGCCGGCACATGTGTCTTGATATTTTTGATCGCACTCCGCCTGGCCGGTTTATTTGCAGGTTGCCTAGCTGGCATTCTGGCGTGCCTCTATGCGCCGCTTTTTTATTTTGAACCACAACTCTTGCGAGTGGGCCCAGGTGTTTTTTTTCTGGCGCTCATCCTGTTTTGCCTGGTATCCATAGTTGGTCGATCCTCCAAGGTTAGCACGCACCGCATCGCGGCTTTGTGTGTGGGGATAGGTTTGCTTACAGGTCTTTTTGCCATCTTTCATGAGATGAGCAAGGTCATGATTGCGGTGGTGGTCACCAGCTTGGCGGTTTATTTTGGCCGTCGGGGAATTCGGTATGCAGCGACTGCAATTCTGGCGGTCGCGGTTGGTTACCTGATTGGATTTTCGCCCCTGATGGCGCGTAATGTTGCTGTTGGTGCTCCACCGTTTGCCGTTTCCGGTATGACCGCCATTCTTTTTGTCAACTGTAACGAGGCAACAGCGCCGGTTGGGGGCTCGATTCCTACCCAATTGTCGCCTACGGCGATCAGGATTCTTGATCAGGCAGAGGGAGGCACGGCGGGAGCGTTGAAGGGGGTCTGGGATAGTTACTCGGGCGATCTTGGTTTGCTTATCTCCAATTGGGGCCAGCGGTTTGCAATGATTTGGAATAAATGGGAAGTGCCGGCAAACACGTCCTATGCATTTTATATGAACATAACTGGTCTTCCGAAGTGGATGCCAGATTTTCGGTGGCTCTTTCCAGTGGCATTTGCGGCAGTCATTATCCTGGGAATCCAGGCAGTAAGGACCAAGCTGGCAAGCTTTGGCAGCGAGCGTAAAAGTGGTTCGTACGATCTACCTAGTTCGTCACCAACAGATCTGAGCACCTGCTCGTTATCCGGTCATCTTGTGTTATTGTTGTATCTAGCAGCAATGACGGCTTCGCTGAGTTTGGTCTATGCCGTTGCGCGTTATCGTCTCTATCTTATTCCATTTTTTCTCGTATACGCTGCAGTTTTTGTGAAGGTGGTAGTGGTTGACATACGTGCACGACGGTGGCTCCGGATCCCTCTATCAATTTGTCTGGTCTTGATTGGTTTATACATACACAATCAGGCAACACGCGATGATTTTCGTCCTCAAGATCCTCGAATTGATGACTATGGGGTGGCCGTCAATCTGGCCAGCGGGGTATCCGAACCGGAGCATGTCCTTGTGGCACGGTTAGCCACTCATGCGAAGCAGGACCATCCCCACAAGGTGGGCCGATCGATTGTGATCCGAGCTGCCGAGGCAAACTTCTGGCTGGGACAGAAGAAAATGAGTGATGGCCAGCCATCGGATGCAATCGGATATTTTCAAAATTCAGTGCAATGGGTCTCGAGCAATCCCATTTCCTTAAATGCTCTGGCCTGGGTCCTGGCAACCGTTCCCGGTGACCAGAATGAAGACCCAGGTGATGCGGTTAAGTATGCCACGGAGGCTTGCGAATTGACCAATTATGTTGAGCCGATGGTCCTCGATACGCTTGCGGCAACCTATGCCAATGAGGGTGATTACCTCCGCGCAGTGGAAACGGCCCGCAAGGCAGTGGTGCTTGCTCATGAGCAGGGTAATAAGGCATTGGTCGAGAGGGTGACCGAACGGCTGGTAGTGTATGGGCGGGGAGAGCCATATCGTCTCAATGGCCGTTGATTTGCTATAAACAGGCCTGCCCTTGACCCTTTCTTGAGACTCAATATCATTTAGTGGCATTGGGACTATGTTGGTATCTTTTGGCGCAAGCTTGTACTCAAATTGGGAATCAGCTCTATGTCCTGCCGCTTAGCTAAATTTCTTATTCCTGTTGTCTTGGTGGTTGGGTGGTTTTGTTTTGTTTCCTTTGGCAAGGGTGTTCCTGGCGGCCCGTTGGTGCTTTATTGTGGTCGTAGCAAGGCACTTGTGAAGCCTTTATTGGATCAGTTTAAGGCTGAAACAGGGGTCCAGGTGCAGGTTCGGTATGCCAAGACGGCACAGCTTGCCGTGGCGCTGGTCGAGGAAGGCCTGCAGAGTCGAGCGGATCTGTTTTGGGCACAGGATGCAGGTTCTTTGGGGGTCCTATCAAAGTCCGGACTTATGGCATCGTTGGATCCGAAAATTGTCGATTCGATCCCCCCTCAATTTCATAATCGGGGCGGCCAGTGGGTGGCGACCAGTGGGCGGGCTCGGGTATTAGCCTTTGCACCGCTTCGGGTATCTCGCGAAGAACTGCCGCAGCGACTTGAAGAATTGGCTGATCCAAAGTGGAAGGGGCGTGTGGGTTGGGCTCCGACGAATGCGTCATTTCAGGCTGCAGTGACCGCAATGCGCAATTCATGGGGTGAGGATCGAACCAAGAAGTGGCTGGCAGCAATGAAAATCAATGGTACCCGTAATTATGCCAAGAACACACCGATCCTTAAGGCCTTGGCTGCAGGGGAGATCGATTTGGGTTTACCGAATCACTATTATCTGTTGCGGTTAAAAGCGAATGACGATCAGTTTCCTGTTGAACAGCAATTTTTTGTGCCGGGGGATATAGGCAACTTGGTCAACGTGGCTGGAATTGGAGTTTTGAAGTACTCGTCTAACCAAGAGTTAGCGATGGAATTTGTTCGCTTCTTGCTTTCTACCAGGGCCCAGCAGTACTTTTCTAAGCAAGTGTTTGAGTATCCTGTCATTGATGGGGTGGAGTCATCGAGTCGGTTGGTCTCTCATGAGAGGTTGTTGGATCTTGCGCCATCGGTCAATTTAGACGAACTGAGTGATGTGACGGATACGATCGCAATGCTTAAGGAGGTTGGGTTGCTATAAACGCTGTTGCGTTCCATCGACGTGCGCCTTGGTGTTTGCTCGCACCAGCGTTGGGTAGCGCCTTGGCGGTTATTCTGCCGGTTGCGTACCTGGTAATTAATGCAGTGCGGCGTGATCCGAGCAGGATTGCCGCGGATCTGTTTCGTTACCGTACCATTGAACTGCTTGGCAATACAGTGGCGTTAACCTTTGGCGTCCTGGTTTTCGCTTCGTTGGTGGCTTTGCCAATCGCTTACTTGACGACGCAGACAAATCTTCGTGGTCGCAGCTGGATAGCACTTGGAGGAGTGCTTCCGTTAACCGTGCCCGGTTACATCATGGCCTACGCGATATTGGCGTTAGGTGGTTACGGTGGATTCTGGCATCGATTAACTGGGCAGGTGATTGCAAGTCCAAAAGGTTACTGGGGGGCACTATTAGCATTAGGTATGTACAACATGCCGTACATGTATCTTAATCTACGCGCTGCATTCAGCGATCTTGATCCTTCTTTGGAGGAGGCCGGTCGATCATTGGGGCATGGTCGGTTAAGCCTGCTATTTCGCGTAGTCTTGCCCCAGTTGCGCCCTGCCTTGTTGTCCGGCGCATTACTTATATCGTTACATGTGATTGCAGATTTTGGTGTGGTTAGCCTGATGCAGTTCGAAACATTTAGTTTGGCCCTTTACAGCGCGAACGAAACGATGGATCGAGGCGCATTTGCCGTGCCTGCTCTGGTTCTAATCATGATGGCCATGTTAATCATGATGGCGGATGTGTTTTTCTTGAGAGGCCTTACATTGCATCGTGTGACAGCAGGCACTCCTCGACGAAAAAGTCTAATTGAATTGGGATCATGGTCGCTTGCGGCCTACTTTTTTGTGGCCATCGTGATCATGGTTGGGGTGGTTGCGCCGGCCGGACTTGTTGTCTTTTGGTTCCTTCAGACGCCATTGGCGTCCGTTGCCGATGGGGTTTTACCTGCTCTAGTCCGTTCGTTGGCGGTCAGTTTTCCTGCGGCGGCGATGACGGTTGCACTGGCCATTCCCATTGCTTTATTGGTAAGACGCTATCCGTCACGGTGGTCTGCTATCTTGGGCCGTTCGGCATACATTGGTTATGCGATCCCTTCATTGGCCTTCGCGTTGTCGTTCATTTTTATTTCGTTGCAGATTGAACAGAAGATTCCAGTGTTGCGTGGGTGGATTTATCAAGGTTTTGTCCCTTTAATCATTGCCTACTCGCTGCATTTTTTGGCTGAATCGATTGGGCCAATTCGCAGTGGCCTATACCTTGCCACACCACGCCTTGAAGAGTCGGCCCAAGCTTTGGGCGTCGGTTCTTGGAGGATTCTGATGGGTGTAACGCTTCCATTATTGCGAAATAGTTTGATTATTAGTGCTGCTCTGGTGTTTTTGTCTGTTATGAAGGAGTTGCCAATCACGATGCTGCTGGCGCCGATTAATTTCGATACGCTGGCAGTGAATGTGTGGTCATACAGCGAAGATGCCCATTTTTCCGAGGCGGCTCCATTTGCATTGTGTATTCTGTTGTCTTCGGGCGGTTTCGTATGGATCCTGCTTTTCGGAGGGGGAAAGACCTTCAACGGACCAAGGACAAGCACGGCGGATCTCTTGGCATGAGTGAATTATTACGAGTTCAAGGATTGAGAAAACGATTTGGCATTGACCAACCTTATGTGGTTGACGGTGTGTCATTTGACATTGGCATCAACGAAATATTTGTGTTGGTTGGATCATCGGGTTGTGGCAAGACGACTATCCTGCGATTAATTGCCGGGTATGACCATCCGGAAAGCGGCACCATCACAATTGGCGAACATCTTATTACGGGTAGTTCAGCACACGTACCAACAGATAAGAGAAATATTGGATTCGTCTTTCAAGATTACGCATTGTTTCCAAATATGTCGGTATTCAAGAACGTGTGTTTTGGCCTGCGCGGAAAGTCCCATCTTCAGCGGGCTAAACGCGCGCTCACCGTATTAGGAATGGTGGGCATGCGAAATCTAGCTGATCGTATGCCATATGAACTGTCCTCCGGTCAACAGCAAAGGGTGGCGTTGGCCCGCTCGATGGCGGTCGCCCCCAGACTTTTGCTGCTCGACGAACCATTTAACAATCTCGATGCAGCAACTCGGCAATCAACCCGCAACGAGGTACGCACACTTTTGCGGCGTAACCGCATGTCATCGCTTATGGTGACCCACGATCAGGAAGAGGCATTAAGCTTTGCAGACCGGATTGGTGTAATACGCGATGGTCGGGTCGAACAGGTTGGAACACCGCAGGAACTCTATGAGCATCCACGTACAAGTTTTGTGGCGCAATTTCTTGGCCATACGAATCTTCTTCCCGCCCAGGCCAATGGTGATCGGGCTGAATGTCCTTTAGGTGTCGTGCGTCTTCATGGAAAAGCACGTGGTTTTGTGACTATCGCCATTCGGCCTGAGCACCTTCGTTTTCAGCATCTATACCCCGGCCATCCTGCCGGGCAGATTACACGCCGAGAGTTCAAGGGTCATGATCTTACCTACCAAGTTGTATTGGGTGACCAATTGTTGGTGGTGCAAGCTGATTACGACTGTCCATTTTCTGTTGGCCAGAGTGTGCGTGTGGTGCCGGTTGAACCGGCCGTTGTGGTTGAGGCCTGACTCATGGCCTGTGGTGACTTTACAGCAGTTTTTACCTATGATGATCGTACTTGGAATACCAAGCGGTTCGGGTGATTTTCGCCGGACCTCACCATTGATGCAAGGGAATAGATAGTTATGGCTAAAGAGCAAGATGCAGACACTTCCGCTTCTGAGACGCCTACGGTTGAAGCGCAGGCCCAAGAGCAGACTGGGCAGCAGAAGGTTCGATTGCGGATTGATCAGAAAAATATGGGTACGAGTTACGCCAACGCGTTTCGAACAAGCACGACGGCGGAGGAGATCATGCTCGATTTCGGACTCAATCAGGTTGCCCAGGCACGTCCGGCCGAACAATCAGGCGGATCCGATGCGGTGGGTGAGATCCTCTTTGAGGTCAACGATCGCGTGGTACTTAACTATTACACCGCTAAACGGTTGGCCATTACGCTGGGGCAATTAATTCGACGTTACGAAGATCAGTTTGGAGAAATCAAATTGAATGTTGCTGATCGTGCTTCAGGTAGCAAGAGCGGATGATGGATCCATTTCGTATGGCGGGGCCGGGATTGAATAGCTCGTGTCACGGTCCTCGCATCGCATGGATTTGTCATGGGCGAGATGGCTATTGTGTGCCTGTTTCATATCTTTTTGACTGTTGATATAGCTTTAGACGGCTTTCAATTTCAAGAGCAACCTGCTGTAGATTATTTTGGATTGCCAGATTGCGGGCATTCATGGCGACTTGTATTGCCTTGTGAAATTGGCCTGTGGCAGCATAAGCAACCGCGAGGGTATCAAGGATTGAAGCTTCTGTATGGCCAGATAATTCTGCCGCACGTTGGGCGTGATGGATAGCCTGCGATGGATTATGTACTGCTTTGTCAGGATTGCTGGCCAAGATCCATGCAATCCCGTTGTGGGGTGTGGCCCACTGCGGCCGGATTTCAATAGCCTGTTGAAAATGCTGCAGTGCCGCAACGTCATGCCCTTTATTCACCAGGGCAATGGCGAGATTATTATGTGCATTAGCATCTTTTGGCTGGTTTCGCAATAGATAACGCCAGTGGGCGATTGCCAAATCAAGATCCCCTCCTGATTGCAAGATTTTTGCCAACTGTTTGTGCGCCTTGATAGATTCCGGGTTAAGATGCAATGCTTGGCGAAAATGCTTGATTGCCTGACGGAGATGATGCTCTGCGTTCGCTACTTGTCCGCGGTGATCTGCTTGTACCGCTTCGGCTTTTTCCATCAGCCCTAGATTGGTCATTTCAATTGCGGTGCGACTGAAATGTTGCTCGTAGTCCTTCCGATCAAACCGTTGAACCAGTGGGATGGACAGAGGATTGATCCATCTGGTGGGCAGGCGGTCGC
>CAUZIY010000152.1:0-7382 GCA_963579995.1 Phycisphaerae bacterium
AGACTTTCAACGAATTTTTAGAAAAGCACGATCCGTTTCTGCTGGAGAAGGATCGCAAGCGGCTCCGTGGTTGATGCGGGGTTTCTGCCACCAATGTTGGAGTACTGATATGCCGTGGGCGCCATCTGAAAAAGACATTAACTTCTACCGAGAAAATGGATTTCTCATCGCCCGGGGCGTTTTTGATGAAAAACAACTTGCTGGGTTTGACAAGGCTATTCTGAAATTTGCCAAGTTGCCAACTTGTCAATCCAGTGATCGGAAAGCCCGTTATCCTGAACCTTCAAAATACACCATCTCCTACGAAGGTTTACTCGATCCTGATCTGGCCTCCATCGCTAATGCCCCGTCCATTATTGACACGGTTGAGATCTTGTTGGGACAGCAACCATGCCTCAAGGCGTTTGTCGCCTATTTGCGCACGCCCGGAGATCGGGGTACCGTCGGCGATTATCAGGGCAGTAGCCAGACAGGCCACTGTGATTACAAGCCTTTTCGCCCGGTGGGGTCGTCGCTGAATTGGCTTTTTACAATCCTCGCCCTCGCAGACTACACGGAGGAGGTTGGCCCTCTTTACCTGTCGCCGGGCTCCCACAAATGTACTCGTCTTGAACAACGTGGCCGCATCACGCATGTTCACCGTGCACGGGCCGATGAAATCCCGCCCATGGTGGACAGTAAACTGTGTAGAGGCGACCTGGTCTTCATGCATATGTTCTGCTGGCACGAAGCGCCGGGCAATCGTTCTAACCAGGACCGTTGGGGGATTTACAACAAGTATATGGGTGTTGATGCGCCTCCTGGCTGTGGCCCATTCGTGTTTAGCGATGAAGCCTATACCGCACTCGACGAGCGCGGTAGGCAGACAATCCGTCATCACAGTCACTGCTCAATCGGGACAGCCCGCCTGATTGTGGAGCATCAGGATCGAATTCTTATGGTCCGCATGAAAGGCCACCAAAATGGTCAAGATACAGGTTGGATGTTGCCAGGCGGGGTTGCTGAACAGCGGGACGTTGTCACGGATTGGGATATTGGCAATGTGATTGCATCGCTGGAAGCCAATGTGCAGGACCAGACGGGTCTGGAGATCGATTGGATGACCTATGTCGGTGATTATGTGGAAGACAATGAATTGTGTCGTGTCTATGCACGGCCTCTTGACGAGTTGCCGCCATTGCCGCATTCAGTGGAATATGAGTTTTGCTGGTTTAATGAAGATGAATTAAAAGTGCAGTTGCCTGCGCTTGCCAATCGCTTTGTGTTGGACGCGGTGTGCTCATGGCTACACGAGCCAAAGCTTCGAGGTATCGGCCAGTCACAGATGCGGGCAGGATTAAAAGCCAAATAAGATGTAGACGTATGGCATTTACGACTTATACATCGTTTGCATTCACCCGCAGTGCTGCTTCGTATAGCTCTGAGTCATGTTTATAGTAACTGGCCTCGACAAAGATCTCATCACAGGTCACATCAGCGCTAACCCAGTGTGAAGCGTAGGCACGTCGCCATCGGTCGGATTCGTTGCGATGTGAGGTGTGTAGGGCCTTGCTATGGTGAAATACGATTCCACCTTTGCGTACCAGGGCCAAAGATTCTCGGTCCAAATCGATATCATCATCAGATGGAACCTTGTTATGCGGTTCACCAGGGACATCATGATGCGTAAGGATCGGGCCAAGGTGTGAGCCGTCGATATAACGTAAGCAGCCATTGTGTTTGTCAACGTCATCGAGGGCAATCCATGCGGTCAGGACTTCATCATCAGGCTGGCAGCGGAAATAAGCATTATCCTGGTGATATGGATTGGCAGATCCAAAATGTGGCGGTTTCATGAAAATCTGATCAATCATGAGATGTGGGGGCTTGCCTATTAATTGTTCTATTAGCGCTCGCATTCGTTGATCAAGAATGAAGTTGCGAAAGACCTGATGTGCCTGGAAAGGCCTGGGTAGCTTTCGTGGGGCAGCCTGTCCGTCCTCGGAGCGATCAGTTTTATGCTTGTCCCCAAGTTGGTTGTCCAGTTTTTCATCACACATCTGACTTGCTAATTTGGAGATGGCGTCCACCTCATCTTCTGTGAAGACCTCCTCTACGACTGTCCATCCGCGTTTCCAATATTCGTCGTAGTTCTCCGTGGCAAGTTTCATTTGATCATCCTCAATGGGTGCGATAGTAGAAAATATTGGGTGGTGTCTTGTGCAAAGCACCAAGATATTTCCCCCTATTTTATAAAACGATATAGTGTTGATCAAGTGTGAATTACAGGGTGTATTAGGATCTTGAATGCAAGACGCGGTGTGTGGAAAGGTTGTTTTGTGTTCGGTAACACATGGAGTTCGGAATGGTTGAAAATAACGGCCGGTATTTAAACACCGAAAGTGGCGTTGAGTCGCTATTGCATCAGCAGGGATCTTGTCACTTTACGGGAAAGTCAAATGAGGATTGGCATCAATGGCGCAAGAAGTTCCGCTCGCACTTAGTTCGATTGCTTGGCCCAACCCCACCTTCAGTGCCACTGGATGTGGAGGTGTTAGAACGGAGGCAAATGGACGGCTACTTGCGTGAGAAAGTGATTTTTAATTCAGATCCATTTTCATCTGTTCCTGCTTACGTACTGATCCCTGACACCGCCAGCAGCAGTAATCGATGTCCAGCGGTTCTTTGTGCTCACGGTCACGGAGTGGGTAAAGATGGAGTTGTTGGCTTGGTGGAGGATGTGTTGGGGGATTATCAAAATCAGTATGCCGTTGAACTGGCGCGTCAAGGTTTTGTCGCCATGGCGCCAGATTGGAGAGGATTTGGTGAACGAAAGGATCGTGAACAATGGGTGAATATTTCCAAACGTGATAGATGCGATCTGGCCTATATGACCTTGGGTTATTTCGGGTATCACCTGTTGCGATTAGATATCTGTGATGGCCAAAGATGCTTGGACTATTTACAGGCCCGACCGGATGTGGATGAACGCCGCCTTGGATGTATGGGATGTTCATTTGGCGGCACGATGACAACCTATCTGTCCTCACTGGACCGAAGAATCAAGGTTGCTGTTATCAGCTGTTATCTCAGTACCCTTATGGACGCGCTGGGTGAGCGCAATGTGGCTAATTGTTGCGGGTCTCAGTTTCTGTTTGGCCTTTATCAATATGGCGACATTTCTGACGTGGCCGGTCTGATTGCGCCACGGCCCTGCCTGGTACAGACGGGCCGAGAGGACGCTTGTTTTATTGAACCTGATGCGAAAATGGCCTATGCGCATCTAGAGGAGATCTATGCTGCTTCAGGGAAACCGGATCGTCTTGAAATGGATTTATTTTCAGGTGGACACGAAGTGAATGTGGAACCAGCTGTTGCGTTCCTTAAGCAGTATTTAATGTAGAGTACCAAATGGATCGCCGTAATCTGGTGGCTGGTGTTGTTAAGGTGTTCTTATTGAATGTAACGGTAAATACAACAGGAGGCGTATTGGTTTTCATTAGGAACCGGGTCAGAAAAAACCACAGTGAGAACAAGGTTGCCATCCATATCCGCACCAAATTTTAAACGAATCGGATGCCACGTTGGCCTCCAAAGTGTCGGCTTGAGGAATTTGGTGTTGGGCGGTCAGGCTCACCAATGAGCTGCCCGTTATTCATCCAGCGATCATCATTGCCGTACATATTCTTGACGAGTTGTTTGGTTAGCTTTGCACGTATGTCCATGTATTTTGGATGATCCGCAAGGTTTTTTGTTTCGCGACGGTCAGTTTTCATATCAAATAACTGAAAGTGGTTCCCGACGGGGTAATAAATGAGCTTGTATTCTGCGCTGCGGATCATACGACTGGCGTGCTCGTTTTCCCAGTGTTCGCCGTAAAGGTATTCACGTTCATTTTCTTGCGCAAGTGACATCCCTTCAACGTGAGACGGGATGTCAAGTCCAGCCATATCCAGCAGTGTGGGCATGATGTCACGGAGTTCAACCAAGCGGTCATCGATCCGTCCGGCACGAAGCCATTCACGTTGATCATTCTTTGCTGGCATGATCACCAGCGGCACATTAGCAGACATTTCATACATGACGGTCTTTGCCCACCAGCCATGGTCTCCAAGCATATCGCCATGGTCTGAGGTGAAGGCAATAATCGTCTGGTCGAGGATGCCTTCCTCACGGAGTGTTCCAATCACAAGGCGTATTTGGTGATCAATGTGTGTCAGAGTCGCATAAAATGCACGTCGCGCAAGTTCAATTTCATGTGTCGGTGCATTTTGAATTGAATGCCGACCATCCATGAAGTAGGCGCGGAACATGTAAGGCAACTTCTCGGGGTTGCCAGCCCAGTCACCGATGATGGGTGGATCGATCGATACGTTGGCGTACATGTCAAGGTAGGCCTGTAACGGCCAAAGGGGCGGGTGTGGCATTTGGAACGACATGTACCACATGGCTGGCCGGCCTGGATCGCGCCGGTGTATTACACGGCACATCTGCTGAGCCGTCCAGTTGGTTGAATGGCAGTGATCGGGTAGTTGCCAGGGGCAGACGTTGTAGTCGTTCGAGCATTGACCCCCAAGAAATTCCTGGCCAGCGTAGCCCGCATCGGCGATATATTGTTCGTAGTCATCGCCCAGCATCCCCAAATGATGCCGCCCCTCTTCATTAAGGATCACGTCATCAAAACCGATGCGATTACGCTGTGGATACACATGTAGTTTTCCGACAGCATATGTCTGATACCCACCATTACGAAAACATTGGGCCATGGTGGGAAGGTTCGGCATTTCGAGATGTTGGTTGAATACCCGGTCACCGTGTGTGCGTGCGGTAACACCGGTCATCAAAGATCGTCGCGCGGGGATGCATGAAGGGCAGGCAGTATATGCATTGGAGTACCACACACCATTATTTGCCAGTTGCGATAACGTCGGTGTCATGACTACGGGGTGTCCCGCCATACGTGTCAGTAGCCCCGGCCAGTGATCGGTGCAGATCAGCAGAAGGTTTGGTTGATCCGATGAACTCATAGTTGTAATTCTTCGTATATTTAATGATACCGGACTGGTAAGTTGCTTGGGCCGATCATCTCGATAGAGCACAATTGGTGAATCGCAACATATATTTCCCGTCGTTGCCTGCAGGCCGATTAGATGTCTCGTTCATGTTATTCTAGTTGGGCCTGCTCATTTCGGCTGCATACTTTCATTGAAAGCCATGGTCCGTACATGGACCAGTGTGTTAGGCGAGCAGTCCGGACGCTTCTATAGGCCAGATATCGACAATGTGTTGATCCTGATGCACGTGCAGTTGACGATAAAGATTACACGTCGTGCAGGCATGGCTGGGGATCATCTGGACCTTGTCTCCAACATGCAGTCCGCCAATATGCTGTACAACGCAGTGCTCTTCAGAACAAAAATTAGGGATCTGTGCGTCGGGGTGGTCGGCAATGATGGGCGATCCGAACTCACCGCTGGCACCTTTTACGCCAACATCCAGGACCGCATTGTCACCATGACAACTGATGACTGTACAAATAATTGTCAAGGCCATTTCAAGCTCAGGACGCAACTTGTGATAAGTGCAATCCATCGTTGCATATGTTCCAGCCTGAACTTCATCCACGCCGGCCATGATTCCTGTCATATCGTAGGTGGCGGTAGAGCAACCGCTCAGCGTGTTGACCGGGATGCCTGCTGCTTCAATCATTCGTCGTGTGTCGATAGCCAGTTGCATGTCTTGGTGGGATTGGACCTGCCGTTCCGTGGCATCTTCAAGGTTAACCAGATGCCCTTCATAAGCCTGCAGGCCGTTGAAATAGATCCCTGGAAGGGGTTGAATCTTCTGGGTTAGCTCCAGTGCCGCGTTGCCCGGTTCTATACCACAACGATTCATTCCAATGTCAACCTCGACAAGGACGCCTACGGTTATATTTGTTGCAGAGACCATTTTTGAAAGTGTTCTCGCCTGCTCCAAATGGTCAATGGCAACCGTTACGTTGGTTTTCTTCGCAACATCCGACAGCCGCCGCAGTTTGATGTCGCCGACGATCTGGTTGGCAATCAAAATATCGTCAAATCCATTGTCGGCCAGGATCTCCGCTTCACCGAGTTTCGCACAGGTGATTCCGACCGCCGACCCGGCATCCAACTGGCGCCGGGCCAGTGTGCTACATTTATGATTTTTAAAATGGGGCCGAAGTTGTGCATGCTTATCGCCAAAAAATTGGGCAAGTTGTGCGATGTTGCGATCACTTGCTGCCAGATCGAGCAATAATGCGGGACTGTCCAGTTCGTGAATGGGCCGGCCAATTAGATTCTCGATATGGGGTTGATTGGCACGTATCATTTCCAGGGTGACAGTCTGTATGTGTATAGATATTGTGAATGGGCTCTTAAAATCGCGTGAATCAGCTTGTCTGGAGCCAATTTGGCTTGGAATAACCAGTACGGGTCGATAGAATATTAGGATCAAATGGACTTTTGTAACAGAGCCCCGTAAAGAAACGTCGACACTTTGGGTTGTGGCGAATTAATAAGGGCGAGTAGATGTTCACGGTTCTGACCGGACGACAGGAGGGATGTTGTGACGGCATTCAACGTCGTTCCTTTGTCAAAGCAGGATTTTTGGGGGTGGCTGGCTTATCAATGCCGCAGATGTTGCGTGTCCGCGCTGCAGCGGCAGCAGAGGGTAAGCCGGTTGATTCGACCTCAGTCATCTTCATTGAACTTCAAGGGGGCCCCAGTCAACACGAGACATATGATCCTAAACCACAGGCGCCGGCAGAGTATCGCGGTCCGTTTGAGTCGATCCCTACGCGGTTGGTCGGCGAACGTTTTTGTGAATTGTTGCCTCAGCAGGCAAAAATTGCAGACAAGTTGGCGATTGTTCGGTCAATCCATCACCAACATAATCGACATACCATATCACGGCATCTGACCCAGACTGGTTATGTGGGTGACCTTAATGATGCACATGCGAACGTCAATCCGAGTATCGGGTCAATTGCAGCACGTCTAAGAGGCGCCAATGCGGCAGGTCTACCGCCGTATGTCAACGTATTGGACCGAAGCTTTGGGCCAAAGGGTCGTGGCGCTTATTTGGGAAACGCCTATGATCCGTTTGACGTTAATGACCCAAGGAAACTGGATCAGATCAAGCACCTGTCTCCAGCCGAGGGTCTTACAACCGGACGACTTATGGACCGTCGGTCTTTACTTGCCAAGTTGGATTTGACCCGGCGACTGCTTGACCGAGACGGCGTTGCCGACGCGATGGACAAATTTAGCCATCGGGCATACGAAATGGTGACCGGTGATCGAGCTCGAATTGCGTTTGATCTCAGCCAGGAAGACCCGCATGTCCGCGATGCTTATGGTTCTGATTCAATCGCTCAGGCCATG
>CAUZIY010000153.1:0-7347 GCA_963579995.1 Phycisphaerae bacterium
GGCTACGTTGTCCCACCCAAGCCGGCAAATCAATAACGCAGACTAATCAGGAGAGCCATTAAATGGCAAAAACGCAGACCTATCGTAGTAAGAAAAAAAAAGGTAGCGATGATCCTTCGCCCGGTAACATGGCAAAAGCAAATGGTGGGCGTACTGCCGTAGCCGAAAAGCCGTCAACAGATGAAGCGCTCGATGCAGAAACGCAGGCGCGATACGAGCAAGCCAAGAAATCGGCCCTGACGGTGAGAGACCTTCAAAAGATGACGATCGATGACCTGCATAAACTGGCCAAAAAGGAAGGGGTTGATGACTACAAGGGGCTGAAAAAGCAGGACTTGATTTTCCAAATCCTTAAAGCTCATATCAGCAAGCAAGGCTTGATGTACGGCGAAGGAGTCCTGGAGATCCTGCCTGATGGGTTCGGCTTTCTACGCAGTCCTGAATACTCTTATCTAGCATGTCCAGATGATATTTATGTCAGTCCCAGCCAGATTCGTCGTTTCGGGCTCAAACCAGGTCATATTGTCCAAGGTTCAATCCGGCCTCCCAAAGAATCCGAGCGCTACTTTGCGCTGCTTCGTGTCGATGCGGTCAATGGGCAGCCCCCCGATATACTGAATGACATTTCCAATTTTGAAGATTTGATCCCACTGCATCCCGAAGAGCGGTTTATTCTAGAAACCACACCCGATCAGATCGAGATGCGGATCGTTGACCTGGTCACTCCTGTTGGTCGTGGTCAGCGAGGTCTCATTGTCGCGCCACCAAGAACCGGCAAGACGATTCTACTTCAGAAGATGGCCAACTCGATCATCACGAATTTCTCGGATGTGAAGGTGATGGTTTTGCTCATCGATGAGCGCCCGGAAGAGGTTACTGACTTCCGGAAAAACACACCAGATGATGTTGAGGTGGTCGCATCAACTTTTGATGAACAGTCTTCACGCCATGTTCAGGTGTGTGATATGGTCATTGACAAGTCCCGTCGTGCAGTCGAATTTGGTTCCCACGTTGTCATTCTCTTGGATTCGATTACGCGTATGGCTCGAGCATACAACACCGAGATGCCCCATAGCGGCAAGATTTTGACCGGTGGTCTTGATTCCAATGCACTGCAAAAGCCCAAGAAGTTCTTTGGGTCAGCACGGGCCATTGAAAATGGCGGCAGCCTCACGATTCTGGCAACGGCTTTAGTTGATACGGGCTCCAAGATGGACGACATCATCTTCGAGGAGTTCAAGGGGACCGGCAACAGTGAATTGCATTTGGATCGTCGCCTCGTCGAAAAAAGGGTTTGGCCTGCGATCGATATTGCGGCATCAGGCACCCGGCGCGAGGAACTACTGATGGATAGCAATGAACTCAATCTGATCTATCGCCTGCGCAAGGTGTTGGCTGACATGAATGTTGTTGAGGCAATGGAACTTCTCAAGGGCAGGCTACAGAAGGTTAAGACGAACGCGGAATTTCTGTTGACGATGAACCTTGATTGATGCCGTATCCTGGCCGGTATATGGCCATCCTTATCGCAAAGATGAACTGACCCATCGATTTTTTACCATGGTACCGAGTTGGCAGAGGTTAATTCGGTTTGTTTTGAGTGGGGTATATTGATTCCCATGACACCATGGTTACGCCAAGGACCATGATATTTTGAATCCTTCACCCCTTGTGGTGATTTGGTAGGATGAGCCCATGGAAGGCTTGATTCCCATGATCGTGGTGGCGGTTGTTGTGCTGATCCTCATTGTTTGGATCGCCAAGATGTACAACACCTTGGTTGATTTTCGCAATCGGTTCAAAAATGCATTTTCGCAAATCGATGTGCAACTGAAACGACGCTACGACCTGATCCCAAATTTGGTGGAAACGGCCAAGGGTTATATCAAGCATGAGCGGGAGACCCTTGAAGCAGTGATTGCGGCTCGCAACCAGGCGGTATCAGCGGAGAAGACTGCCGCGAACAGCCCGGATGATGCCAATGCAATCCGCCAACTCATGGGTGCTGAGGGTGTGTTGACCGGTGCCATGGGTCGCTTGTTTGCGGTGATGGAAGCCTATCCGGATCTAAAGGCCAACCAGAACATGATGCAACTAAGTGAAGAACTGACATCAACAGAGAATAAAGTGGCATTCGCACGCCAGGCTTATAATGATGCGGTGATGCGATACAACACGTACCGGGAATCATTTCCGAGCAATATTATCTCCGGGATGTTCAGCTTTAAAGAGGCACAACCTTTTGAGATTGAAGATCAGGCGCAGCGTCAGGCGCCGAAGGTTTCATTCACCTGATCAACGCATCCGGTTTTACCCCATCTTTTAATGTGCATCATGGATTTCTTCGGACACCAGGACGTCGCCCGAAAGAAATCAGGGGTAATGGTTGTTCTGTTTTTCTGTGCCGTGACAACCATTGTGGTGGCGGCCTATCTGGTGATTGCTTTTGGCATAAGTTTCTTGAACACCAAGGGACTGACCTCCCAGGTGCCGCATAAACAATCATCGTCTGGTTTGTCACTATGGCAGCCCAGGCTGTTTGTGATTGTTGGGCTTGGAACCGTCACTATTATTTTAATCGGTACGCTTTATAAGATTGCTGCGTTGCGTGGCGGTGGTCGTGTAGTAGCCGAGTCTCTGGGCGGGCGGCTCGTGGCGGCATCTTCACGAGATTCCAAAGAGCGAAAAATACTGAACGTGATAGAAGAAATGGCCATTGCTTCCGGTATGCCGGTCCCCCCCGTATACCTTATGGACAAGGAAGCTGGAATCAACGCATTTGCTGCGGGGTACTCGCCAGACGATGCGGTCATCGGAGTGACGCGGGGGACGATGGAATTGCTTGATCGTGATGAGTTGCAAGGCGTCATTGCGCACGAATTCAGCCATATTCTTAATGGCGACATGCGGCTGAACATTAGGATGATCGGTGTGATCCACGGCATCGTCATCATTGGAATGTTGGGGCACATTCTCATCCGGTCTACTTTCTATTCCTCAAGCCACCGTCGTCGCAACGAAGGGCAAGGAAAGTTAGCTCTCTTGGGTATTGGCGTGGGACTTATGGTGGTTGGTAGTCTGGGGGTGTTCTTCGGTAAGCTGATCAAGGCCAGTATTTCACGTCAGCGTGAATTTCTGGCAGATGCATCAGCAGTACAATTCACAAGAGATTCCAATGGTATTGGCGATGCTCTGAAAAAGATTGGTGGCTACACTTTTGGTACGACCATCACCAGTCCCCGGGCCGAGGAAATGAGTCATATGTTCTTTGGTCCAGGCCTGCAAAGTATGCTGGGATCCATCACCGCCACACACCCCCCACTGTTGCAACGTATTCAACGTGTTGATCCCGGTTGGGATGGCACCTATCCAAAGGTTAAGACGCCTAGGGGTTTTGATCCAACGTCGGCCCCGAAGTCCCTGTCCGCTTCCAAGTCACGTCGCATGGTTGATACAACCTCATCCCTGGCTGGCTCGCAGCGATTGGGCGATACGATGGATTTGCAACCCGCCGCACATGCCGTGGAACAGATTGGTCAACCAACCCGCGCCCATCTCGAATACACCGTTCGGTTGCTCGCCACGCTGCCCGATCCAGTGACTTGCGCTGCCCGCGAACCATTTGGGGCCCGGGCAGTGGTTTATGCAATGTTGCTTCATGAATCCAATCCGCATCAGGAAACCCAGCTCAAGCGACTACGCCATTATGCTGACACCTTGGTTTATGACACGACACTTCAGATCAAGCCTCTAATTCAGCAACTTGATCCGTCCGTACGACTGCCGCTGGTTGACATGGTGGTCCCGGCCCTCCGAGAGCTTTCGCCCACGCAATACAGGGCATTTGAAGAGAATATCCAGGCGTTAATTGCAGCTGATGACGGCTTGGATCTGTTTGAATGGGTCCTTCAGCGGGTTGTTATGCACCATGTCAGTCCTAACTTTCATCGCATTGATCCGCCCAAGACAAGACATCGTTCTCTCAAGTCGTTGGCAAACCAGTGTGCATTACTTCTTTCAGGGCTGGCATTCATTGGTAATGATGATCGATCGCGTGCCAACCACGCCTTTACCCAAGGCGCGGGCTTGTTGAGTAAAGCCGGTCTGGCTCTCCGTCCCATTCGCGTCAAGTCATTGGCGGTCATTGATGGTGCACTGGACGACTTGTCCGAGGTTACACCTCGCCTTAAGCGGATCGTCATTGAAGCATGCGCGGCATGTATTGTTGCTGATAAGAAGGTTACTACACGCGAGGCTGAAATGTTGCGCGCAATCTCTGATTCATTGGGATGTCCTATGCCACCATTGCTGCCGGGTCAGTCATTGACCTGATGGTGCAATGAATTGTGCTGCGGTGGCGAATTATGTAAGTTAGTTCCGCAGTAGGTTGGCGCCGGTCAATATTTGATCCGTTAAGGTTGTCGTAAAGGGGTTACCATGTCCCATACAGATTCGCCACCATTCGTCGTGGAACATCGCGGGGACATTCATGTAATCCAGTTCACATCTGAGAGCCTGATAGATCAAGCACAAATCCAAGAGGTGGGGTCAGAGCTTGAAGGAATTATTGTCAACAGTGGACATCCTAAGGTCATCATTGATCTGTCAACTCTTTCACAGGTTTCATCCGCCATGCTTGGCGTGCTGATCAATCTGAACATGAAGGCGCGAAGCATGAAGGGGCAGATACGAATCGCTTCCGTCCCCGCGTCAATCATGGAGGTTTTCAAGCTTACGCGTCTGGATAAGCTTCTCAAGATCTACGAAACAACGGAAGCAGCCATGCTGAAATTCTAGGAACTGGTTATTCCGGCAGAAGCTTTGCCAAGGCTTCATGTGGTCGGGCAATCACATGTGCAGCCACAAGCGTACCAACTTTTTCAACCGCGGCCTGTCCGGCATCTAGTGCGGCAGTTACCGCCGCCACATCACCACGCACCATCACGGTGACATGTGCTGCTCCGATTTTCTCCTTGCCAACCAATTCGACGCTTGCCGTTTTGAGCATTGCATCGGCGCCTTCGATAGCGCCAGTCAGCCCCTTGGTTTCTAATAGTCCCAGTGCTTGCATCGTCTTTCCTTTCGTTTCCACATCATCACGAGGCCGCAGGTGCAGATAGCCCTGGGATATTGGGCTATATTCCTGCGGACTATTGATCATGGGCACGTGTTCGTTGTCTTCGTAATGCAGCAGGAGTGTAGCTGTACATTCAGTATGCATCTGGCTCCCAATCTGCCTTGCAATTTCAACTGCACGCTGGCAATTTGCCGCATCACCAACCATCTTTACCACGCATCGTTCGCCTGCATCTCCTTCGACATCCATGATCTTCACTTGGGCACCTTTAATCGCCTGATCTGCGATTACAAGTGCCGGCGACAAGCCGACCACATCGATCATGGCAAGGTTGTATGTGGTTCGTGTCATGACTAAGGGTGAAAAAGGGTGTGTTTTCTGTATCTACCCCCGCCAGGGTGAGACGGTTGGATGTCGTCGAGGTTTCTTAGTTGAGAACAGTAGATCTGCCATCTGGGCAATCAATGATTAATTGTTAATTGGTCTCGACTGAGTTTTAAAAGCCGTGTTCGGGCTAATTCACCCCCAAACGATCGACCACCTGTGACACGATTGCCTGGATCGTCTGGTCATCGACCTGCGATATTCCGCAACCACCAGGTGGTTTGCTGACCAGGCCATGTTCGGCAATCAGGCATTGAATGGTTCGTGCGAGGCGATCAATGTCCAACTGTGACTTGGCTGACTGGTGTTGACGCCCGCGACCCATATTGAATCCCCGGACAGTCATACCGGAACGAAAACCTTCGGGGAAATCAACACCATTTAGCATGGCGTCGATCAAATCAAGCATCTGGTACTGAATCTTGATTGCTTCGTCATGGTGTCCGGTGCGATAAAGGTTGTAGAGTTTCATAACCACTTCAGGTACGACACCAGACGTCGCAATTGTGCCACCATCCCCTCCCATCATTAACGTGGGAAGCAGGATTTCCTCACAACCGACTAGGAATGAGAAATCCGCCCGTTTAGGGCGAATCCGGTTAATCGTCGCTAGAAACCTTGGCATGTCCCGGGAAGAGTCTTTGATGCCGACAATCCTGGGGTGCTGGCAAAGTTTTTCAATCGTATCAATGGAAATTTCGTTGGAGAACTGTGGAATATTGTAGAGCACGATATCCATCTGCGCACGGTCAGCCACTTCCTCGAAATAGGTGCGCACATTTTCTTGACTCATTTTGTAATAGTGTGGTGCAATAAGTGCTCCTGCACGGCAACCCAGATCAGCGTAGTAGTTTAATGCGTCCAGGGTGACTTCAATATTGGCTTCATAGGCACCGGCCAGCACAGGCACATCACGACCGGCACGGCTCGCCTGTTCTTGAACAATTTCAATGATCCGGCGCCGTTCGGCGTGAGTCATTCGGGTGAACTCACCAGTTGAGCCGTTCGGATAGATACCAGTGATGCCCCGCTCGATCAGAAAGTCGATGATTCTTCGAAGCTCTGATTCGTTGAGTCGGCCTTGGTGATCTAAGGGAATGACATGCGGGCAGAAGATGCCTTCAATCTTATGACTCATATCTGGTTGTTCGCCCCATTTGAAAGTTAGAGTTTCCGATGGCGTCCTCCGACCCATCCCGTGATAGTCGAGAGGGTCGGGGAAGCGTCAACGTTTCAGCCGGTATCGTACGGCCAAGTTATTCATCTGTCGCTTGGACTCCTCCATCGCCTGGCGATACCCCGATGGCGTGCATGAGCCCTGCTTGAGATAGTTCAATACTGAACCTTCCGCTGCCACCAAGCCTGCCGCCGCTTCAGCTACTTCCGATGCGATCTCATTGGGGATAGTGGTAATGCCATTTCGGTCACCATGGAGCAGGTCACCGGGCTGGACGGTCATGCCACCCACACGCACTGCGACATCAATGGCACGAATCTGGGTATAGGCATGAGCGCAAAGTGTTGACCCGATGAATGCGGAAAATTTCAGTGCCTCCACCTGATCCAGATCGCGTCCGCCGCCTGATGTGACAATCCCAACAGCTCCAAAGGCCTGATAGGTGGAGCACATCACTTCGCCAAAGGTTGCGGCTACGGGTGGGTCATCAAGATCCTGAAACACCATTACGGGGGGTGCTTGAAGCTGTGCGAGGGTTTCAATCTGTTCATTTAGCCGATCGTAGGTTGAGGGCCCGTCAGACGGTGCGTCTGAACCAAACGTTGCTGTTGTTGCGTAACCCACCATCGGCGGAAAATGATCAAAGCAACACTGGATACGCTGATCCATATATCCAGCATTACGTGGCCGTACATCAAATAGCTCAATG
>CAUZIY010000154.1:0-7324 GCA_963579995.1 Phycisphaerae bacterium
TCATTGCTAGCCGGGCCATCTCCAGATGCTTTTCTTCATCGGTTCGTTTCTTGCCATCCTCGGATCCTTGGTGGGCATGCTCCTTCCACCAAATTAAAGTGGAACGGCCGGGGTTAAGTTCCTCGCGTTGGGAAACTCCCGGATAGACCGATTCGGAAACGACGCTGTAGATGATACATTCGACAGCGGTTTGGCATGCGAAATGTTCCCAGTAATGAATCGCTGGATCAATCGCGGTTTTATATAGGAAATGGTAGAGGGCCAGGACCGGTTCAGGTACGACCGGGTCGGGGAATGCGCCGGGTGTCACCTTGGTGATGTCGATGCGAGCGGCCTCGATGACCTGTTCTGTCATGTCATCTAGCTGTTGGTTGCTGAACTTGGCAAGGTAATTTTCAAGATCCAGATAGAGAGCCTCGTGGTCAATGTGGAGTTCTTCCATCTTTCGACGCCACATGGCATTGTGGTCTTGTTCTTCTTGGAGTTGTTCGCACAGATACTTGACCAGCCGGTGTTCGCGAACATGGTCGACCTTTGCGAGGCTGCGGATAAGAGCGCGATTAAAACCCACGACAATAGGGTACATGGCGGCGACATATCCCTGGTAACGCAGCTTGGACAATGTCAGGTTTCTGCAACTCGTCGCCAACTCAGACTGGTTGACGCGGTCTGCGTACTGTTGGGTCTGGTGGTAAATATGGTCGCCGAGGGCTTGTTGTTGTTGTGCTGTGCCGATGCTCATGGGCAAATATCCTTTGCTGCTTAAACCGGATTGAGTCTATAAATGCCTGCGGGCGGATTGTGCCCTTTGCATGGCCTGTAGGGCCTATTAGCTGGGCTAGGCTCGCTTTTTTTTGGGTGCAAGTACCTCGGTTAGGGGTATAGGTTTGCATGGAGCAATTCTGGGTGCTAGCGATCCACCTCGCCCCTATTAGGGTGTCCGCAAGCAATAAAGTATACCGATTGAGCTTTCATTGTGCATGTCGAGGTCAACTGTCTAGGGTTGTGAGCGGTAATCGGCTGGGTGGATTGTGGAATTAACCCATGGCCGCCCCAATTTTACCGGGAATGACCGGTTGTCGGCCAGTAGGCGTGGCGGGGCCAGCGATCTGGTCGAGCAGGATGTCACTGGCCAAGACCACATCCTGGTCCGACTGGCCCACCACGAAGATTCTGTGTTGCTTGGGTGAATATAGGACCATTGGCCTGCCACTTCCCATCACGCCGTGGTCGATTCCAAATGCAAATGCTCTGATTCCTGACCAATCCATGGGTTTGTCCCGGTCGAGGACGTATGCCTCCAGTCTTCACGGTGAAGGCGGATGTGCGCCCAGCCATCGAAGTTATAGTCAATTTCATGCCAGATCGTAAAGCCGCCGTTGTCGGCTTCTGCGCTGATGCGTAGTTTCCACCCAGAGTGTTTTATGCCTTCAAATCGAAGCCAGAAGCTGATTGCCTCATGATCCGCCCAGGCGATTCCCGGCTCGGAAATGGCATAGGCCTTTCGCCAGTTGTAGTCCAGGCGGATGCATCGCTTGCCTTCCTTGGGCCGGTCGGTTTCCGCTCGGATCACGACTCGGCTGTGTAGCGATGCCTATGATCGCCACCGGGCGGTAGTCTCGCATGCGTCAATCTGTCTAGCACCGGCCTGAGTGATGGGGATTGATGAAAGTACGAATGCAGTCAATACAAAGGTGCGGATCCGATATGGGCGATGGTGGGTTATTATTGCCTGGGATTTATAAGTAAGGGCGCGAAATTGGCGTAGGTATCATACGTGGATGAAAAGTACCATGTGGGGCCATAATTGATCAAGGAATCCGAAAACAACGTGGCCGCCGTGAACAAGACTCATGTGATTAAACTTGGTGGAAGTCTGCTTGATCTACGCCGCCTGGCCGCACGATTAGGGCGATTTCTACAAGATTATGGTGCCCATCAACTGTTATTAATTGTCGGTGGTGGTGGCGTGGCGGATTTCGTGCGGCAGTTCGATGCCCTGCACCATCTGGACGAAGATCGTGGTCACTGGCTGGCCGTGCGGGCAATGCACTTCAATACGCATCTGGTTATGTCAATGGTTTCGGGGTGTCGTTTGGTTGTTGATGTTGACAGTTGCAGGGCGGCGTGGTCTGCGCAGGAAATCGCCGTGGTTGACCCTCTTGCGTGGCTGGCCAATCTACAAGGTACGGTTGCGGATGTTCCTCATCAGTGGACCTTTACCAGTGATTCAATTGCTGCCCATATTGCCATGCAGGTATCAGCTGATCAACTAGTGTTGTTGAAGTCGACGAGGCCCCCAAGGGGGTGTGGCCTAAAATCGGCTGCTGCTATTGGTCTGGTCGATCCAGATTTCCCTGTTGCCGCAGCCGGGGTTCCGGCCATTGAGGTGGTCAACCTGCGCGGCGATCCAAAGGTAGGTTATGTGTTGAAATAATTCTGGCTATATCGGCTACGCGATTCAATTGGATTTGACTTGTGCGAATCCCCTCGCCGCAAGCTGCACCACGTACGGCAACGATATCAGGATTCAAGGTTACAGCATGTTGCAATGCGGCGCCATGGAGTGATCCGGCGAGTCCGATCATTAAGTTTGCCTGTTGGGTCTTTTTGATTAGACGGCGGATTGAGGTACTGTCCAGCCAATTAAATAGGTTGCTTGAATCCTTGACTGCGGTGTCAATCAGCAGCCCTGCGGGCCGATGCTGTATTGCCCATTGGAGTACCTGGTCAACCGCAGGTGCTGAAGTCCGCTTGGCATCGGCATAGGCAACCACGACGGCACGGGCTGGGTGCAGCCGACCGAACACCTCAGTTAGATGCTTTCGCCAATGGGGTGGTGCCTGGGCCAAACCCATCTTTACAAAATGTAAACCTGGCAGGGTTTGTGGTGGGTGAGAGATGTTCAAATCGCCTATCGCGGCACTGACAGGTGCCTGGTCACCCACGGTAGTGGTGATGGCTTGAATGATGGCTGCATCTGCCTGGCCCATTGGGCCGCGATTCGGCTCCTTGATGTCGATGATGTCTGCACCTCCGGCTAGGGCTGATTGGGCTTCGGCCGCAGTCCGGACGCTGACCAGTAATCGTACCGTTCGGTTGGTCATGGCTGCTTACTCCGATTGGCCGCCGGTGATGCTGGCGAGTCGATGTTTTTATTCTTCATGATTTCTCTTAGCAAGGTGGTGGCAAAAGCGCCGCGGGGCAAATCAAATGCGAGACGTACATAGGGGCCGTGGTCATCGGCCCCGCTACTGATATCTGCTTGATCGACAGTCACACGTAGTGGCCGCCGTGTTCCCTTGGCATCAACATGGCCAACGCAATTGAAATCTTGTTCTGAAATCTCGAAATCATGCATCGCCTCTGTTTCCCAAGTGCGTACTTGTCCGGAGGCCTTGAGCATTTCCGCACCCCACATGGGACCACTTGGTGAGACTTCGAGATTTTCAACTCGGCCACCTGTGTCATTGTCCCTGGCCGCGGTTTCCTGGTCGACGGAGAAGACACTGTGATTCTCATGCTTCCATCCCAGATCGCCAGCAATTAACTGACTGAACAGGCCCGCCCGGATTCGATGGTCAAGTACATGGTTGAATATTTCACTCTGCAGGGCGCTGATTAGAAACCCATGCTGTTGGCGGTCAATGGCCATAACCGCTTCCTTAGGTGGCCTGCCTTGCCGCAGGTAGTCCAACGCTTGTCGGTCGTGGCGCAGGTGTTTGGGCCACACCTCTAGGGCGGCCGAGTAGTCGCCCTTGTCATAGGACTCCCGTCCTGTTCTCGTCGCTTCGGCATCCGTTGGTTGTGGGCCGCCAAGTAGCAGATCCAGTAATTCCTGCCATCGGCACAGCAGTAGTAGTCTGCCCAACTCGTGATTGGTGCCACGATAGCCGAATCGTTGGTGGCCCACGTAGTTGGGCAGGCCCGTTTGGATCAGGTGATCCAAAATTTTTTTTGCATCAACGACGGATGCCGGATCTATATCACGAATGTTAATGATGAAACGATTGGCTCGAAGGTGTCCTCGCCGCAACTTATTGATGTGTCGTTGTGACCAGATCAACTTCATTGGCGTAAATTCAAATCGCGAGAGAAACCTTTCGTCGTTGCTCCTGTCCGGAAGATACACCGATAGATGCTGGCGTGTTATAGCGTGCTTGTCCTTGAGCCCGGCATAGCCGACATCGCCGCGTCGGACGCCAAACATCTTCGCGACTCGCCGGATGATGTCCGAGGTCGTCTGGCCACACTTCTCAATGAATAAGTAAAGGTGTTCTCCCTCTCCGTATGGCTCATAAAGAGGCTGTTCTTCAACAAAGAAATCTTCTCGGCGCTGTCGGATGACCCCATCGATGCCTGGCATGTCGTCAGTGAGATATGTCAGTGGTTGGAACTTTGGCATGCGGCGACAAGAGTCGAAAAGTTCTGGAGGTTGGTCAGGGTGAAGGTCACGGTTGTTGGCTGGCTGTACTCCTGTCCTGGTATTCCTCCTGAAAGGCGGAAGAGGCCGGTGGTGTTTGTGACGTTATATATATATTGATATTTCGAGAAATTTTCCACATGAGGTTTCAATGCGGCTGTTCAGGGTGAGTTGCCAGAAAAACCATTTGGGTTTGATACCCGTCGAGGTCAGTCTTCCGGCGCATTATTTTTAACCAGTTGGCGAAACGCGTTAATAAGTACCCGTGTCACCTCGCCCGGCTTGCCATCGGATATCTGCCGACCGTCGACGGCGGTCACCGGAATTACTTCCGCCGCAGTGCCAGTGAGGAATATTTCTTTGGCAGTGTATAGATCGTGTTTGGTGAGGTCGGTCTGCAATGCTTCGTATCCGGCTTCGTGAGCAAGTTGGATAACCGTGTTGCGCGTGACGCCCTCAAGGATACCGGCATGCAGTGGTGGTGTGATGAGTAGCGGTGGGGTACTCGATCCGGTGTTCTTGGCTATGAAAATATTATCGCCAGTGCATTCAGCAACGAATCCCTGGTGATTGAGCATGACTGCTTCCAGCATGCCAGCATCAATGGCCTCAGCTTTAGCCAGAATGTTATTGAGGTAATTCAGGCTCTTGATCCGTGGACTGATGGCTAAGGGGTGGTTGCGGATGACCGAGGAAGTGATAATACTCATCCCTTCCTCATATTGCTTTTGGGGATAGAGCGTGATCGAGTCGGCAATAATGAATGTGCAGGGTTTGGTGCAGTTGAAGGGATTGAGCCCAAGATTACCTGTGCCGCGGGTCACGCATAGGCGGATATAGCCGTCATCAAGACCGTTGGCGTGGACTGTTTCGTGTATTGCGCTGGTCAATTGTTGATGGTTATATGGGGGCTCCAGTCGGATTGCCCTTGCCGATTCGTTCAGTCTGCGGAGGTGGCTGGCAAGTTTAAAAACCCGCCCGCCATAGACTCGGATTCCTTCAAATACACCATCTCCATATAGCAATCCGTGATCAAAGACACTGATGGTCGCCTGCTTCTCGCCGACCAGTTCACCGTTGATCCAGACTTGTTTCGCCACTGTTTCCATCCATGTTGGCCGATAAAATCGGGTGGTCTGTCACGGGTCCATTGACCCAGATCCCGGAAAAGTCGCCTTTATTCAGTTGGCTGCGATTGTAACATTACGATGTTGTCCGGTTGCCATCGTTTATTGAGCAACGCCATGCCGCTTTTGGTCGTCGTGGCGACTGGTCATTTTCATGAAACTTAGCTTCACAACCTTTGCATGTCCAAACTGGCCGCTTGTGCAGGTCATAGAAGCAGCAAATCAATATGGATATCAGGGGGTTGAATTTCGGTGTGATGCTGGTCATCGTCATGGGGTGGAAATTACGGCCGCAAACAGCCAACGCATGCATTTTGGGGAGCAGTTGCAACAGGCCGGAATCACTGCATGTTGTCTCGGTTCAAGTCTTAAGCTTGTGGCAGATGATTTCCTCGTGCAGTTGCCGGCACGGCTCGATCTTGCAACGGATTTGGATTATCCGGGGATCCGGGTGTTCTGTGGGCGGCCTGGCGAATCAGTTGGCCGACAGGAGCATATGGAGCATTGTACGCAAAACCTGCGGGTTGCGGCAGACTTTGCATCCGGTGTGGGTGTTGAGGTTTGGCTTGAGACTCATGATTGGGCAAGTTATGCGACCGATGCCGCAGGAATCATTCGGATGGCTGACCATGGGTCTGCGGGTATTCATTATGACAACATGCATCCATACAGGATGGGTGAGCCCCTGGAAGTAACCATTGATGAACTGGGCAACCTGGTGCGTCATACGCACTTCCATGACGCGGTGTCAGACGGGAAAAAGGTGGTTGTACGCCCCGTGGGGGAAGGTGACCTGCCGATTAATCAGATGTTTGCAGCGTTGATTAAAATGGGTTTTGATGGCTACCTGGGTGGGGAATGTTTTTACGACCAATATGGCGAGAATGTTGACGCTGCTTTGGCTGCCTTTCACAAGGATATGACGGGCCTGGCTAACCGATACGATGTGCATCTTGGCTAGCCGCCATATGAGATGGCCGGTAGCCATGTCACTAAAGATGGCCAGGTGATCAAAAGTCCCAAGCCGATCAGTTGCAGAACAATAAACGGCACCACGCCCCGATAGATGTGTTTGACCTGAATCTGTGGTGGGCAGACACCTTTGAGGTAAAACAGCGCGAATCCCACGGGTGGTGTTAAAAATGAAGTCTGTAGCGTTACGGCGACAAGGATGGTAAACCATATCAATTCAGGTTTGGCCAGCGTGCCATGGTCATTGATATGAAACTGGAACTTGGGATTGGCAATGACCGGTGCCACCAGGGGCAAGATGATCATGGTGATTTCGATCCAGTCCAGTACAAAGCCAAGCAGAAATACAATGCCCAATACGATTGCAAGGATTCCCATGGGGGGCCAATCCAATTGGGCAAGTGTCTGTTCTATCAGGTCATCGCCGCCCAATCCCCGTACAGCCAAAGAAAAACAGGTGGCTCCGATCAGGATACCGCCGATGAACGCGGTGGTCTTGAGCGTCTCACGGCTAACCTGTTTGATGACGGTGAGGTTGAGTTTGCGATTCCATAACGCCATGGCTGATGCGCCCATGGCGCCGACGCCACTGGCTTCAGTCGGCGTTGCATAGCCACGGAAAATTGATCCGAGCACGAGTACGATTAAAAGAACTGGCGGTATGATGGTCTTCAGGACTTCCAGGATAACTTTAGGTGATAGTGGTCGGCGGTTTTCAGCAAGGGGGGCAACATTGGGGCGGCAGATGCCCAGTGCCACGATGTAGCCTACATAGAGCGTGGCGAGAATGAATCCGGGAATC
>CAUZIY010000155.1:0-7292 GCA_963579995.1 Phycisphaerae bacterium
TGTGTATCACGATGGGGATCGATGTTGAATCGATTCATTGCGGTTTGAGTGCCATCGGTGATCCAGCATTCGATGGCATCGCAAGCAGCATCCAGTACATCACCAAGAGCAGACAGTTGATCTGGATTGAATCGGGACAATACATAATCGCGTTGACGCATGAGACCGGGCGGATCTATACCCACGCGCAGGCGGGTATAGGCCTGCGTGCCTGTTGCTCGCTCGATATCGGCAAGTCCGTTGTGGCCTCCACTACTACCCGCAGCACGAAGGCGTAGTCTTCCGAATGACAGCGCTGCATCATCGACCACGACAATGAGGTTGCTTGCTGCTTCAAGCTTATAAAATGAAAGTGCTTCACCAACCGCCAGTCCTGAGCGGTTCATAAAGGTCGTTGGTTGTAACAACATCGACCGATGTCCCGCGATTTCACCGTCAAGCACTCCGCCATGAAATTTGGATTTCAGGCCGGTTAATCCGTGGCGCCGGGCAAGCTGGTCCAGCACCATGAATCCAACATTGTGGCGCGTTTGAGTGTACGACGAACCAGGATTACCTAGGCCAACGATAAGTTTCATGGCCAGTTAACAGTTACGGCCTTAAGTTCAGGCCTGCTCTTGTTCCTCGGGCTCATCTTGCTTGGCACCGATCACTTCGGGTTCGTTCTCGGCTGCCTCTGCCTCGACACTCTCTGCGTCATCTGGCTCCTCAACGCTGGTAGAGATAGAGGCCAAAATGGTTTCAGGCGGTAGCGTACATCCGATATCATCGGGTAAAGAAAGTTCTGCAGCGGTCAAAGGTTTGCCTGCATCCAGTTCACTAATGTCGGCTGTCAGTTGATCCGGAATCGCCGCGGCCTGGCATTCGACCTCGATTTGAGGATGGTGCTGTTCGAGGAAGGCACCCGATTCCTTAAGGCCAATCGGATCGCCGGTGAGTTCCAGAATCACATGGGTTCGGACACGTTCGGTAAGGTCCACACGTGCCAGATCAACATGGATGATCTGCGCGCCCAAATGATCCCATTGAACCTGCTTGATCAGGCAAGATTCTGCGGAGGATTCAGAAACGATTTCTAATACGTGAGTATTGCGGTGCAGGAGCTCTAACATCTCCTTGGCATCTACGCTGACATGGATTGTTTCTTGTTTATGTCCGTAAATGACTGCTGGTAACTGGCCCGACTCGCGTAGCCGCGTGGTCGGGCGGCTGCCGGTTTGGTTACGCATTTCGGCGGCAAGCTTAGGAATTTCGTGTTTCGCCATTTGTTTGACCCTCTCAACTGCCAAAACCGTTTATAGGTTGACTACCTTTCGTTTCACTGCTGTTTCTGTTTAAAGAGACTGGAGACGGATTGGTTGTGGTGGATCCTGTGAATCGCCTCGCCTAATAGTTCGGCCACACTAAGTTCCGTCAGTTTGGTCTCGATGGGTCGACATCGCGCCCCACAGGGGATCGTATCACATACGATCACCTTATCAATTGGTGATTCAGCGATTCTCTCCATTGCCATACCAACCAATACAGGATGGGTACAGGCGGCAACAACCCCCTTGGCCTTGTGTGCCGCAACGAGTTTTGCCGCCTCGCAGATCGTCCCTGCCGTCGTGATCATGTCATCCACCATGACAACTGTCTTATCTTTTACGTCGCCGATGATATTTGCGGATTCGACACGACTGCCCGATTGACGCCGTTTATCGACAATCGCAAAGTCGACATCGAGGGTCTGGGCAACAACACCGGCTGCTTTGACATTACCAGTGTCGGGGCTCACCACACAAATCGGATCGAGATCTGACCGCTGAGCCACAATATGCTTAAGGATTACGGGTGTCGCATTCAAATGGTCCACGGGGATGTCAAAAAAGCCCTGGATTTGTGCTGCATGCAAATCCATGGTCAGCACCCGGTCAGCACCGGCCGCCGTAATGAGATTCGCTACCAACTTGGCCGTGATCGGCGTACGTCCCTCGTACTTGCTGTCTTGTCGGGCATAACCGAAGTATGGCACCACGGCAGTAATCCGACTGGCTGATGCACGCTTGAGGCAGTCAATATAAATCAACAACTCCATCAAATGCGCATCGACCGGATCATATGTGCTTTGCACGATGAAGCAATCACGACCCCGCACATCTTCTTCGATTTTGACCAGACTTTCGCCATCTGGAAATCGATCGGTATGGCCTTGACCCAGAGGGATCTCAAGATATCGGCAAATGTGCTCGGTTAGATTCTGGCTGGCACCACCACAGAAGATCTTCAGGTCGTCACGATCGGCACGGCTCATGCTCTTTGTCTCAACATACTGGGACTATCTGCCAGACGATTCTGGAATATCTGTTCCACCCGGGCCAACTGTTGGGGCGTGTTGATGCTTAGCACGTCCTCGGGCGGGATTGAGTCAAGCAGGCTGACCTGATGGCCATTGGACCGTAACAAACCTGGCACGTCAGTGAGCAGATACTCTCTGGATTCATTGTCATTACCAACCTGCTTTAGTGTATCAAACAAAAGGGCACGATTGAAACAGTAATAGCTTGGATTAATCTCCCGGATCTTCAACTGTTTGGCGTCGGCATCCTTATCTTCCACAATGGCCTCAAATTGGCCTTGATCATTACGGATCACGCGGCCCAGGCCACTTGGATCATCCACAATGGCTGTGGCCAAGGTTGCTGCAGCCTGAGTCTGATGATGTGTTTCGATTAGTTTCACAAGTGTTGAAGCCCGGATTAACGGGCCATCGCCTGCAAGGACCAGGACATCACCGGGCGGGCTGTTTTCGAATGCGGGTTCTGCCATTCGGACTGCATCACCGGTGCCTAGCTGTTGATGTTGTTCGACGAACCTGCAGCCATCCACCGCCGCCAATGCTTGTCGGACGTCATTGCCACGGTACCCAACCACAATGATACACCGTGAGGCCATCGCATCACGACAGGTCTGTACGATCCACCGAAGCATCGGCTGCCCCGCCACCGGGTGAAGCACCTTGGGTAAATCGCTATGCATCCGACTGCCTCTACCTGCTGCAAGAATAATCGCATCGAGCGATCTTTGCGGAATGGGCGATAGGGGCTCAGACTGTCGATATTGAGATTCGATGATTCAGTCCTTTGTGTATGTTCCGAAAGGCTCCGGCGACTGCAATCCGCTCATCTCTGGAAAACACGGGTTCAACTGGCCCGCCAGGATTTGAACCTGGACTACCAGTACCAAAAACTGGGGTGCTACCGTTACACTACGGGCCATTGCGACACGAGCAGGTCACCATCTGTTCCAAATGGCTTCTGGCAGCGGTCTGCGGCTTCTAAACCAACAGAGCAGAACGCAACTAAGAGGGGACATGGCATTCTGGTCAGAGCCCTTTTGGTCGCCTGTGGATCCTGCTAGCTCGTACGCTGGGAAGCGATCAGAGTGTAGAGGTGAATCATCACCTGTCAAGAAAACGGGTTAGCGGGTAGCGTGTGCTTTAAGCAGGTTGTCGGGACTTTCGGATTGCCCGGTCCGGGCACTGAGAAGGCAGGTAAGGCAACAGGCCAATGCGGCGGTCTCTTGCCCCGATTTAGCCGCAAAGTCTTGGTCAACGCGTCGATCTAGCAACCGTTGCCAATGATCCGCGATCAGCACCGCACGAGTGGGCGGATGTGGTCCGGGTTCGAGGCTATCAATGAGTTTTCCCGATTCATCATGTAACTGGTACCCCGTGTCGGTCACCAGTAACTGGCCATGGTCACCAACGAGATACATCTGGCGTTGGTCGGTAGCCTGAGTGTTACTCACCTCGACCAATGCTGAGCACCCGTTGATCCCAAGGCAGGTCCGGCCATGGGCGGCTAAGACCCCAGATGCTTGGCGTAGACCATCTGGAATCCGCTTCATGCGTCCAACTAGAGAAGCATCAATGTTCTGCGGCATATCAGCGAACCGCAAGATGAGGTGCCAGATATCGAAGAGGCGTGCAAATAAGCTACCGTTTTGTGAGGCCCCAACGCTGCGAGCACTGATAAGTCTAATCTTGCCGAGCACCTCTTCGGGATCCACGGCGCCTGTCCAACCGGACGAGGCATCAAATGCAGGTGTAAGTAGAAAGCGGCCGCGATCACCAGTCACTATTCGGTGACGTGCAGTCACTTCTGTTCTGCTGATTTCAGATGTAATTGGTTCAAGCCCCAGGACCGTTATGCCGTTGTCTACTGCAGCGTTTATATCCTCGATGGTTACTCCATCCATTGAAATGAGAAGGAGAAAGGCCGTCGGTCGATCAATCACCATCTTTCGCATATCGTCGTAGTGGTCGCTATCGAAGTCAGATGCAAAACTATCCAACTGTCCATCCCGATGTCCTCCGACCGCGATGAGACTTACTCGTGATCCCATCAGGTCGATCACCTGGCGTGCTAATGGAGCACGGTGTCGGTCAGTCCAGATGGCAACCTCGGGTATATGTTGCAAAACGGTCATGAATTACTCTAGCTACTTGCGCTTCGATAAGCCGATATGGCCAGGCTAAAGATCCATCGGCTAATCGCCAGGCATGCCATGGTTGCAAATAATCCAAATACAGCCAATTCCCATTCAGCCCCCTCAAGTCCCTTGGCCATTATCTGTGCTGGTACATTGATGGCAATCATGATTGGAATCATGAATGTGAAGATCAGTCGTAAGGGTTCTCCCAGCGGTCCGCGATAAATCTCCATGGGATACCGAGAGAATGTCGTAATGTAAAACCAAAAGTTGTAAAGTGACTGGTTTCGTCCCATCCACACGCTTGTTGAAGCCAAGCAGATTACCAAACTATATAGGATGCCCAGTCCGCAGGCGATGTAGATTGCAAAGAGCGACATTTCTAGCCAACTGGGGGTATGGGACAGGTGAATCAATGAGTAGATCATCAGGGCAATACCGCAGCCAATGTTTGCATAACCAGACCAGTTCACACGTTGAAAGGAGATGAAAAACTGGGTGTCGATCGGTTTGACCAGGGCAAAATCAAGATTCCCCAAGCGAATGAGCTCGCTGAACTCTGCTGCGTTTGGTAGTACGAATGCTTGCATCAGGCCGTTGATGATCATGGTAGTCGCCAGGAAAACGAAGAACCTGTATTTCGTCCACCCGGTGTCTTCACCAATTTCATTGGCAAATTGAAATATCAACAGATAAAAGGACACCATCATGGTCATCCAGAACATGGCGGTGATGACCTCGATCAGGAAGTTGCCCCGGAAATTCATATCGCGCACGAAACTATTACGAGCTAGAACAGCCAGCACGCGGGTATACGAGGGAGGACTTTCACTCACATCATTGGCTCCTCAGCCGCCAAAGGCACTGTATCGTCTTACGCCATAGTGCATTGCAATTCTGCAAAGGATGGCAAAGCATATCACCCATGCCAGTTGGATGGTCAATCCCCATGCCAGCATTTCGCCCTGTATTTTCCCCAGGAACACCTGGGTTGGGAAATAGGCCAGGTATTGCAGTGGAATGGCTTGTGCAATCGAAGCCCACGGTTCAGGGAGCATCGCCAAGGGGAACATATGTCCGGAAAGAAAGTAGTTAATCAGCATGTACATGAAAAGTAACGAGCTGACTTCAAGAAACCAAAAGCCGATCAGCCCGATGAATGCCTCAAGAAAAAAACCCAGCAGGAAAGCAAGTACAAGCGAGGTGGCATAACCTGCCAGGGTAATGGCATCCGGCCATCCGGAGAAGAATCCCCGGCAAAGGAAAAATACCAATGCAAATGGCCCAATCGCAATCCCGTAGTAAACGACCTTGTGTGCAACCCTTGTGATGAGAAGAAATTCAATGAGGTCAATTGGCTGGATAAGGAATTTCTTGATCTGGCCATCGCGGATCTGCTGTGCAATGCCCTCGGAGAGATTGGGCATACTGGAAAATGCCCGACCTACGAGCACTAGAAGGTAGTACGCGACAATATCATTGTATTGATACCCCGCCACATCATCGCCTTTTAGGGCCTCGAAAATGGCTTGCCACAAAAGGACCTGTGTCACAATGGGAATAAACCGCATCAACGTGCCCAGCGCAAAGTCCGCCCGGTAGACCAACCGTTCTTCTAGACTGATGCGAAAGATGGTCCACCAGGTTTGTGGACTGACGCTAGTCACTGGCATTGCTGAGTACCTGCTGCTTGTTCAACTCTGCTTCATGCGTACCATTTACTGATGCAAATACTTCGGCGATGACCTCCTCGAGTGGAGGCTCTTCTACACTGACATCCACAAGATTATATTTGGAAAGGATTTGACCCAGCACGGTGGTGACGGAAGAACGATCAACACGCAATTTAGCACGTGGTGATTGGACTTCAACAAGTTCACCGAAATTTTTCAAATCAACTGGAGCTTCATCACTAAACTGCAATGTCAGCAGTTTATGTCCACCGAACTGATCGATAATGCCTGAAAGGGAGCCATCGTACATGATCCGACCTCCTGTGATGATTACCACACGCCTGCAAAGCGCCACGACGTCCTTCATGTAGTGGCTTGTCAACATGATCGTGATGTTTCTCTGTTGCTGGTAATGTCGCAGAAATCCCTGGACATTGTGCTGGGCAACCACATCAAGACCAATCGTGGGTTCATCTAAGAAAAGTACTTTGGGTGAATGGAGCAGCGATGCGACGAGTTCCATCTTCATTCGTTCGCCAAGTGATAATTCCCTCACGGGTTGGCCCAGCAAACCCTGCAGGTTTAACAATTCCACTAGTTCGTCAAGCGTTTTTTCAAATACCGGCCTTTCGATCCGGTAAATTTGTTGATGAAGCCGAAAAGACTCTTGAGCTGGCAGATCCCACCACAACTGGTTCTTCTGTCCCATGACCAGGGAAAACCGGCGTCGATAGCCTATTTGCCGCTGCCACGGTACATACCCCATGACGCTGGCTGTGCCTTCGGTAGGGTGAATCACTCCAGAAAGGAGTTTGAGCGTGGTGGTCTTCCCGGCGCCATTGGGGCCAAGAAAAGCAACAAATTCACCTTCATTAACCTGTAGATCAATCTGGCGAACTGCGTGCACAGATCTGTACTGGCGATGAAACAGGCCGCGAATAGAAGCGGCAATTCCCTCCCGTTTGTGATAAACGCTGTAGGTCTTGCTAAGTCCGTTGATCTCAATGATTGCCATGAATTACCTGGGCGTTGGTTTATCGCGTGAATTGTAACAAGATGATGTAAATGAGTTGGGCAGCTTTGACTACTTGCGGGCACTGGTTGCTCCAAACACAGATATTCCTTTCAAGCGTGTTTTTCTGGATG
>CAUZIY010000156.1:0-7261 GCA_963579995.1 Phycisphaerae bacterium
CGCTTTCCATCATCGCCAAGTTTTCCGGGTCCCGTAGCGACTACCTTGCCCTGCATCGGCTTTTCTTTTGCTCCCTCAGGTAGGTAGATGCCAGTAACTGTACGATCTTCAGCCTCTTCAGGCTTAACCAGAACACGATCATCCAATGGTCGAATTTTCGTCTTGCTTGCAGTCGCAGTTGCCATTTCCATTCACCTCATACGTTGATTTAATTGATTTAATTGATTTAAGCCATGGCGGCCTATGCCAACCATCGCAATTTTCAAATTACATCATGCCGCCCATGCCACCCATGCCACCCATGCCGCCACCCATGCCGCCCATGCCGCCCATGCCGCCCATGCCGCCCATGCCGCCACCAGGAGGTCCGCCATGAGCATGACCACCTGGGCCACCAGCATCATCTTTGTCGTCGGGCGCCTCAGTGATAATGCAATCACAAGTTATCAACAGCGATGCGACACTTGCACTATTCTCTAAAGCGGTACGATCAACCTTGGTCGGTGTGATAATTCCCGCGCTGATCAAGTCCTCGTATTTACGAGCCAGGGCGTTAAATCCGAAACTTCCCTTACCTTCTTCAACTTTACGAACCACGACGGAGCCACGTTCACCAGCATTGTCGGCGATGGTCCGCAACGGTACTTCCAGTGATCTACGAACAATATCAACACCGGCCGCTTCGTCATCACCAGTGGTCTTGACATCCGACAGCACCTCGATGCCACGAATGAAACTTACGCCGCCACCGGGGACGATCCCCTCCTCAACAGCCGCTCGAGTTGCATGTAACGCATCTTCAACACGAGCCTTTCGCTCCTTGAGCTCTGCTTCTGACGCAGCACCAACATTGATCTGGGCCACTCCACCAGCCAGCTTTGCCAACCTTTCCTGAAGTTTTTCACGGTCGTAATCACTGGTGGTTGTATCTATCTCCCGACGAATCTGCTCAATCCGAGCTTGAATGCTCTTTGATTCGCCAGCACCTTCAATGATTATCGTATTCTCCGAGTCAATTTTGACTCGCTTAGCCAAACCCATTTGACTCAACTCAACGGCATCCAGTTCAATGCCCAAGTCCTTCATGATCGGTTCGGCACCGGTAAGAGTCGCGATATCCTCAAGCATTGCCTTGCGACGATCGCCATAGCCAGGAGCCTTGACTGCACACACGTTGAGTACACCGCGAAGCTTGTTGACCACCAATGTCGCCAAAGCCTCACCCTCAATATCCTCTGCAATGATGAGCAGCGGCTTTTTCGCCTGCTGAACCTTTTCCAGTAATGGAACAAGTTTCTGCAGCGAACTGATCTTGTCTTCATGAATAAGAACGAGGCATCGACTCAGTTCACATTCAAGACGATCGGGGTTGGTCACAAAATTTGGACTCAAGAAACCACGATCAAATTGCATGCCTTCGACCACATCAACATATGTATCGAGGCTTTTACCCTCTTCAACAGTGATCACACCGTCCTTACCAACCTTCATAAAAGCATCCGCCATGATCTTGCCGATTGCTTGATCGTTGTTGGCACTAATGGCGGCAACATTGGCGATCTCATCCTTCTTGGTCACATCGATTGGCGTCGACTGCTTTACGATCGAAGCGACAACCGCACTCACTGCTTTTCGCATGCCACGAACCAAACCGTTGGCATCAACGCCTGCAGTCACCTGCCTCAAGCCTTCCTTGAACAGGGCTTCAGCAAGTACGGTTGAAGTTGTCGTGCCATCACCAGCCTTATCCGACGTTTTGCTGGCCGCTTCCTTGACCAACTGAGCACCCATATTCTCGCGCTTGTCAGTCAGTTCAATTTCTTCCGCAACGGTTACACCATCCTTGGTGACGGTGGGACCACCCCAACTCTTATCGAGCACGGCGTTACGTCCACGTGGACCAAGTGTACTTTTGACCGCACCGGCTAGTTTTTCTACCCCAGCTAACAAACTGAGCCGAGCATCCTCGTCAAAGGCCAAATCTTTTACGGCCATCGTCTTTGTCTCTCCAGGCTAGATTGAAATAGATCCCACAAACGATTTTCCTCATCCCGCTGCCACCAGCGTGTGTGGTTTGCAGTAAGAAGAACCAATATTTAGTACTATCCTCCTTGCAACTGCAATACCACCTTGTCACAGGGCGGGTGCAGCCAACATAAACGTCACAAACCACTATTTACAAAACATTTACCACCCAAATCCCACATACCCCAACGCCCACTGCAATCACATGCTGGTGACAAAACCGGTCAGCCTCCTGCCGCCACCTGCCAGGCTGACAGGGCGCCTAAGATCTATCACGAACTGTGCTGAGCATGGGCCCTGCATTCCCGTGATCCCACATTGACCCGACCGCCACGAGCGATATCATGCGTCTCACAATACGATTGCGGGGTAGAGCAGTCTGGTAGCTCGTCGGGCTCATAACCCGGAGGTCGTGGGTTCGAATCCCACCCCCGCTATTACGTTAAACACCTTAGGGGCAAGTACTTATGCTTGCCCCTTTTTTCGTGGCGATGGTGAAGCCTCACGATCAATTCCAGCCCACAACACATTTGCTTTCATCACGCTGGACCGCTTGGATTTGGCATATGACGCCGGTGCGGCGTCCCGTTTGATGCGTTTGCCATCTTTTGTCTCTGGCGCGCTGACCTGAGGTTCCTCGGCGCCAGATAATGGATCGCCAAGATGGACTGCCTGAAGGCGGGTTCTGATCTGATCCGCATAATTTTCTGAAAGTTCAAATCCGAGGTAGTGACGATCAAGCTTCCTGGCAACGACAAGCGTCGTTCCGCTGCCACCGAACGGGTCAAGAACTGTCTCGTGGGGATTTGAGCATGCCTTGATGATCCGCCCTAACAGTTGCTCAGGCATCTGGCAACCATGCCAACCAGCTCGTTCCTTGAATGTGCCGCAAACGCGGGGAAAGTACCACACATCTTCTTGTGACGTAAAGCTCTCTTTCGCGTCCTGCGGACGTAGGATCCATGTATCATCGGGCAAACGCCCTTTTGAATTTGCTCGCGAATCGGCATACACAAGTTGACGAGCGGAAGGTACACGAATGCCATCCGTATTAAAAGTAAAGTGTTTTGGGTTTTTAACAAAGTGAAAAAGATGGGTATGGCTACGACTAAACTTCTTCGTGCAGTTAACACCAAAGGTGTAATACCAAACAACCCAACTGCGACAACAAAGCCCCAATTCTCGCTGAAAGATCAGTTTTAATTCAGCAGCAAAATCATCGCCAATCGCAAGCCAAAATGTCCCATCTGACTTGAGGGTACGGACCAGCTCTGCGCCCCATTGTTTCGTCCAGGTAAGATATTCGTCTGCCGCACGTTGGTCTTCGTAGACATCGTACGTGTACCCAATATTGAATGGCGGATCCGCAAATGCAAGATCCACACTGGCATTGGGTATTCGGGCCATCCCGGTGATGCAGTCTTCGTTGTAAAGCCTGTCCAGTCTCATGGATATCCCAACATCAGGAAACAGAGTCGACTGTAATTCACCACCACCTACCACGTCAAGATGGTGGCCTGATACCTAAATCACTTAAGGGTATCAGCCAACTGCATATAGATAAGCACTCTCACCCCGCCCCCCAAAAACCTACAATGGCCATATCCACAGGATCATTGGCGTTGCAACGAGAATGATCATGATCTCAAGTGGCAAACCCATTCGCCAATAGTCGCTAAAACGATAGCCCCCTGGTCCCATGATCAATGTATTATTCTTGTGACCAATCGGCGTAAGAAAGGCGCACGAGGCGGCAACGGCGACGCCCATCAGAAATGGGTCGGGGCTGACATTCAATCGATTGGCGATGTCCAGTGCTATTGGAGCGGCAATGATCGCGGTGGCAGTATTATTCATAACATCTGATAGCGTCATGGTGATTACAATTAGCAGCGCTAAAACAATTGCGGGCGAAAACCCCGACGCAGCAGTCACAATACCATCAGCAATCAGTTTGGTTCCACCACTATCGGCGAGCGCTGCGCCAATGGGAATCATCGAGCCGAGCAGCACAATGACTGACCATTCCACCGAGTCGTAGATCTGGCGCAGTGGAACGATCTTGAAAATCACCATCAGGACAGCTGCGCACCCAAGCGCAATGGGCAAGTACAATACACCCGTGCTCGCCAACACAATGGCCATTGCAAAAATAACCGCCGCCATGCCGGCCTTCTCACGCTTGATCAGTTGTAAACCACGTTCAGCCAGTGGCAAGCATCCGAGCCAGTTTGTAATCTCGGGCAGCCGCTCAGTCGGACCCAGCAACAACAGCACATCGCCCGTCTCGATTTCGAGCTTACGCACCCGGTTCGTAAAACGTTTCCCCCCACGCGACACCCCTAACAAGGTGACGCTGTGACGATAAAGCAACTGCATCGATAGCACTGACCGCCCCACAACACGTGCACCTTCAGGGACAATGACTTCTACCAATGACAAATCCTGCCCCACCAATGAGGAGCGGTCCGCCTTCTGGATGTACTCAAGGCCCAGCGCACCAACCAATCCTTCAATACCATCTGGATGAGCTTCGAGAACAAGAATATCACCACTGCGGATCTCCACCCGACGTGCCAACCCAGGAAGTCTCTCACCCCGGCGAATCAAACCAATGATTGCCGTGTCATTATCCTCAGCGATATCATCAAGTTCACGCACCTTCTTTCCCACAATTCGCGAACTTTTCGGCACCTTGACTTCCGCAATGTAACCCTCGATATCAAATAGTTCTTTCGGCGTGTTGTGTTCCGACGATCCACGAGGAATTAACCGCCATCCAATCGTCGTGATGAATAAGATCCCCACCACCGCACATGCCGCACCGACCGGTGCAAAGTCAAACATCCTGTACGCGTCACCCAGTTCTTCTGCTCGGAACTGGGATATCACGATATTCGGTGGCGTTCCTATGAGGGTGACCATGCCACCAAGAATTGATGCAAATGACAGCGGCATCAGGGTCAACGCTGGACTACGCTTAGCTTTCCCCGCAGTACGAAGGTCAATCTGCATGAGAAGCACTAGAGCCGCGACGTTATTCATCACCGCCGAAAGTACCGCGGCAAATCCTGCCATGATGCCGATGTGAACCCCTAATTTCCTGGCCGGCTTTACAATAAACTGTGCCACAAGTTCAATCGCACCTGAATTGGAAAGCCCGCGGCTTACAATCAGAACTAATGCGATGATCACCGTAGCCGGATGACCGAATCCGGAAAATGCCTTCTCATGTGGTACAACGCCAACCACCAATGCCACCAACAATGCCGTGAACGCAACCAAATCGTATCGCCATCGTCCCCAGATCAGAAAGATGAAAACCAAAATAAGCAGCGTAAAAAGGATGACCTGTTGACTATTCAATTACGAGTACCTGCGTTACCGACATCCAATCCACGATGTGTATTATGGGGACATATGGATTGCGGAACTAGATCAGCGGACCTGATCAATTTGATCACCTGTAAAACCCAGCAGTGCTCATGCCCAGCTTGAACAACTTGTTCAATAACATCCCCAAGGCGTCATAGTCAAACCTTGGCCGGTTCCATTGGAAATATCGGCGTAATACCCACCGTTGAATTGATGATCGCCGCCTTCTCTTCCGTGGTGAGGGGGGCAACTTCCCTTTCCGCATCAATCATCCACCACAAATACTCTACATCACCAGGGCAGACGCAGGAGGTCACGGGCCGCGACAATGTCCACCGCAGTGCCAACTTTGCCTCTTCATGGGTATCAACTGGTGAATACCAGGTCTTAGACCCTTCCGGTCGTTTGTCATCCGGCCAAGGTTTTTTAGCCAGTGTCTTCAGGGCCAAAATACCCATGTCATTTTCCTGAGCTTTGTCAATCACGACGAGGCCGAAGTGCCCCTGATACCAGCACACGTAGTTCACTGGAAAAAGTACCGTGTCGAAGTTGAAGTGCGCCATCAAGGCCAGTGCTGTTTCTTCACTATGTGCTGAAAACCCAAGAAAGCGAACAAGGCCTTCATCCCTGGCTTTAACGAAAGCCTCCAATGCACCTCCTGGACCCACAATTGTTTCGACCTCCTCCATCGTGCGCACGCCATGGAGTTGATAGAGATCAAAGTAGTCAGTACGCATCCTTTCTAGTGATTGGCGAAGGCCGGCCTCAGCCTCCTCTTTCTTACGCTCACCAGTTTTTTCAGCCAAAAAAATCCTGCCACGATATGGCTTGATGGCAGGGCCGCCAATTTCCTCCGCTTGTCCCTTGCCATAGGGTCCCATGTCAAAATAGTTAACACCTGCATCAATCGCACGCGCAACCGTATTGCGGGCAAACTCTGGACCTTCCTTCAAAAATACTATCGCACCAAAACCAACTACCGATAGAGACACTCCGGTTTTTCCTAGGCTTCGCTGTTGCATCATCAAATCCCCTGAACCAACCCATAAATTACCATCTTAACTTGAAATGCCTCAATCCCATCTGGAATTCCTGCTCGTCCACAGTTACGACTGATGACATCGATCGGTCAGGGCCGAAAACTTTCTCACGACAAGGACATGATACCGGGTTACCCATGCTGCAAGCATCGGCCGATTGTCTTAATCCTGTATTAAATCCATGGAAGGATCCAAGCCGGGCCATGAACCTTAACACCATGATCAGGATATCGTAATTTGATCGCAGGTGATTACCCGGCTGCTGCAGCTTCCCTGAGCCTTACGCCCTTGGTTATATAGGATTTTAAATTTATGGGACCACCGGCGGAATCGTAAGAAGAGGCCTGTGCAAACGGTGGCTAGATGAGTTCTCCAATCAATCCACGACGCGGCAAGATATGGACGGGACGACCGGTGTAATCATTGAATGTTAGCACCGGATCAATGCCAAGGTGACGGTATACCATGGCAAGTACATTTTCTGGCCTGTAAGGATTCCGCGTTGGTGCCTGACCTTTTTGATCCGAGGCACCGACAATCTGCCCCACCCGCAACCCGCCACCCGAAAAGACCGCGCTATTAAGCGGACCCCAGTGATCACGACCACCGTTTTTATTGATTCGTGGGGTACGACCAAACTCACCCATCGCCACCACCAATACATCACGATCCAGTCCTCGCGCGTAAATATCACTGACCAGAGCCGCCATTGCATGATCATATCGGGGAGCGCGCCTACCGATGCGCTCAGCGATCTTATCGTGATCATCCCACCCTTGAATATTCACCGTTACAAATGTCACGCCTGCTTCAACCAACCG